>NZ_QULJ01000005.1:0-237027 GCF_003481505.1 Clostridium sp. OM05-5BH | reverse complement strand
AGAATTTTCAGGGTTTTACATACTGTTCAATTTTCAAGGTTCTTTGTTGTTGCCTCAGCAGCAACTTTTATAGTTTATCAAAAGTTTTTGCTTTTGTCAACACTTTTTTATTTTTTTTACAAATCCACGTTTTTTCGAAATTTTTCTGAGTTCGTCAAGGATCTTCAAATCATTTCTTTCATTTCGTGTTTTGTTTTTGTCCTTGTCTCGAGGACGTATGTTATGATACCAGAGCATTCCCGGAAAGTCAAGCATTTTTCTAAATTTGCTATTTTATATGTTTTTTTGTGATTTTTAAGAATATTCTGGCATCATTTAAACAGAGCTATTTCTATATTGCTGTTCTTTCTTCTACAATTTTATTTTCTAATCAGCAGCTGGAACAGTTCTGACAGGTTCTGCAATCGCGTGCTGTCTGGTTCTATTGATTTTCATTGCCTTCCCGGTTTTTCTACGCAATGTGTTCCTTCTTTCCCATCCGTTCTGCTATCTTTCTGGCGCTCTCGGTCACTGCCAGACCGCCTTCACTCGTCTCGCGTAAAGCAGCCGGAAGCGCATTGCCGATCCGGCGCATGGAATCGACGACCTCGTCTGCCGGGATCGCGCTCTTGATTCCCGCCATTGCCATCTGCGCGCTGACCGCCGCATTGACAGCGCCGGCGGAATTCCGCTTGATACACGGAACTTCAACCAGACCACAGACCGGATCACAGGTCAATCCCAACATGTTTTTGAGGGCAAATGCCGCCGCATTCGCGATACACTCCGCGTCGCCCCCCTGCAGATATGCCAGCCCCCCTGCTGCCATCGCACTTGCTGAACCAATCTCCGCCTGGCATCCACCCGATGCACCGGCGATGCTCGCATTTTCTGCAATAACCGCACCGATTCCTGCACTGACAAAGAGCGCCTCGACCATCCGGTTCTCCGTTTCCTTACAATATTCCTCATACGACAAAAATACCGCCGGAATCACCCCGCATGCGCCCGCCGTCGGAGCCGCCACGATTCGTTTCATACAGGCGTTGGACTCTCCCATTTTCACCGCTTTTTCCATCACAAGCCCCATGTATCCGCCCGCCAGGCTGCGACCGGAGGCATTGTATGCGTGCAGTTTTTCTCCGTCGCCGCCCGCCATTCCACTTGCCGAGACGATCGAGCCGTCATATTCCTGATCTGCCTGGCGCATCGCCTGATACATCTGCCGCATTGTTTCAAACGATTCTTCCACCGTCACCTGGCGTTCCTGCACATCTGCCAGAAGAACCACCTTCCAGAGCGGAATTTGATGTTCGTTCGCTAAGCGGACCAGATCACTCACTGAATGATATAACATTTCCATTTTCCCGTTCCATTCCTTTTCTTATATGAACCTTTCCTATCGAAGACTTAAATATGTTACCTTTCGGATACCCTCCTGACGGCGCAACCACACAAGCCCTTCTTCCGGAATCTCTTGATCGCACTCAATAACCATCACTGCCATGCCGCCGCGCGCCGCACGGTAGAGCTGCATCGTCGCAATATTGATCGATTTGTGCGCCAGCATCGCCGTCACATCCGCCACATGTCCCGGCTGATCGTCGTTGTGGACAACCAAGGTTGGATAACTGCCGGAAAAATTGGCTTCAATCCCATCGACCTTCGCAATATTGATCCGGGAACCGCCCAGTGATTCACCTACTACCGTCAGACTGCGCCCGGAAATGCCCTCAAGCTCCAGTTCCGCCGAATTTGGATGCGCCTCTTTTAAATTGGCTTCATCAAAGGAAAACTCAATCCCCTTCTCCTCTGCCAGGTGGAAGCTGTCCGGAATCCGCATGTCATCCGGCGCCATCCCTAAAAGTCCCGCAATCAGTGCTTTCTGGGTTCCGTGTCCGGTTCCCGTTGCCAGAAATGAGCCGTACAGACCAATCCGTGCCCGCTTAACCGGTTCCCCAAGAAGCTTCTGCGCCACAAATCCAATCCGAACCGCGCCCGCTGTGTGGGAACTGGACGGTCCGACCATCACCGGACCTACTATATCAAATAGATTCATATTTCTTTCCTTTTCTCTCGTTTACTTCGCCAGGTAGCCGCCATCCACCGGGATTACCGCTCCCGTTATATATTCTGCCGCGTCACTCGCTAAAAACACGGTAATTCCTGCCAGATCCTCCGCCTTCCCCCAGCGGTGCATCGGGATCCGCGCCGTTACCTCTTCATACTGACCCGGATTTTTGGCTTTCATATCCGATGTGAGCTTTGTCTCCATATAACCAGGTGCGATCGCATTGACGGTCACACCATGCGACGACCATTCATTAGAGCAGGCTTTCGTGAGCTGCGCCACGCCGCCCTTACTTGCCGCGTATGCCGGTATCATCACACTTCCGAAAAAGGATGTCATCGATGCCACATTAATAATTCTGCCGTATCCACGCTGCAGCATATCCCGTGCCGCCAGCTGAGACATCTGGAACATAGCACCTAAATTTACTCGCAGAACCCGATTCCACTCTTCCATCGGAAAATCTTCTGCCACGCACCGGTGCTGAACTCCCGCACAGTTTACCAATATATCCGCCTGACCGTCAAGGCTTTCCACCAGATGCTTATAGATATCCGGAACCTCCTCTTCTCTTACCAGATCTCCCACTATTCCGTGAACCACCGCCCCGGTTATCCGTACAAGCGCCTCTGCGCTCTCCCGCACCTTCTCACTTGTTCCCAAAATGGCAACCTCCGCCCCCGCTCTGCACAGTCCCTCTGCCATGCCATAGCCGAGCCCTCTGGTTCCACCCGTGACGATCGCTTTCTTCCCCTTTAAGCTAAACAAATCCATAAAATCGCGCATCTTTCATTTCCCCTTTCAAAAGCACCCATCTGTAAACAGTCCCCCTGCTGCTGAGCGCGAACTATCGATACGTTTGTTTTCTATTTTCTATATATAAAAGCTGCCGCGAAACAAGAATTTCATCCTTTTCACAGCAGCTTTTTTCTTTTATTCAATGCATTTTCTTCCGCTACCTGACCGGCTGCATCGAGCGATCCACTTATGCCAGCTTTTCGCCGGTCAGCATCTCATAGCTCTGAAGATATTTTTCAATGGTCTTGTCTACGATCTCCTGCGGGAGTGTCCAGTCATTGCCCGGATGAGCGGTCAGCCAATCGCGTGCAAACTGCTTGTCGAAAGACGGCTGAGAATGTCCTGCCTCGTAGCCCTGTGCCGGCCAAAAACGGGAGCTGTCCGGAGTCAGCATCTCGTCACCAAGAACGATGTTGCCATTCTCATCCAGACCAAACTCAAACTTGGTATCTGCGATGATAATACCTTTTTCCAGTGCGTACTCCGCACATTTTTTGTAAAGTGCAATCGTGTATTCACGCAGCTTATCTGCATACTCTTTTCCCTTGCCCGGGAAGTATTTTTCCAGATGATCTACGCTCTGCTCGTAGGAGATGTTTTCATCATGATCGCCAATCTCTGCCTTAGTGGACGGTGTGTAGATCGGCTCTGGCAATTTGTCAGACTCTTTTAAGCCTTCCGGCAATTCAATCCCACAAACTTTTCCGGTCTTCTGGTAACTTGCCCAACCGCTTCCTGTGATATAACCGCGGACGATGCACTCAATCGGAAGCATCTCAAGCTTACGGCACATCATGCTCTTTCCTTCGAATTTCTCCTGCTGGAAGAATTCCGGCATATCTTTTACATCTACAGAAATCATGTGATTCGGGATAATATCTTTCGTAAGGTCAAACCAGAACTTGGACATCTGTGTCAGTACCTTGCCTTTGTTTGTCACTTCATTATGTAAGATAACATCAAAGCAACTGATACGATCCGTTGCAACCATAATCAGACTGTCTCCATTGTCATAGATTTCACGGACTTTTCCTTCTTTAATCGGTTTCATCTCCTGCATTTTTCGCACCTCATTCTTAAATTTTATGGTGGAATCCAGAGCCCCCCTATATCACAAATGTACAGCTCTGTATCCTTCTATCTGATAAATTACCACTTATCCGCCCTTATTGTCAAGACTCGCCTCCCCGTTTCCCCCTTAAATCCCAACAATTCAGCATTTTACCCTGTAAAATGCAGTTTGGCATGAATTTTTCTACGCCGTTTTCTTCCAAAATGGAATAGCAAAAATGCAGCGTCATCTGCCGTTCTTCCCTGCTTTAAAGAAGAGTTTGCAGATGACACCGCATTTTATCAATTCATTATCTATTATGTATATGTCTCGGATTCTCAGACCGACACGCTCTTACTTATTTCAGAGCTGCAAATCCTCGCTCCAGATCCTCGATGATATCGTCGATATGCTCAGTACCGATGGAAAGACGGATCGTGTTCTGCTTGATGCCCTGATCTGCCAGCTCCTCATCGGTCAGCTGGGAGTGTGTTGTGGTTGCCGGATGGATAACCAGGCTCTTTACATCTGCTACGTTTGCTAACAGGGAGAAGAGCTGCAGGTTGTCGATGAACTTATGAGCTTCTGCCTGTCCGCCCTTGATCTCAAAGGTGAATATAGAAGCGCCGCCGTTCGGGAAATATTTCTCATACAGTGCATGATCCGGATGATTCGGCAGAGACGGATGATTAACGTGCTCTACTAACGTATGTTTGGACAGGTACTCAACAACCTTCTTGGTATTCTCTACATGACGGTCGATACGCAGAGACAGTGTCTCAGTTCCCTGAAGAAGCAGGAATGCGTTGAACGGGGAAATCGTAGCGCCCATATCACGCAGAAGGATAGCACGGATGTAGGTGACGAATGCTGCCGGACCTGCTGCCTCTACGAAAGATACGCCGTGATAGCTCGGATTCGGATCTGCGATTGCCGGATATTTGCCGCTTGCTTTCCAGTCAAATTTACCGGAATCTACGATAATGCCGCCCAGAGTGGTTCCGTGTCCGCCGATGAACTTGGTAGCGGAATGTACGACAATATCTGCGCCATGCTCGATCGGGCGAATCAGGTACGGTGTGCCAAATGTATTGTCAATGACTAACGGAAGTCCGTGTTTGTGTGCAATTTCAGCAATCGCGTCGATGTCCGGAATATCACTATTCGGATTTCCGAGAGTCTCCAGATAGATAGCACGGGTATTTTCCTGAATTGCACCTTCTACCGCTTCCAGATTATGAGCATCTACGAAAGTTGTAGATACACCGAAATGGGAGAGTGTATGCTCTAAAAGATTATAGCTGCCTCCGTAGATGGTCTTCTGTGCTACGATGTGACCGCCGTCTGCTGCCAGTGCCTCGATTGTATATGTAATAGCAGCTGCGCCGGATGCGGTTGCCAGTGCTGCAACGCCGCCCTCCAGTGCTGCGATTCTCTTCTCAAATACATCCTGTGTGGAGTTGGTCAGACGTCCGTAAATGTTACCGGCATCTGCCAGACCAAAACGTGCTGCCGCATGGGCGGAATTTTTAAATACATAAGAAGTGGTCTGATAAATCGGAACGGCTCTGGAATCGGTTGCCGGATCCGGCTGCTCCTGACCTACGTGTAACTGAAGAGTCTCAAATCTATAGTTTCCCATCTCAAAATACCTCTCTTTCTTTTTCTGAAAGTTTATTTCCTAGTATGTAAATTCGTTTTTATTTTATATTCATTTTTTTATTTGAGCAAGCGTTTTTCCATTTATTTTCAAGCTTTCTATAAAATAATTGCTTTTCCGCATTGTTATATTTGCTTATGCAAATGTATATTTGGCTTTTTGGGTAAATAAAAAGCCGGACCGCTTAATCTTCTTTAAGCTCCCAGGCAAATGGCTTGCATCTTAAATCGTTGTCATCTCTTGAACGGCAGATATGCAAATTTACCTGACCATATAAAATGCCCGGGAATTACACATTCGACAACAACACATCAGATTTCCATTCCATACAATATTCTGTCTTGCCATTGTATCTGCCTCCTTTTTATTTTCATGTTCTTTCTGAACTCGATGGCTTAATGATACTCTTATAAACCAACTTTGTCAATAGGTATTAGAAAAAAACTTTTTTCTATGTTTTCCACGCTTTTCTCCTTGAAAGTCCTATTACCTTGCGTTATAATTGGTTAATAGTAAGGAGGTTACCGAATGATATCGACAAAAGGAAGATACGCTCTGCGCGTTATGATCGATCTGGCGGAACAAAATTCTGCTGGATATATACCACTGAATGAAATTGCCACCCGTCAGCAGATTTCTGAAAAGTATCTGGAAATCATCTTGAAGGTTCTGGTCAAAAATAAATTACTGGAAGGACAGCGCGGCAAAGGCGGCGGTTACCGTCTGACCCGTCCGATTAATGAATATACCGCCGGAGAGATTCTGGAACTGACCGAAGGCTCTCTCTCTTCCGTTGCCTGCCTTGCACCGGATGCGCCGCCGTGCGAACGTCAGACAAGCTGTGTGACCCTGCCGATGTGGAAACGCTTTGATCAGGTTGTACACAATTTCTTCTATAATATTACTTTAGAGGATCTCGTAAAGGAAAGTCAGTCTTTGCCGAAAAGTACGAATTAGCATTTATAAATGAACGGGAAATCTTATCATTCATATTGGCATCGTTTGAAAATCCCATCACTTCGCGCTTTACAAGTTTACAAGGATTCAAAAAAGGCATTCCATTTTGACCGAATGCCTTTTTATTATATATAGATTTTTCTATTTATTTCAGATTGAAGGCACCTCAAACATTATTTTTTGATGCCTTTCCGCTCCTCTGCCCGCTCGAGCAGTTTCTCCGCCTCTTCCAGAGCTCCTGGAAGATACGCTTCCGTCCACTCTTTTCCGGCTTTTTCCTGCTTCTTGATTGCATCCCAATCTGTGATCGGTTCCCCCTGTTCGGACAGCATAGGCTTACCAAACACGTGCGGATGGCGGCGGATCATCTTTTCGCTGGCGCCATCCATGACCTCGCGTATCGTAAACAGTCCTTCTTCCTCCGCGATCTGGGCGTGAAGAAGAATCTGCAGCATTAAATCTCCCAGTTCTTCTTTCAGGTTCTCCGCATCGCCGGTCGCCTCCCAGATATTGATACCGCCGATCACCTCTGCCGCTTCTTCAATGCAGTACGGTTTCAGAGATGTATGCGTCTGCGCCCGATCCCACGGACAACCGTCCTCGGCACGGAGATGGCGGACTACCTCGCAGAAGCGCATGAACGATGCGGCGCGGTCATTTTCTTTTTTTATCTCATTTGATTCTCGTTTCATTCTCTCTATCCATTTTCTTGTCTGCTTTTATTTCTGAGCTTGTTTATATGCCTATCTTTTTATTATATTCCAAATTTTGCTTTCTGTCAGCCGTAAAATAAATTTGGAATTGACAGTCTGATATTTTTCATTTACAATACAATTATAATAAAATAGATTCTTTTATTTATCGGGACTCCTGCCCGGATGCTCCCTTCGTAAATAAGAGCCATGAATCTTACAGGATACGTGGGTCTTTTTTTATTGCACATGATTCCGATACAGCTACCATACCGGACTGCTGCCAATCTTTTTTGATTTGGAAATTATCCAGTAAATAAGCGCTCGGATCATCCAGATAGAAAATCCCCTGTCAATTTCTGCACAATGCAGTATACCTGGAGGATTGATACCATGACTTTTTATGAAACTTTAGATTCAATTATGAAACAGGATTTTGGCGGTCGCGGACTTTTAGCATCTCTGCCTGCTTCCCCACTTGCGGCTGTATCTGCTTCTCTCGCCCATGCGAAAAGAGCCGTTCTTCTGACCGGTTTCCCGGTTCGAATGCCAGACGGTTCTATTACCGGCGAGACGGATGGACCTTCCGGAACTGCCAACCTCGCAGCAGCGCTGACGGCAGCTGGCTGCGGCGTGTCAGTCGTAACCGACTGGTCTTCTTATCCGCATCTGGAAGCGGCTCTCCGCTTCCGCGCTCCGCAGGCAACCTTGATCCGTCTGCCGGAACAGAATACGGATAACTTTATCCGCACCTTTATCCATGATGCAAAACCGACCCATCTGATCAGCCTGGAGCGCCCAGGTAAAGCTGAAAACGGACATTATCACAGCATGCGCGGTGAACAGCTCGACGACATGATCACGGATTCGGCTCTTTTCCTGTCTGCTGCCAGAGAAGCTGGTGCCACGGTCATTTCCATCGGAGATGGCGGCAACGAGATGGGAATGGGGACTTTCCGCCGTGAAATTCTCGCAGGTGTTCCACACGGCGAACTTATCTGCACCGCAGAAGCAGCAGACCTGACGCTGGCAAGCGGCGTTTCCAACTGGTGGGGCTGGGGCATTGCCTCCCTGCTCTCCCTGGAATTAGGACGGAATCTTCTCCCCTCTGACCGCACCGAGACAGAATTACTCCGCCGGGTTGTGGCAGCAGGCGGTGTGGATGGATGCACGAAAAAAGCGGAACTGACCGTTGATGCACTCCCCCTGGAGACGCATCTGAGGATTTTGCAGTCTGTCCGCGAATTGACCGATGAAACGCTTAAAAAGCAGACAGCAAAGAGAGAAACTCCTTATTTTTACAGAGAGCGGAAGGTAATGGCAGCTGTTTAGGGACCTTTGGTTTTTTATTTGTTTTCATTTTCAGAATAAAGAATGTGCCTTGGCACATTCGGGCGTCTCGCGCGGTCGCTTGCGACATATTTTTTCTTCGCGCGAGTGCGCATCCCGCGAAGCGTTCTTTGTCATAGAACGAAGTTTCCTACGTTTAAAAAAGACCCGCCTATGTATTTCACTACATAAGCAGGTCTTTTTTGAATGATTGTTTAACGCTCGCTTTTTACGTTTACAATTCACTTTTATCGTAACTGTTCAGTACCTTCACAGTCACGCGCAAAAATCCATTAAAAATTGCCTACGGCAATGGGATTTTAGCCTGCTGCCCCATGTTTTCGTACGGTCAGCGCAGTAAATGCGCAGACCTACTGAACAGTTACCTTTTATCTTCTCTTTTTTTTATTTGCTCTTACTTTTCTTCTGCAGCCCGATATGCCTGTGTCACATTTTTCGTGATCGCTTCCGCTTTCCGGTCAGCCGCCACAACCACATGACTCAATGCAAGTAATGCCAAAACGTTCGGAATAACCATCAGCGCGTTGAAGAAATCTGCCAGAGCCCATACTAAATTTACCTTTAACATAGAACCAATGACAATACAAATCACAACGATGAAGGAATAAACCTTTGCCGCGCCCTCGCCGAACAGATATTTCGCATTCGTCAGACCAAAGAAATGCCATCCCAGAATCGTCGAAAATGCGAAGAACAGCAGGCAGATCGCAATAAAAATAGAACCAAAGTTTCCAAAACTCTGCATGAATGCCGCCTGTGTCAGCGCTGTACCATCCTTGCCGGAGCTCATCGCATCCGTTGTCAGGACTGCAAATACGGTCAGATTTAAAATAACAAATGTATCAATAAAGACACTGATCATCGCACAAAGCCCCTGATGATGCGGGCTTTCTGCTTTCGCACGTGCGTGAGCATGCGGTGTGGAACCCATACCTGCCTCATTGGAGAAAAGTCCTCTCGCTACACCAAAACGGATTGCTTCGCGGACGGTGATACCAGCACCAGCACCCATTACCGCTTTCGGATCAAACGCGCCCTTGATGATCATCATAAATGCTGTCGGCACGTGATTGATATGAAGACCAATCAGAATCAGGCTTCCTACAATGTAAACGCCTGCCATAACTGGCACAACCTTCTCTACCACAGCTGCCAGACGTTTGGTTCCACCAATGAAAATGAATCCTGCCAGTACTGCCAGCACAAGACCGATCGTGATCGGCGGAATATTGATTCCATATACCTGAAATACCTCTGTAAACGCAGCACCGATCGAGTTGGACTGTACCATATTGCCCATAAACCCAAGTGCTAAAACAATAAAGATAGCAAACAGAGTGGATAATACCTTTCCAAAATTACCTTTAAATGCCGCCTTGATGTAGTAGACAGGTCCGCCTGTCACCTCACCATTTACCTCTGTTTTGTAGGTCTGTGCCAGAACCGCCTCGGAGTAGATGGTCGCCATTCCGAAGAACGCGCTCAGCCACATCCAGAAGATTGCACCCGGACCGCCGCCAAACAGCGCTGTCGCCGCACCTGCCAGGTTACCAGTACCAACCTGTGCTGCGATCGCCGTCATGATCGACTGAAACGGGCTCATTTCCCCTTTTTCATGTTTTTCTCCGTTCAGGCTGAAATGTCCAAACACATGCTTGCAGCCCTCGCCAAATTTTCTTACCTGGATGAATTTGAGACGAATCGTGTAATAGATGCCCGTTCCACACAGCAGAATCAGCAGAAGAAAACTCCACAGAAAATCATTGCCTTTGTTTACCAGTGTCAAAATCGTGTCCATTTTTTATCCTCCTCTATGTTTTCGTTACGATTCCGGCTCTTTTGTAAATCCGGGATCGAGTAATAAAATAAGAGCTGATACAAATCAGCTCTCCAAAGAGTAGAACATATGCATACAATAGAACTCATCCCCTGGTTCCATTGTGATTGGTTGTATGCCCTGTCCTTTTGCCTGAGAGATCAACGAATACCATGGACGTGCATCCGTCTTACACCTTCGGCGCTCCTTCTTGGAGACTCTCCAGAGTGTCCCTGCCTGACTGACCTTCGATCACTCGTCAGGACGGTTCAGTAAACAGGAACGAACTTATGTGAGGTATGCTATCACATTTCTTCTGCTTTTTCAACTGATTTTTATAAATTATACGAAAATCCTCAAAATATTACGGTTCGCGACACGTTTTCCCCCTTTTCATTAAACTGCTCATACTTTTCCCCAATCAAAAGAGAATCCATCTGCGGGTATGCACCATCTTTTAAAATATACGATGGAATTTCCCCTTCTGGCTGCCATCCCGGCTTTTTCCCTCCCCATTCTTCCCGGTTTTGAGCTGCCTCTGCCTCCGTCACTTTCCTCCATGCCGATTCTGCTGCCTGACCACGCTTTCCCTGCTTTGTCAGAGGAATCACTTTAAAATGATATACGCCCGCAGTCTGCATCAACGGTACAAAATCGTACTGTTCAGCACTCGTCCGATGCGGATGTCCGACACGCTTCGCATCCCGGTAAAGCATCACCAAATATGCCGAAGCCCCCGGCGCTTTCTTCCACCTGCCAATTCCTCTTTCCGCCCAGACTGCTGCATCCACCGTCCCTATTATCTCTCCGGCATCCTGTAATTCGATCGTCAAAAGCAACGTAGTGCCATTATCCTTCCGAACTGCCTTGCTGCATACCGCGCCAAGCCCTGAAAACTGGATGTCCTCCTGGCGAAGGACGGAAAAAGAATCATCTGCGTCGGATTCCAGTTCTATTTCGTATAGAATTTCCGGAGCAGGTTCTTCTGCATGGATTTCTTCTATCTTTCGTTCTTCTAAAGAAACTTCTTTGGTACCTATATTTTCAGAGTCGGCTTGTATGCTCCCTTTATATTGTTCATTTTCTTTTTTTCCCACCTCTGCCCCATCCATCGCCGGTCCGCTTGCCGGATCACCGGAGATTCGTTCCACACCAGTGACGCTATATGCCCTGTCCCGGCTTTCCGCCTCCAAAACAGGCATTCCCATTTCATCCAGCTCTTCTGCTGCCAGCCGAATCCTGACCCGATCGATGGATGCCGCGGCAGCGGGAAAACATCCCGCAGCCGCCTGGCTCAGTACGGCTGCTCCGAAGAGCAGCCCTTTCGCCATCTGATTCATAAAATTCCTCCTCTCCCACTTTATGTGCTCTCGAAATCTTTCTGTGCTTGATTTTGTGAAATGTTTTTTGTTAGCCGCAAAAGCAAGTGCAGAAAAGACTCCGAGAGTACATCTTTCTTCTGTTCATTTTTCTCTTATTTTTTTACTCCTCCTTGCCCTTATCATTCCTCTCCATATTCTTTTTTATATTTTCCTCCTTTCTTCGCCGCTCTGCGAGCGCCAGTCCTGTCCCAACGCTCATACATATCAGTCCAATCACCAGTTTCCACTTCCAAATCAGTGAAATCACTTCATTCAGACGTTCTTTTTCGTCCTCAATCTGATAAGCGCCTTCCACTCCCCAGGTGGCTGATTCTCCATATCCCATCCTCGGAAGCGGCTTCATCTGTCTGCTGTCGAGAACAATTTTCCCCTCTCCACAGATCGACTCTGGCACGTGAACTGTTAAATAGCCCTCTTTCAGCTCTTCTATCACTTTCTTTGGATATTCCGGCTGACCATGTCCCGGTCGCCCCGGCTTCTCCGGCTTCAAACGGTCATACATCCGCACAACCGTCACCGTTCCGTCCTCTGAAACCGTAAATGAAACTGGTTCGGCTTTTTCGTAGCCCTCCGGCGCTTCCAGCTCTTCCAGAATATAGCGGCAGCCCTCCTTTAAAATGCCCTGTATACATTTCTCCTTTTCTTCAGAAATCCATTCCAATATTACCTTTCCAGTCTCATCAGAAATCCTCAGGAGGGCACCTTTTACAAATTCGCTATCTCCTTTCTGCTCCCTCCATTTCCGCTTCTCCACCTGCACTTCCGTCGGTCTGTCATACATCTTCACCTGATCGACTCGACCGTCCAGTGATACCGTAAATGTCACTTTTTCTGCTTTCCAGTACCCATCTGGCGCTATTTTTTCTACCAGCACATAGTTTTTTCCAGCGTTTAACTTTCCTTTTATCACATGGGCGCCCCGATCAGATACCCACGAATCAACCAAGGTTCCGCCTTCCTTCTCCTCCCAGAGTTCCATCCGCGCTCCCGGCAGTTCCTTTTCTCCCGTCACACTGTATTTTGTGATTTCCACGTGCGTCGGCTTGTCCTGCATGGAAATCCGCTCGACCGTTCCATCCTCGGAAACAGTAAACGGAATCTCTTCCGCATACGCAAATCCATCCGGCGCTCCCGTCTCGCGCATTATATAACTCTTTCCCGGTGTCAACGTTCCAATTATCTCATGAGGATGATCCGCAGAAATCCATGATTCGATTACATTTCCAGACTGATCCAGAATCTCTATCTGAGCACCCGGAAGCTCCGTTCCGCCCAGATCTGTCTTTGAAAAGACCAGCTTTGTCGGGGAATCTATCATTCCAATTCCGTCTATCTGTGCATCATTCCCCAGAGAAAAAATCATCTGATTCGACTCCGCCTCTTCCGTTTTTCCACCGTCCAGTTCCAGCAGTTCAACCAGGCGGTATCTATTCCCACGTTTGAGCACTTCGCGCACCGACCGATCATTCTGATGAAATTCCCAGAGCACTGTATTTCCCTGCCGGGAGGTCCGTCCCGTGCTTCCTGTACTCTTCCACTCGATCGGCAGTCCATCCGGAGTCTGTGCCGGAACTTGTGCCCGAACCTCATAGTTTGTGCCCCACGGCATTCCTGTCAAAACAACCGATTCGCCACAAGAAAGCGTCAGGCTTCCTCCACTTCGCAGCGTTCCCGATTTAGAACCTGTGTACGAAATCAAGCCTGGAAGCTCTTTTCCCTCCGCATTCTTTAAGTATAACGTATATGTTATATCTACCTGCCTTAACAACGCCGCAGCAGTTCCCGTCACCCGCCCGGCGATAGCAATTGCGCCCGGAGATAGAATTGGATGGAAGGATTCATAGCTTTTGCCCGTTTTTCCCCATATCGTTGCCGTTACCGTCATACCAGAATGATTTTCCTGTCCGTTTTCATTTATATGCTCTCCAACCAGAACAGCCACCCGCAAAATGCCTCCTGATCCGGCTGCCACATTCTCTATATTCCAATACCAGGATTCACCTATTTGTTCCGCTCCGCCCATCGAAGCCGCTGTCATTAGTTCACACCCAGCTGGAATTTCCAGTCCAATCTTCATATTTTCTTTTTTATCTGACTGGTTCCGATATGTAATTTCATATACAATTACACTTCCCGGCAGCACCGCTGCTCCGTCTTTTCCAATCGTGGAAACGGCGCGGATGCCACAAGGGTCGCTGTATTCCGGATTTCGTATTTCATGGATATATCCCAGGCCATCTCTGTTTTCCGGGATCCAGCTTTCCACTTCCCTGCCATCTGTCTCTTTCTGATGATATTCTTCCAGACGATACCTCGTTCCTTTTAATGTTCGAAGCGTCAGCGGATAATGTCCGTTCTCATCCCAATTCAGACGGAATGTATTTTTTCCTATCGTCCGGCGGCTGCCGTCACTGAACTCAATGATCTCCCGCAGTTCGAAACGATGTCCTTCCGCCACCCCCTCTTTTTCACATTTTTCTCGTTCCAGATAAGGCACAGAAGCTTCCATCAGTGAAGAAAGTACAAATTCTTCCCCACTGTCCAAATCCCACAGAGTTCTCACCAGACGAAGCGCTTTTCTTCCCTGCACCTGCAGAGACGTTATGCTGTCAAATAAACCGTCTGCTGTCTCTGTCTCCAGCGCATTTACACCATCTCTGGCTGCGTTAATCCCCCTGCCTGTATCTGACACCGTGAAAATCATCGGTTTCTGCACAGTGTATCCATCCGGCGCTTCCAGTTCTTTCAGAAGATACGTGTGCCCGGCAATCAGCTTTCCTTCTATCACGTGTGTTTTCCCATCGCAGATCCAGGTTTCCAATGCCTCACCCGCTTCAGTGTACACACCATCCAAAAATCCCGCTTCATACACTGCCAGCTTTGCTCCTGACACAAAGAGACCCGTATCGAAATCCAGCTTGGAAATTTTGATTTTCGTTGTTTCATTCGGCACCGTCAGATTATACGTTAGCACCTCGCATTCCTTCTGATCTTCCATCAGCACCTCGTACACGCGCGGAATAAGTTGATATCCATCCGGCGGCATCGTCTCACGGACTTCGTAATGGTACGGAATCCAGCTTCCATTCCCCCCTATCGTTCCGATTGGCAGCAATGGGCTTTCCGCCTGACCGCTCTCGTCTGTCTCCATCTGAACCTTTTCTCCCGTCTCTCTGTTTTTCACTTCAAACACCGCACCTGCCAGTTTTTCCTCTGGCTTTCTCTCATCCACCTTTTCAACCCGAACCCGCCCCTGTTTCAACGTATTAACCGCTTCGATTGTCTCCCCCGAAGCAGCCGCCACCGTAAATTTCTTAGGTTCCATGAGGCGATAACCTGCCGGTGCCGAAAGTTCCACCAGATAATACACTCCATAGGCAATCGGAGAAATCCGATGCGGCTTCCAGTCCCCTGCCTTCCAGCCTGCCGGAATCTCCTGTTTTTCTGCTTCTTCCTCTGTAAATTTTCCATCCGATCCAGAAATCCAGCGTTCCACTAAATATTCTTTTTCCTGCATCAGGCTTCCATCCTGTGCCGCCCGGAAAACAGCAAGTTCTGCGCCTGCCAGATAAATTGCCTCTTCGGATGCCTCTCCTGAGCTTCCCAGCTTGGAAATATAGACAGACTTTGCCCTATTTTCCAGCCCGTAAAGCTGAATTTCAGCAGTTTCTTCGACAATCACCGGCTTCGGTGCTGCTTTCTGATAGCCGCTTGGTGTTTTCGTCTCCACCAGAACGTAATAGCCTTTCTTTCTGTTCGAAGCCAAATCATTTTTCGTCGGATTCAGCGGTAAATAATCAATCCGGTGAATCCCATCGGAGGTATCATAACTGACCAGAGTCCCCTCCGTCTGGTAATTCCAGCGGAAATCATAGCTGCAGCCTGCTTTTCCATCCGGCTGCAGATTTTTCGTTACCTGAACAAGCACCTGCGAACCATTTCCCAGATTCCAGAGCTGACGCACTGATTCGCCCTGTTCTGTCGCCGTTTCTTCCTGTTTTTCAGCGGTATATCCACACCATGCAACCGTGTTAAACCTTGTGTGATATTCTGCATACAGCTCCTGATAGCGGGTTGCAAAGCTGTCGCTTCCTTGGCTGTAGGCTTTCGCATCTTCGGTCTTCCAGCTCGTCACCCGTTTTTCCCGGTCATAGCGCGGTGTTCCATCCGCTTCCATGACAATTCCATTTTCATCTGTCACTGCCTCATACAGGGTCAGCTCCGCCGCATATGCATTCGGCAGACATTCTTTTTTTCCATCCTTCTTCTCATATTTGAAAAAGGCGGTTTTTATATGATCTTCCTGCATCGTGATGAGCTGCAGCTTAGAAGTTTCCTGGATTTCCACCTTCATTTGATTTGTCAGATATCCCGGAGGCGTCTCTATCTCCCCGAGAATATAATCGCCTGCCGGAATCCCCTCCCATGCCATTGGCGTCTTTCCGACGGTCCATTTGGCAGTCACTGTCTTTTTCTGGTTTCTCTCATCTAGTACCGTCCAGTTCGCCGGAAGTTCCCCTTTCTTTTCCAGATAATACCCGGACGGATGTGTTTCCAAATCATCACTCGCAACTCTTTTTGCTGGATAGAGCGCTAACACGGCTCCTTCCACACTTGAAAACGTATAACCTCCTTTTCCTTCCTCCCAGGTCTTAGAATCCGATTCGTTCAAAATGTGATCATAGTCCCGGACTGGCTGCTGATATTGTTCTGGCGCGTCGATCTTTTCGATCTGCACCGTGATCGGGCGGTTAGTAAGGCGCAGCTCCTGTACCTCACAGGTTTCCTCTACCGTAAGCCCTGTCGGCATCCGTTTCGCATAGCCGGATGGGGCGCGTGTCTCCTCTAAAATATACGTTCCCGCCGGGACGCGTTTTAAAACATCCACCTGCCCATCTCTGATCCGTGTATGGAACGGATCGTTTGGCGTTTCATCCCCGGTTATCCAGCTGTTTTCCATCAGATACGCCTCACCCTGACGGTGGTACAGCGGTCGATCATCTTCCCGTTTTTCCGGATCATTTCCAATATCATAGAGTGCTGCCTTCAACTGCAGATCCCATGCATTGGCATTGTAAGCTCTGAGAAGATCGCTGTATCGGTAACGCACATAATCGCCATCCCGATCATAAACGGGATATCCTTTAATATAGGTCTGAGCGGAACGCTGGTAATAAACCGGCAGCCCATTTTCATTCAAAACCGGATTGACATGGGGCTGCAGCAGACCTCCGTCATATGTTCCAATCGTGTACTCCTGTTCCGTATCAGCATACATCGTTGCCACACGACCGGTCTTTATCTTATCCCTGGCAATCACATTTCCATAGTGATCCTTAGATACCTGGATCGCCCACACCAATGTTTTGCCAGTTTTTTCCTCCGTCACATATGCCATTCCCGTGTACGGTTCTACCTCGCTGTCCCGGCTTCCGTCTGATGCCAGATGATAGAATTTTGTCCCAGACGGAACGTATTCAAACCGCCTTTCTTTCCGGCTGTACGCCAGTTCTTCATAGCTGGGGCTTACAATTTCCAGAAATGGAACGCCGTCTTTCATCGCATAGATCGGTTCGCCGTCTTTGGGATGCACCAGTTCACCCTTTTCGTTATAGGCATACCGTACGCCCCGGAGTGTCGTAAATACCTCCAGAACCCCGAGATCGTAATATAAAATGTCTGTATCTTCGCGTTCAACCCGCTTGAGAATCCATCTGCCTTTTCCCTGGTCGTTGAACCAGTCATCCTGCGTATATCGTGTATAATTGTTATTTTCTCCTTTGCTATCTTCCCCCTCTTGATCTTTATCCCTCACATACAGAAGCCGTTTTCCCGCATAGCCTTTCTGCACATACATCCGGGTCACATTTCCAAACGAATCGCGCACCACATTGACACCGGCATACGCCCGGTCCTCACTGTCCCCGTTCTTCTTTACCTCGATCGCATCATACAGGCGCATCGATGCACCTGGAAGATATCGGTTGAGTGCGTGCGCCGTATCTGGAACCCGATGCCAGATCGCCTTTCCAGTAAAAACCTGATCCTCATAAATCAGGTCAATCCACTCCCCGGCTTCCTGTTTTGCCCTCAGACTATCCAGCCAGCCCTTTGACCACCCATACCCAAGGAACGTTCCCGACGCATTGTACGCCAGTTCCAGATTTTCAAGACCATAACGGTTCGAAAGCTCGGTCAAAGTTCCCTCTCGCCGATCGCTCAACTCAAACAGAATCTCCGTTTCCTCCTGTTTTACTTTCGCGATTTCCAGCCGAATCGGCGTATTTCCTACATAAATCCGCGCCACATCCCCCCGGTCCTGCGGCTTATTGCCATTTGGCTTCGTTCCATCCGGGTTCTGGACTGCTTCTCCGTTGCTGCTTATCCGGGTTACCATTTCTCCATACACGGCAGCTGCCACCCGCTGACCGCGCTCTCCGTCCCGATAATACGTCACTTCATCCGAATACACTTCCACCGCTATCGGTTTCGTTCTCACGTATCCTTCCGGTGCAGATAATTCACACAACACATAGGCTCCTGCTCCCAGCGGCTGCGGCGTGATCAGATATCCTGTATTCTGGTTGGACGGCAGAGTTTCCCCCAAACCACCAAAATCCTGCAGCGTCGAATAAACCTGGAATGTGCCCGTCCGCGTCCCAAAGTCATCCTGCATCACCACCTGATCGGTTTCACTGCAAATCGGAGTTCCTGCCGGGATTATGCCTGTATATTTTCCTGTATAAGGTGCTTTCCAGGGGTATTTTGACGGAATTAGCGTTTTCAAATCAACCGGCGCGATTTTCTTTGCCCCCATTGCCTCCAAAAATTCCCGGCTGGCTGTCACCTGTGTATCTTTTTCATAAAACTGCACCTCCCCCTCGCTGTACTTCGACGTGTCCCGGCTGGCGGCATAAATAGCGAACACCGCATCATCATGCAGAATATTCTCTCCCGTCTCCGAATCTAGTTTTTCAATCCGAAGCTTTGCAGCATAAAACGTATTCCGGTATTTTCCATCCGCGTAGCCGGTAAATCCCAACGCATCATAGGCGGACTCCGCCGCCGGTTCTGTCACACTGTAAGGCACCAATCCCTGAAAATACCGCCCGTCAAACCCGGTCAGCGCCCCGGTGATTGTCCTGACATGATCTTTCAGATAAAATCCCGACGGATTGTTATCATCCGTCTTCTCTCCATACGGATATTCCACTGAATCTGCCCACCCTGCCTGCTCTGAGATCGAACCATAACGGTAATAGCTTTCTACCTTCTCGTTGCTCCGGTACCGGCTGTTTGCATTTTCAGACCGATAAATGTCCTTGTACGGCGCCATTTCCCTCTGAGCGGGCGAAAATCCGCTGTAGTCATAGCTTCCGCCTGGATAGGAGATCGTTCCCTGCCGTTTATCCGCATCCAGACCATACTTATAAATCTCATAATTTCCATCCTGTCCATGTGCGCGGAGCACATATTTCCTCAAATCCGCCTGATTCGTATCTCCCCACTCTTCATTCATCCGGATCTGATAATTCGCCGCCAGCGTTTCCGGCGATGCCGAAGCGTCATATCGGTAATCCGCTGACTTTTTTTCCGGAGATATGAGGTTTCCACCTGCCTCATAAACCGACGGGACTTCTATTTCTTTCGGCTGGTCGATCCGGTAATGCTGATTTTTGAAATCTTCCAGTGCTCCCGAATACGGCTGTTGCTCGACTGCCACATAGGTTCCGTAAGGAAGGTATTTCGAAACGCCGTAATAATAACCTTCCTCAGATTTTTTTAAGTTTCCCGCTGACAACGTTGTTTTGTCCCGATCGGAACCTCCATTTTCCGCGCTGTCCCACTCAATCGCGTATAAATCGTCCAAATCATAGGAGAAAAACGGCTTCAAATATTCCTCTGCTTTTAAAATTGCCTGATGTAATGCTTCATCATAGATATAATCCGGATAGCTTTCCTGTCCGCCCGATGCTTGAATGTTCTGCTTCTTTACCTCATTCTTCAAATACCAGTCAATCGCAAACTGACGGACAGCATCCGACCGTTTTGCATTTTCTACGGCTGCTTCTGGCGTACGGCTCTGATTCTGTATCGCCGCATTGTTATGATGCACCGGATCTTTTGTTTCTCCGCCGCTGCTTCCAAAAATACCCGTACGGATCCATGCAAACGGCTTAAAGGATGTATCTGTTGCATCTGCCCGCTGCCATTTATCCCGGTTCGCCACCGCCATCGCATCGAAAAATTTCTCATACTGATAGCCTGGAACTTCCCGTACCGCTCCCGCTCCATCTTCCTTGGTCCGCATGACCGTCTCAAGAAGTCTTGTATATCCCTGATTGACCTCTTTCGAATCCGCGATCTGCCCGTCTTTTCCATATTCGTACAGACGTTCCTTTGCCGTCACTGCGCTGCCCCAGACATTGTTATTGACAGAACCAGCCGTCTGGGAATCTTTTTTATGAATTACCTGCGTGAAAATTTTCTGAACCGGAGCAAAGGATTCTATAAGCAGCGGAAAATTCTTTTTTACCTCCGGCAACGAGACAACTTCCCCATCCCGATTCATCCACACGATTTCGCCATCCGTATTCCGGTACAGACGTTCCAGATTGGATTTCAAATAGAGCTTAAAACGGAAATTTGGCAGTGCCGAAGCGACATTTTCCTTTCCTCCCTCTTTTTCCGTAAACAGATCGGTATGTCCACTTTCCGCATAAGTGTTATGTGCATAGGTGTTCTCCGGTGTCGTCGCTATATCTTTGATGATTTTTATCTTTTGGCGGATCACACGCTCCAGTACACCCAGCGGTTCTTTTCTTGTCCCGGCATCCTGATAGGTGGTCTCCTGCCCAGGGTATGCCAGTGCCACCGGGACCACATAAGAATCATCCCCTATCAAGCCGGAACGTCCAGAATCGATATATGCCTTTGCCCGCGCCTGTTTTACCCACGTGTAATAGCTGGAACTGTTCATCTGGTGGCCGGCAAAGAAACCATTTCCCAGCATTGCGGCTTCTTCCTCGTTCAGTGTAACCTTCTTCTCTTTCAATACCGCCTTAAATCCCAGCTCTTCCAGCACACCTGCATTTGTTTTTTTTACACCAAAACTATCGGTAAAATTCGCGTTGATCTGCAGTATGTATTTTCCGTCTGCATTCCGGTCTGCTGCCTGATGAACCCATTTTGTCTCCGTCACCTCCCGCTGCTGTGTTTCTGTCTTTTCCTGGTAAATAAATACCCGGATCGGCTGCCCATCCGCATCGTACGGAATTTCCCCGGTTTTGTAATAGACATTTACCTCATTTTCCTTCGGAACAATCGTACCATCTCCCTCAATCACAGCATCGGTCTGCAAAAGTGCCGACGCCATCACCTGATTTCCAGCAGTTGTTTCCCTGTAATCGGTATACGTTCCAAATGCGTCCCGCTCGCGATTATTTGAATATGGTATATACACATAACGCGGACACATTTCCATATTATCCGGCAGCCACTCTGCCCGGTGAAAAATCAAGCTGTCTTTCTCCGGATCACTTCCCAGTACCATAAAATTTTCCGGTATTCCTAAAATTCCTGCATATACCGTAAATTCAAACGAATCCGAATACTCATGCACCGCGTCCAGACCGCCATAGCTGATATATGGATGGGTCTGATAAAAATCCAGAATGGAAGTGATCGCGTCTCCCACTGTCATTGAGATTCCATCTTTTGTTTTCGGCACCGCAATCGTCTGAACCGGAGAACCATACACTGTTTTTTCTGCCTTTTCTCCCGGCGTCACACCGCTGACGCCGTACACGTCCCGCTCTCCTTCCCGGACGCCCCGGTCAAATACGCCGGTATAGATACTGGAATATGCATTTTCTCCTGCTCCCGGTGTCCTCGGCGTTGTTTTCGTATGTCTGCGGAGTACCCGCTCAGCTTTCCCTTTCAGATAACAAAAGTCATCCACATCAAATGTCTTTGCCAGCTTGTCCGCATTTTCTTCCTCTGTCATTCCCGTTTCTGCCTGCAAAAGAACTGCTTCCACTGTCTCCGGCACAAGTTCCTGCACCCGGACCTGGCGCATCCACCCCGCCGCATACTCAATCGGAACCTTTTTATTCATCGGCGTGCCATCCGCATTGTACTTTGGATACTGATAGTCGTTCTCTGCCACTGCCAGTTCCCCGGTATAAACTTTTTCATACTCACCTGTCCCAGCTTCCACCGAAACCGTTCCTCTTCCCTCGTCTTTTCGATAAAAGCTCACGCCCTCCGGCAGCCCTGACACCACAATCTCATAAACTCCCTCTTTCGTGTCCTTTGACTCTGCCGAAAAGAAAATTTCATTCGTATCAGCTCCGCCATCGCCTGCCTGCTCTTCCCCATACATCTGCATGGAAATATGGGCATATCCTTCTCCCGGTTCCAGGGCCGCCGCCTCCAGATCCTGTCCTAGGTTTGTAACTGCGTGAAGTTTATTTCCAACCGAAAGTTCAAAGCCCTCGGATCGGCTTAATTCCTTGACATAATATTCCCCCATCAGAAGTGGGCGTCCAATCCAGGCATTCCCATTCTTTGACGTATTGTTATAATAAATCCGCTCCCAGGCTTTATCTGCCGTATAATCATCGATCGCCGCATCTTGTGTATACAGATTTCCCGGCGCTTTCTTTCGCCATCCATCTGCTGCATCCGCAATCGACCCTTTCGAATAATCATAGGTTCGCCCCGGCGCCTCTGTACATGCCAGAAACGAGGCATCCCCATTTTTGTCTGTCGTCGCCACCGCCACCAGATGATTGGCCCGGTAAACTACCCCTGTTTTCCCGTCCGGATGCAGCAGATCTTCTGCTGCAAACAAGCCATACACTGCACCTTCCAGCGTTGCATCCCCCTGTGAGTCCCCAAGCGCATTGTAAGACTCATTTTCGCCCTTTTTCAGATCCAGATCCTTTTTATTGATATGTACCTCGCCCTCTGTCCGGTGATCGTAGATCATCCAGGCATCTTTCTCGCCGTCTGCCCCATTGCAATGGCTGAAATTGCCAGCACTTCCCGGCTCTATCGCTGAACCCACACTCGCGGAAACAAGCGCCGCTTCATAGGCAGGGAAAAATAGTGACTCTGCTGCCGCCCCCGCCAGTGTTTCCATTCTTTGTGACAACTGCGGATTTTGATACAACGAAGAAGGTGAATGCCAGCTTGTATAAAAACCTGCCTCGGTTGTCAATAAATCTGAGCCGGTTGCTATATATCGCCGAATACTTTCACGTTCCGCTTTTTCTGCTTCTTCTAAATCATCATCCGCTTCATCAATAAACACAAAACCTTTCTGGACGCGATTTACCAGATGGTCCGAAATAGATACTTTCAGCTCCGAGGCAGTTGCTTCTCCCAGAAGCGCTGCATCCAATGCTGTAAACAAAACGATCCGCTGCGGCAAAACACGCATTTTTAAAGACTCTGGAAATACCGCATCCTCGCCTGGTAAATTCGTTAGATTCTTCCAAATCGTCCCACCAGGCGCACTTTGAGCGTCTAAGCCAATTCTTCCAAAAAATCCTGTCTTCCCCGCACTTTCTTCATTCCGATTTTCTAAAGCCTCTCCGATGCCCTGACTCTTTCTCACACTCTTCGTTCCCAGCACCACATCACGCGAATATCCGCCTCCAAAGGCTGCATTTGCCCCATGCTCAGATGCATCGGTTGTGATAATCTCAATCGGCAGGTCATCTGCATGTCCATCATGCAGAATATATCCATCCCGCGCTTTAAATTCTTTCCAAGTATAACTGTACTTCATGGAAATGAACTTCTCATACGTCTGCCCACAGTCCTCCTGGCAGCCAGACTTTGCATACGAAGTTTCCCCGTCTGCCCCTGTCGTCGGTCCCGCATCGGGTGTTTCTCCCTCGGAGCCACCGTCTGACGCGATACTTTCTATCTCCCCTGCATCGACGTCCTCCATCATCCAGTGAAAATGGACGCCCTCAAAGTCTCCGCCCGCCTTTCCTTCACATTCCTCTTCACACAAAAGCCAGCTATTTGCCAGGCAGATATTTTCTGCCTGCGCCGCCTCAATCTCATCCTCATTGATGACTTCTCCCTCTTCGTCCTCCTCTTCCTCTGGAACTGGTACAAAGGTCGGTGCCGGATGACCGTCACAGAACGTCTTGTCATAGTGATAACCATGCTCCACCGTCTGGGAGGCGTAGCCATCGCCATCTGTTACCGCCGAACCCACTTGTCTGAAACCATCCCAGAGAACCGGCTCATCCTGATAATGACTGGCATATGGTTCTCCGCCCTCATACAATTCGGCAGCTCCGTCCCGCTCAGTATTTACCCTGTTCTTATCGTCAAAGCGCTCAAAGAAGCCAAACCGCGCCCCTTCCAGCGCTTTCCCTGTCTCATGATCGTATTTATACATCTGTAGATTATAGGTGGAAGTAAAATCCTCTTCATGCCTAAATACCTCAAACTGAATTCCTCCCTGCTCCGGTACCGGGGTTGGATCGCCCGCCAATGCAGCAAAATAATTGACCGGAACCATTCCGAGCTCCATCCATGCCATCCGCTGATGAATCCACGGATCACTTTTGGCAGGCGTTCCGCCTCCGTGTGTCCCTGAACAGGTCACACACTCCCAGATTTGAAGCGACTGGTCAATCGCCTCCTCCGCCGAAGCATATCCCCCGCCGCCCGAAGCGTATGGGGTTCCTTCCACCCGGAAACGAATCAGGGCTTTCGACGGTTTTGGATTTGGATTTTTAAATACAATCTGCGAGTCGGTTTTTGTATACGTCCATCCATCGGTCGGAACCGGGCTGAATGAAACACCGTCATTGTTTGAAAATTCAAGCGGTACAGAACGGATAAAATCCCAATCCGAGCCATCCGGCGCAAACGACAGCGTCAGAGTCGCCGCATCTACCTGTTTTGCCGTTCCCAGCGAGGTGCTGGAAGCTATCACATTTGGAATCTTTCCGCCGCCGACACCGGTATTTTCCTTTCTGCTGCCTCCGCCAGACAGCATTCCTCCCATTTGCATGTACGCCTCACTATTTGACGCAGCTGCCTCCAGCCACGGATATTTTGCCCGCACAGCTGGAACATAGAGGATTGTTTTCAGATCTTCCTCGGACACCATCTTGATAATTTCCGGTTTTCCCTGTGCTTTTGCTGCCACATTGATCGCCCGGATAAATGTATTTGCCTTTTCATCCCCCAGCGCTGCTCTGAGCGAGAGCATCGCCCAAAATACATATTTCTGTTCCTGACTGCTCAGCGGAACGGATGCCTGGGAGGGACGGTGTGCTTCATAGAGATCCCCTTTTTCTGCAATTCCCCAGATCGCATAACCGCCCTTATCGATACAATAAAGCTTGTGTCCCAGCAGCGTATCGCCATGGGCTGTCGTCAGTGTTGTCTGCTGACCGCTCGCAGGTGCCGCTTTCGCCGGAAAAACCGGGAATCCTGGCAAAAAAGCCATTCCTCCCAATATAATTGCCAGTACAAACGCCATCCCCCGTTTCACATTCTCTCTGTACCGATACTCCCCCATAAACTTCCTCCTCGTTTTTACTGCCCCGCGCCCCTTAACACCGGCAGTCCCTCGTTTTCTTTATTTTTCAGTTCCCCAAACTGATTTCAGCAGCGAGATAATCCCCTTTTCATACTCCTGTCTTGATATTTCCTGTCGTCCCCACTGTTCTTCTATCTGCCCCATCGGTGCCTGTATTTTCTCCCAGGCAGACTCGGAAATCGTCCCTTCTCCCCGCATACTCAAGGTCAGCGCCAGCACATTGGCAAGACTGTCTGGATCCGCTTCATACTCCTTTCTTCTCTGCTCCCGCTCCTTATTCTCATAGCGGTAAAACTCCGTCTCAAAGTCAACCGGATATGTTTTCGCATTTGAAAATAGCGGCAGGCTGGAGGTCGGATCCGTCGCATACCACTGCGTGCCGATCCGCACCAGGCACGCATCATGGAGATACTCCGGCGTGTAGGTCACACACTCCAGCCCTACGATCTGGCATAGGAACTGAAATTCTTCCGCGAAATCCCGGCAGACGCCAACGCCTCCTTCCAAAACCGGGAAATCCTTTGCCTCTTCCGGCGAACCGTAATGATTCTGGTTAAAACCTCCCTCTCCGTTTGCAATCCGGTTATGCACATACAGAAGACGCGTTTTTTCATCCAAATGAATCCAGTCAAAACTATTGACAAATTTCTGCAGTTCTTCGACCGAAGCCCAGCTATAATTTGCTTTCGGTTCTCCCTTCGTATTCCACCCTGGATTTGCTTCCCCCGGATAACGGACTGCCTCTTTCAGGTAATATTCCGGATCGCTGATCTCTGGGTGCTGCTCTGAAAAAATACTTCCATTTCCATAAAAACTCATCTCTCCATTCTGCCACTCCCATCTCAGACTCTCTGTGTCCTTCCATTCACCGCCATGCGTTCCCTGATTGCCCGCATAAGCGCTGAAACCTCCGGCTGCGATCATGGCTGCTGCCAGTACGGCTGTACATCCCGATTTATTGGTTGTTTTCTTATCCTGTTTCATTTTTTACCCCCATTTTTTATTCTTTCCGTGTCATTCCACTTCATTTTCCTGTTTATCTCTGTTTTCTTCTCTCCTCCTCTCTCAGCTTCTCGTCTGTACTATTCCGTCCAGCACCCAGGAACCATCCGCATTGACTAAATTCCCATCGGGCGTGTGCGTATTTCGATACAAACGTCCCCTCATTCCATCAGATTTTTCCTGAAAATAGTAACAATGAAACACTCCATCGCTTCCCGGCAGCCAGTTCCAGCCAGTCAGCATACGCCCCTGTGTTCCATCCATTTCCTTCCAGAGATAATATGTGTTTCCATCCACATCCGTATACCAGCCGTTCACCATCCTGCCATCTGCATCAAATCGGAACCAGTCAAACGTACTCTGCCCCTTTGCCGGATCGGCATATGGATTGTGGACAGCCGCCCACTCAGAAGCATAGCTTCTACCGCCCGCTTCAAACTGCCAGGTTCCATCTGCATTCTTCCGCCAGTTTCCAGCTACTACATATTCCGGTATGGCTGCCTCATCTGCATTCTGCCCGGGGCCTGCCTGTCCTTCTGTCAGATTTCCAATACCCGCTCCTGTCAAATCACTGAACCCCGATGCCGGTCCGGTTGCATTCGCTGCACTGCTTCCTGCCGCTGCCCCCTTTCCAGAAGAAGAGCCTCCACCCAAGCCGCCGCCCGAATGAGAACCTCCGCCCGAATGGGAACCTCCGCTGTATGTCTGATCGACCGCCTCATACTGAATTGTGACTGCCGCCCGGTCCGTGAAGCCACCATCCTCGGTTTTCACGGTCACATATGCCGTATGGCTGCCTGATTTTAAGTATTGACGGTCAAGCTCCTGTATCCAGGAAGCCGTCGTATTGACCGTCACGGTTCCATCCGATGATACATACAGCGAATCATCACTTGCCTGATATGTCACTTTCTGGTTAAACGCCTGCGCCGGAAATACCGACGCTGCCAGCTTTTTCGCACCGGTTCCCGTCCATGCCTCCACCGGACGATAACCCGCCCCCGTCCGGGTGCGTTTGATCTCGTATTGCAGCGTTTTCGGTATAAGGCTGATGCCTTCCACACAAATCTTCGATTCGTCCACTGTCCGGAAATCCACCTGTACTCTGCACGATGCCGTCTGCCGGTTTCCAAGCATATCATCGCCGATCACTGTCACCTTCGTCGTGCGGCTGCCGGAAGCTGTCTGTATTTCATATGGTGTATTCACATGTCTGCCCTGATCTGCCGCGATCAGATCCCGGATCCATTTTGCATCCTTTTTCGCCTGCACACCGGCAGACTTGTCCTCGCCGTCCACCGAAATCAGTGCTGCGTCACCGACAGTCCACGATATATCTTTCCGGTCAAAATAATCGGGTGTAAAAGACGCACTCAAGACCTGCGGTGCCGTAACCCGGATCATTTCATCTGGATGTTTCCGATTTCCGTTTAATGTCCGCACCACCTCGAATTTCAACTGATCCTGATTTAGTGCCGCACCTTCATTGGCTACATAGGTCTGATCCTTGATCTGGAACGTAACCTCAATCCGCGCATTTCCCCGGCACGGCTTCCCATCAAAGCTCGCCGCCGGTTTCGTCTCTGCCGTCAGCACCGCCACGCCGCCGTTCTGATGCCCCGCTCCGTATATGTCGCTTCCGATCGCATACTGGTATCCGCGGTCTGCCTGCTCTTTTTCCAGTTTCCGGACTATATCAGTGATAAACGAACTATTTAAATTTACCTGGACTGACGCGCTCTTTTTCGTATAACCACTTTCCTCATCGTCATTTGGAAGTAACGTAATCAAATCTGAATCATCGATACTCCAGCGCACCGATGCATCCGCCACATCATTATTCCGATCCACAATCGCCCGCACCGTCACCGGCTGCACCTGTGTTCCCGCCTGCAGATTTCCATGGATGTACGTCGCAATTAATTTTCCATTTCCATCCATCACGCGTGTGACTTTCGTCGGATGTTTCCGGTTTCCGGTCCGCTCCTGCACCACCTGGAATTTCGTCACGCCCGGCGTCAGACCGACCGAAACTGCCACCTTTTTATAAACCGCCGACACCTGCGTATTTTCCTCCGGCATCGTAAAACAATACTCGCCGCCATTTACATAAGTAGTATCTTTCCGGCTCTTCCCACGCGTGTACGTCGGAACTCCCTCCATCTGAAAGCGTGCTTTTTCCGCCTGCTTTGCCGAGGTGCTGACCGTCACCGTCTTTCCCGGTGCCACCGCACCGCGGTGTTCTTTATCGAGTGTCCGGTAATACGCGCCATTTCCCCGTGCTTCCAGCACTGCCACATCGTAATAATTCGTTCCATTGGAGACGGTATCGACCTGCGGAATCGTAATCAGATAACCACGGACCGGGCGTCCCGCATCATTTGGTGCAAAATGGTCAAGATCATACCCCACCGACTCCGCATCCATCTCCCCGCCCAGCTCTTCATCCACAATCGAGAGAATCCCCTGTTCCAGTTCTTCATAAAAATATCGCTCGTCCACATCCCGCGTGACACCGCCGGATATCAGCGTGAAGAAATTGTCCTTCGCGTGGGAATATCCGATGTGTGCCGCATATGTATACTGATTATCATCCGAAATGCCGCTTCCGCAGACATTGTTTGCGATTTTCGCCTCCGTATCCGCAAACAGGTACGCGATGTCATCCCCATATTTAAAATAATTAGCTGGTGCGCGGTATCCGATGAAGGTTCCTCTGTGTCCGGCAGCCCCGGTTCCCGACTGACCGATCGTTCCCTCAAACCGCCCCACTTTCAAGTCGCCGCTGATTCGTTCTCCGACGAGTCCTCCAACATTCTGGCTGCCAGAACCGCCGATCGTGCCATTTACATAAGTATTGTAAATATCTGCCCTGTTCTGAAGTCCTACAATTCCGCCGACGGTGGCATCCGTTCCCTGAATCCGTGAGGTACTGTTGTCCCCGGTGCGGACCTGACAGTCAATGATACGAGAATCATCCGCCGCTTCCCCGGCGATTCCGCCCGCAAGCGCCTGCGCTCCAGCTGCAGGTCCCGTCGTTCGGACCGTTACCTGTGCCGTTCCATTTTCCACCGTGCTGCCTTCCATGCGCCCGATCATTCCACCGACCGCTCCGGTTCCTTCCACATCGCCTTTTACCTGACAATTAAAAATCTTGGAATCCTTCGCATTTCCTGCCAAAATTCCCACCTGACGCACTCCCTTGACCGGCTTTCCTGGTTCCAGCGTCAGATTTCGGATCTCCGCCCCATCCAGCGCACCAAAAAATCCAACATTCGGCGAACTGCCTCCTACAAACCGAAAATTTGAAATCTTATAACCGTTTCCATCCAGATTTGCCGTAAACGGGTGCGTCACCTCCCCTGAAAATTCCGAATCATCCCGGTAATAACCGATGGGATTCCAGTCCATTCCTCCCAGATCGATGTTCGCCGTCAGCTCAAACCATGCGCCCCGGTAATCCCCTACGATCTCTTCTTCCACCTCGCCGTGATCCGGCTGCATGCCAAATGCCGCCAGAAAGCTAAGTCCCATCAGCTGATGTTTCGTGCGTACCTGATACGGTTTTTGTTTCGTTCCAAGTCCATGTGTTCCATCCAGAAAGCTCAAATCCGCCACATTCCAGTTTTCCCAGAGATTTCCGAGGCTGGCGCTGACACCAACGCGCGGCATGATTAATTGTGAAGGAGTTGCCTCTATGACTTTGGAAGAACGTAATTCAGAGGGAGTTGCCCTCACATCCGCATTCATAAGCTCACTGGGCGATGCAGCCCGTTTCTGCCATTTTTTTCGCCTTTTCATGACATCATCTGTATCATCCAACTTTTTCTCCCTTTCCGAAATAACCCCCAAATCCCAATCCTCAAACACAAACCCGCTCGCCGCAAACGCCGGCAGCGTCGCCGACAAAAGCATCGTCGTCATCACCGCAAATGGAATCACTTTTTTCATCTTCTTTTTCCCCATACACGTTCCCCTCTTTCCCCAAACATTAGATTGATTTTCCCTTATCCAATCTTTTCTCCTAATCAAACTGCCAAACAGCTTCACTCCCGCTTTCCCAAGCTCAACAAGTATTCTTTTTTACATCTGTGACAGTGCAAATGCCGGACGTACTCCATATGTCTCACTGTCCGTCCTCACCGGACGCAGACAGCCATTTACCAGATCAACGCCATAAATCTGCTGATTATAAATGAATTTCCCGTTTTCATCCTGCAAATAAAAAGGCGTCCGCAGATAATATCCCTGTGAATAGGCACTGACCTGACTTTGTGGGTTATCATCCCCGGAATCAAACCGCCATAGATATTCCCGGTACGCAAGTGCCTCTTCCAGTGACAGGCAGAAAAGCTGGTCGTTCATAAGCTGAAAACCAATATCATGACGCGCCAGTTCCCGCCCGGAAGTCTGCGAAAATGCACCAGCCGCCGTGCTTCCCATGTACGCGGTCTGGATTCCCGTATGGATCGGTTCCAGGCAGAAGCTGCTATTCTGACTGTTTTTCTGCAGCCATGCGCGCACCTGCGAAGTCTTATAATTATTGTCTTTGCCAAACGAGAAAATCTTCATCTTTTTTCCCGGCTCCGTGTCCACATCCGCCCGGATCACGCGGTCACAGAGAAACAACGCTGCTTTCCGATGCCCATCCTGCCAGTCATGGTAATCGTCGTCGATACAGGTAAATGACAAAATCTCTCCGCCCACCTTGCGCAGCTGGACATCGCCCTCCTTCCAGATCACTTTTTCGGGCATTTCGCTTTCGCTCCAATCCACACTTCCACAGCGGTCACAGATTTGATCCCCGTTTTCATCCAGGTGCCCCAGCGCCGGAAGGTGCTCTATCTTTTCTTTCTGACATCGTCCGCAGACATACACTGCCCGCCCATTCTTTAAGCAATCATTTTCCTCCCACTCCCATTGGCTCCACTGATGCGTACAAGTACGGTCATCCCAGTTTCTCCGCACCCGGATGCGCGTGATGATATATTCCTTTCCATCCACCGAAAAGGAATCCTCTTCCACCTCAGAATAAACTGCGTCGTATTCCACCCCGATTGTTTTTGCCGATGGTGTAAAATCCTGACCAATCAGATAAAATTCATGCCACGCCGCATCCCCGATCGCAGATACCAGATTCCGGATCCTGGCATCATTTTCCGACTGATTTTGAACGGTCAGACCGGAACCGCTGCCCGATACCGCCGCATCCTCGCGCCCAAATATGGCGCACTCTGCCTCCCATGCACTCTGTTTCCATCGTTCCAGGCGTTTCCGAAGCGCCAGCATGGCGGCATCCTCCTCTGCTCCCATTTCTGGAACCTTGCCGCCTCTTTCATATTTGATATAAATTTTTTCAGTTCCTGTTCCATACAATTCAAATATTTGCGGTGACTGTACCGCTGATTTCCAGATATGCCCGTCGCTCCCTATGATTTGCTCTGGGAAAGATACGTTCAGGGAAGTTCCTTCCAAAACTTTTCCCGTCTGCGTATGAAATATAAGATGATTTGCATTCTCAGCATCTATAAATGAGACGCTGTAGCCGACTACGACAGCTGTTTCTGCCTGTTTCACTGCATTTTCAGCTGCCCACGCCATTCTACCGGATGAAAATATCAATATCAGTGATATTCCCAAAATGGTCCCATTCCGGCAGCGACACCCTTTATGAGCCCCCATGTTTATTTTTAACAACTCAAACCTCCCCCCTCAAACCTTTTTCACATCCTCACTCTGAGTTAAACAACGGTTCTTTCCGTCTATAAAAAGCTTTCATTTTACATTGCATATATCATATAATATATTGCATATATTTTATAACGATACAGTTATTCGATTCTCCCAAATTTTCCTAAATCATCGAATTCTGTGCGAAACGCACCTCACAAATTACCAGAATAAAAAGATAAATTAGAACGAAACCACCTGCGACCGCAGTTCATTTCGATAAGATATATTGAGTCTAACACATCTATTCTCTAAATGCAAGAACTCTTTTGGAATTTTCACAACGAAAAACGCCCGCCCCAGAAAATAAAATTCATATTCCAAATTTCATTTTCCAGAGCAGGCACTTTCCCACTAACTCATATATAAATTCCTATTTATTTTATCTCAGCCACATTCTCCCAAGAGTATCCCACATCAATGCCGATGCATCGAGAACGACGACATATCATACGCCTTCAGGTTCTCATGTACTTCTCTTGCATCTGCCTCGGCGATGAGTTTGTCTCTCGACTTCTTCGCCTCCAGCTCGGCTTTGTGCTTGCTCGGTCCGCCGACACAGCCGCCGACGCACGCCATACCCTCGATGAAGTCCTCCGGCAGACGTCCCACTTTCAGAAGAAGAAGGGCTTTCTTACACTCAGCCGCACCGTTGCAGCGCGCTACCTTGATATCGGTATTCTCACCAGACTCCTTCAGACATTCTAATACCGCCGCTGTTACGCCGCCGCCGTTTCCGAAGCGTTTTCCAAATACACTGGCTTCCTGCATACTGTTCTCTTCCGGCTCCAGATTTACGTCTTTCGCCCGCATCATCGCACGGATCTCTCCGTAAGTCATCGCATAGTCCGCATTGCCCTGGATATTCAGATCCAGCGTCTCGCTCTTCTTCGCGATACACGGTCCGATAAAGACAGTGACAACCTCCGGATCCTGCGCCTTCAGCATACGGGAGACCGCACACATCGGGGAAACCGTCGTGGACATATTGTCAAGCAGCTGCGGGAAATGCTGTTTAATCATGTTGACAAATGCCGGACAGCAGGAGGTCGTCATCTTCTTGCCCTCTTTGTAAGCTTCCGCCCACTCTTCTGCCTCAGCTGCCGCGGTCATATCGCCGCCCAGACCAACCTCGATCATATCTGCAAATCCAATCTTCTTTAAAGCTGTTTTCCAGCTTGCAAACGTGATGTCCGGTCCAAACTGGCCTTCGGTCGCCGGTGCCAGCATCGCTACGACCTTTTTGCCTGCGTTGATCAGGCGGATCACATCGACCATGAAGGTCTTGGAACCGATCGCACCGAACGGGCAGGAATGGATGCAGGCGCCACACTGGATACATTTTTTCTCATCGATCACACATACGCCATACTCATCGTAGGTAATCGCATCCACTGGGCAGACCTTCTTACACGGGCGCTCCAGATGGGCAATCGCATTGTATGGGCATGCCTGGGAACACTTTCCGCACTCGCGGCATTTATCCGGGTCGATGTGCGCCTTGGTATTTCCCATGCTGATCGCTCCAAACGGACAGGAGTTCTGGCAGGCTTTACCCATACATTTACGGCAGTTATCGGTGACTGTATAGGACGCAATCGGGCACTCCTCACAGGCTGCATTGATAACCTGTACGACGTTGTTTGTATTGCGGTCAGACGGACATTTACCTTCTGCCAGACGGATTCTCTGGCGGACAATCTCTCTCTCCTTGTATACACAGCAGCGGTACTGTGCCTGCGGACCAGGGCTGATTTTGTACGGAATATCGTCTCTTCCGTCCTCTAACTGATCATTCCAGGCAAGCTTTGCTACCTCATAAAGTATCTCATGTTTGATGCGCAGAATTGTCGCGTCATTCGTTACCATGGTTTATCCTCCTTATTAATAATACGTTACCGTAACTTTCTTTCCCATACCTTCGACTGCTTCTTTTAGCTGTTTGACCAGGTTCTGGCGGATTCCCAGATCAAACGCCAGCCCTGGATTCTGGTAGGCGCTGTTCGCCGCCGTTCCCACAAACATATGTAATTCCGTGCAGTCTTCTATCAAAATCTTCGCGATCATGGACGCACCATTTTTCTTGTCCAACTCGCTGAAAAACTCAGAACTTAAATCGCATTCGATCAGATAGCGTTTCAGAAGTTCGATCGCTTTCCGCAGCGTCAGGACTCCCTCCGTCACCAGATCGATGCCTTCCATAAAAGCGATCGGCGGAATATCCGGGTCGCTGTAATCCATTGATACCCGCAGCGGTCGTCCCAGCTCCCGCGACAGGATCGTCGCGCTGGTTCCGCCCGATACAATGTGCTTTGCCGACTCATCTTTCATAAAATCCGCCGTGATCGTCTCATCGTCATTGCGGTCGAGCGGCGGTCCCGTCATCAGGTTGACCGGTTTCCGGTCAATGATCCGAGCTACCACAACCGTCGTATCATCGCCCGGTTTTCCCTCGTAAATCTGGCTGCATTCCGCACAGAGTGCCGCCGCCATACGTGCCGACGAAAGAGAGGTCAGGCATTGTTCCGAAACAAACTCTGCCACCGACTCCCACGGCCAGCCAAATTTATATTTGCCGCTCTTTCCGACTCCCGCGTGCGTCACGCCGTCGCTGACAAGTACCAGCGCATCACCCTTCTGAACCTGGAACCGGCACTCGCTGATCTCCTTGTCCTTGACGAGACGCTTGTATTTCTGCAGCTCCACCACATGACCACAGCGCAAAAAAATGCATCGCGGGTTATCATATTCAACTAAATATACCTCGCCGTTGTTGAAAATCTGGAGAATCGAGAACGTCGCATACGCCACCTGTCTCGTCTGACAGATCGGAAGCGTCTGCACAATCGTCTCCACACATTCCTCCAGCGTGGCTCCATTTAAAAACATCGTACCCAGAATCTTTGCCGTAAGCGTCGAAAGAATATTCGCCTTGACGCCGCTTCCCATGCCATCCGCCAGAATGATAACGTCCGAATCTTCCGTTTTCAGGCACTCTACCGTATCGCCGCACAGGATCTCTGAATACTTATTCAGACTTTTAAACGTGACATCTACGGTTACTCCCATTTATCGGACCTCACTTTCGCTCTCATCGTCAATCAGGGAACAAAGCTTCATCAGGGTTGTCTTCGTCTCCGCCGTCGTCTCACCCAGGAGTCCGGCAATATTCTGTGCAACCATCATCTGTTTGTAAATGACATTCTGTGCCAGATCAATGGTCGCCTTTTTCTTGGCATATTCCTGTTTTGCCTGTTTTTCCTCGCGCGTCACATCAATGATCGTGGCAATGACAAAATTGCCGTCATCGATATACGCAATGTTTTGAAGCGTCACAAGATTCCGATCCGGATAGATCACCTTCCGGCTGTGGACGCTTGTGTGCGTCCGGAATACCTCGCGGACATCCTCGGCGTTGATAAAGTCCTCCAGCGGTTTTCCCTTGATCGCCTCCGGTTTGACGCCGAAATACATTTCTGCTGCCACAGAGCACTCCCGGATCCGCATATCATCGTCGATGATCATGATCAGGTTCGGGGACGTATCCATCACCAGATGAGACAGCGACTGCGCCCGGTCATGCAGGTACGGAATACACATATCGACCTCCGCCTTTTTCTGGAAAACGGCGATCGCCTTCTCCCGGCAGGTCGGATAACCGCACGCACCGCAGTTTAATTCCTGCTCTGGTGTCGTCTTGCCCGTCTTTTTCAAGATCTCCCGGATCTCTTCCTCGGTCGGAATCGGCTCCTTCTGGGAACGATCCGCAAACGTCCGGTGAACCTCCACCTGGCGCGCCGCCTCATGCATCAGGGATAGATCTGCCGGTTCCTTCGGAAGCATCGCTTCCAGATCCAGCTTAACTTTAAAACTCGACACTGAGGTCGCCGTGGATGGTCCATTGACACAGCCTCCATGACAGGCATTCATCTCGATGAAACAGCCAGCCACCTCGCCGGTTTTCATCGCCTCACAGACATCCAGGCAGTCCTTCACGCCGCTGACGTAGAACTTGCGATACTTGTCCGGTTTCTTCTGAGTCGCCGTCACCGCCGTGAGCAGTCCGCCGCTGACCGGATAACGCAGGTTCGCGCCCGGTTCACGATCCTCGAACGGTTCTTCCTCACATGCTTCGATCTCGATCTGTTCCTCTGACAGCCACTGTTTTAAATCCTCAAATGTGAGGACTGCATCCGGCTTCACAACCCTGTTTTTCTCTTTTTCCGCGATACACGGTCCGATCACGACTACCTTCGCCGCCTCGCCAAACTCCGCATACAGCATGCGCGTATGGATCCCCGACGGAATCAGCACCGGTGCCAGATATTTGATGAGTTCCGGATAATGAATCTCAATCAGGTTCACGATACTCGGACAGGCAGTTGTGATGATATTTTTCATCTCGCCCTGCTCTAATAAACGGACATACTCTTCCGTCGCCAGCGCGGCGCCCTCCGCCGCATCACAAACATTCGTAAATCCCAGCTTTTTTAATGCTGACTTGACCTGCCCCCGCTTTTTATACGGCAGAACCCCCATATAGGAAGACGACAGCGATGCAATGACCGGTGCGCCGCTCTCAATCAGCTTTTTGACCTTGGAAAGTTCGCTCGGAACACGTTTTGCCGACTGCGGGCAGTTCAAAAGGCACTGCCCACAGAGAATACAGCGATTTGGCATGATATATGCATGACCATCCCGGATCATGATTGATTTCACTTCGCAGCCCCGCACACATTTATAACAATGCTTACACATCGTCGCCTTAAAATCAATAATCGGCATAGACTCTCCCTCTCTTTTTGCCGTTATATGTAAACGATTACGCGTTCAGGCGTCCCAGAATCTCCTTCTGGAAAAATTCTTCGGTTGTCTCCGGTTTTACGGAATACAGTTCTCCGTCTATCGTCACACAGACACCTTTACGGCAGTTGCCGCTGCAGAAATCTCCATTTAAATCTACCTCACTGTCCAGATGATTCTCTGAAACCAGCTTCTGCAGCTTCTGGATTACCTCACGGGATCCTTTCAGATGACAGGCACTTCCGATACAAATCGATACTCTCATATAATGACCTCCTCACTATCCGTTATAAAACAGACGCAGCCTTTCACCGGAGATTCCCGGTCAAAAAACTGCCTGTTCACATGCATCTTCCAGGGGAATTTACTAAAAATGCATCTTTCCCCATTCTTCTTCATTATCTCATATTGTGATATTATTATCAATCAAATTTCTTGCTGATTTTGTATTTTTTTTAGACCATAAGTGCCTGATTCCAAAACCTTTTCACTTTCTTTTCATCAGCTTATGACTCTCCCGGTGTTTTTTAGGAAAATAATCTTTTTATCGGCCACCTTGCACTGCTTTTCTATAATATTTCCATCTCCTCCATGTACGCCCGCAGCCTCTCCACATTCCCGTCCGCAAAACAGTATCCATCCATGCCGCAGCCCTTCGCGCTATCGATGTTATCCTGACGGTCATCGATGAAAAAGCATTCTTCCGCTTTGAGATGAAATTTTTCAAACAATCTCTCATAGATCGCCGGATTCGGCTTCGCCAGCTTCTCCTCCGCTGAGACAAGCGTGCCATCAAAATATTCAATGCCCGGAATCTCATACTCGAACACACGCAGGCGCACGGAACAATTCGAGCAGAGGTAGATGCCGCAGCCCTTTTCTTTCAGTTCCTTCACCAGCTCTCCCATCCCCGGCTTTGCCCAGATGTTGTACTCATGCCAGTGTTCCAGACTTTCCTTCGCCAGCCAGCGCAGATGTTCATTTGGCAGGCGTTTCTGCACCCGCTCCAGCGCCTGTGCATCCGTCAGCGTTCCCTCGTCTAAAAGCGACCACTCCTTCGAATCAAACAATTCGCGGCGCATCCACTCCACATCCTCCGAATTATCTGTGTACTCCCAGCACACCTTGACCGGATCATACTCCAGTAAAACCATTCCCATATCAAATACTATATTTCGAATCATACTTCTGCCTTTCTCTCATCCCGCAAATCTGCCGCCATTCCTGCGGCAGATGGAATTTTCAGTCCAAAAAATTCTCACCTGCAAGCAATCATAATCATTTATATTTTAACATAAATTTCTCATTTTTTTATTTCCATTTTCATAAATTAATGGTACAATAATAGAAAATTTTTCAGGAGGTACCGCTTATGAAAATGATTATCGCAATCATTGGCAGTGAGGACGCCGATGATTTAGTATATGAATTAAACCAGCACTCCTTCTTTGTCACCAAGCTTTCCACGATGGGCGGCTTTCTGAAAAAGAAAAGTACAACCCTGATGCTCGGTGTCGAAGATGAACGCGTCGAGGACGCCATCTCCATCATCAAAAAAATGTCCGGTGCCCGCGAGCAGCTTGTATACACGCCGCCGACCATGGCCGGAAACTGTTGCCCGACCGTTAATATGACCGTTCCGATGAACATGAAAGTCGGCGGAGCAACCGTATTTGTAATAAATGTAGAAGAATTTCAGAAATTCTAATTTTTTGATTTATATTACAAATTCGAATTACAAAAGGGGCTTTCGCTTGCGCGTCTGCCCCTTTTTGATTCCTTGTATAGAAAAAGAAAAACTCCCGGAGAAATCATCTCTGGGAGTTCCACGCTGCACTCAGGTTCTGCAGCTAATCATGCAGAAGAAGGGACTTGAACCCTCATGATGTTGCCATCACACGGACCTGAACCGTGCGCGTCTGCCAATTCCGCCACTTCTGCGTAATTTCTAGTGCGGGCAACAGGACTTGAACCTGCACACTCTCGTACCAGAACCTAAATCTGGCGCGTCTGCCAATTCCGCCATGCCCGCTTGCTTGTCTTTCTGACTCACAAGTGAGTTTATTATAACATAGGGTAGTTCAAAATGGAAGAGTTTTTTTTATTTTTTTGAATTTTTTCGAAAGTTCTTTTTTAAAAAATGTGCGGCAAATTCATCGATACTGAAAGTCCATGTGATCTTTCGTGTGATCCTTGTACCGAAAAGTTTGTACCTATAACGGAATATTTTGTTCCGCTTGAAATCTTAAAAACACAAAAAAGCCTTGAAAACAAAGGAAAAACCAGTGTTTTCAAGGCTTTCTCTATCATGGAGACAACGGGATTCGAACCCGCGACCTTTGCGTTGCGAACGCAACGCTCTCCCAGCTGAGCTATGTCCCCGTCCAAACTGTTATCATTATAGCACAACTGGAATGAATTGCAAGTAGAGAATAAAAAAACGGAAACCCTTGTAAATCAAAGGCTTCCGTTCTTTTCTAGCAGAGCTGCTGACGGGAATCGGACCCGTGACCTCCGCACTACCAATGCGACGCACTACCGACTGTGCTACAGCAGCATCTTTTTGTTTTTGGCTCATCTCTAAGCCTTGATTAGTTTATCATGATACAATCGTTTTGTCAACGGTTTTTTTGAATTTTTTTTATTTTTTTAAATTTCCCGTTTTTTTCATCAGATGCCTCCGTTTTCATTCGCAGACATCCGATTCTCATTTCCTATCTTTTCATATTTCTATATGATTCCAACGGGGAGGGGAGCAGCGGAATCGGTTGACCGATAACCTTCACTTACCCTACATCATTCTCTGACGCACAATCTCATATGCCAGCACACCAGCTGCCACCGATGCGTTCAGGGAGTCGATATCTCCCTTCATCGGGATCGATGCGATGAAATCACATTTTTCCCGCACCAGACGGCTGACACCTTCGCCCTCATTGCCAATCACCAGACCGATCGGTCCTTTTAAGTCGAGGCGGTACATGCTCTCTCCGCCCATATCGGCGCAAACAAACCAGAGTCCTCTCTCTTTCAGCTCCTCGATCGTGGCTGAAATATTGGTTACCTTCGCCACCGGCGTATAATTCAGCGCTCCCGCCGAGGTCTTCGCAACCGTCGATGTCAGTCCCACTGCGCGGCGTTTCGGGATGATCACGCCATGTGCGCCTGCCAGATTGGCAGTACGGATGATCGCACCCAGATTATGCGGATCCTCAATGCCATCCAGAATAAAGAGAAACGGCGGCTCGCCTTTCTCTTCTGCCAGCTTTAGCATATCTTCCACCTCTGCATAGCGGTATGCCGCTGCCTGTGCAATCACGCCCTGATGCTTGCCGGTCTCAGAAAGCTGGTCGAGTCTCTCCTTCGCCACATAGTGGATGATCGTATTCTGCTTTTTTGCCTCTCTCGTGATCGTCTTGACCGGTCCATCCTGGCAGCCATCCAGCACAAACAGCTTATCCACCGTCTTGCCCGAACGGAATGCCTCTAAAACGGCATTTCTGCCTTCGATCATCGTCTCTTCAAATCTATTTTCCTGCTTATTTTCCTGTTCCATCTATCTTCCTCATCATGATTTATAACGATATTAATTCTCCCATCTGTTCCAGCCCTTTTCCCAGAAGTTCTGCCATCCTGTCAAACTGCTCGGTCAGATAGAGATAGCCCATCAGCGCCTCAAATCCGGTCGCCATCCGGTAATCCTTCATCGTCGCGTGCTTCGGCATCGTAAAAGATTTCGCATTGCGTCCGCGTCGGTATGCCGCCTTCTCCGCATCCGTCAGCTCTTCCTCCAGAAGCAGATAAAAATGTGCCTGTGCGTCCGCCTTGACCAGGTTCGCCGTCTTCTTGTGCATCTTGTTGACCTGCATATTGCCGCGGTTCATGACAAGGGTGCGGATCGCCAGCTCATAGACCGCATCGCCGATATACGCCAGCGCCAGCGGGGAATACTCCCCCGCCTCAACATGTTTTAAATGCAGCGCTTCCTTAAACGCATTTAAGCCCGTTTCCATTTGACGCCCTCTCTTGTATCTTCCAGAATAATTCCCATATCGAGAAGCTGTCCACGGATCTCATCCGCCAGTGCGAAATTCTTGTCTTTTCTCGCCTGCTGGCGTTTTGCGATCAAGTCTTCTACTTCGCTGTCCAGAATCTCTTCCTTCTTCTCCGTGATAATACCGAGCACATCGCAGAGTTTGTCCATCGTCTCTTTGACATAGGAAACGTATGCCTTCGTCGATGCTTCCGAAATCGTGGAGTTGCTCAGGCGTACAATCTCAAAAATAGCTGAAATCGCATCTGCGGTGTTGAAATCATCGTCCATCGCCGTCTCGAACTTCTGAACCAACTCCTCGACTGCTGCCTGATTCTGCTTCTCCTCCGCCGTCATCTCGCCCTCTTTCGCTGCTTTCAGGCAGTCTGCCTGATGCTCTGCCGCAGTGCGGATGCGCTCTAAGCTGTTTTTCGAAGCTTCCATCAAATCCGCGCTGAAATTGAGCGGGCTGCGGTACTGGGCGCTCAGCATGAAGAGACGCAGAACCTGCAAATCGTATTTCTCACTGATCTCACGCACGGTAAAGAAGTTTCCAAGAGATTTGGACATCTTGCGGTTATCGATATTTAAGAATGCGTTGTGCATCCAGTAGTTGGCAAAGGTCTTGCCGTTCGCGCACTCGCTCTGCGCGATCTCATTTTCATGGTGCGGGAAGATCAGATCCTCTCCGCCTGCATGGATATCGATGGACTCGCCAAGGTATTTCTTGGACATCTCGGAGCACTCGATATGCCAGCCTGGACGGCCCTGGCACCACGGAGACTCCCAGAACGGCTCTCCTTCTTTTTTCGGTTTCCAGAGGACGAAATCGGTCGGATCTTCCTTGCCTTCCTCGCCGGTTACCTTGATCTCACGGAAGCCGGACTGCAGATCGTCCAGATTTTTATGGGACAGTTTTCCGTACTCTTTAAAGGATTTGGTGCGGAAATAAACCGTGCCGTCAGCTGCCACATACGCATGTCCTTTTTCGATCAGCGTATTGATCATCTCGATCATACCGCCGATCTCCTGAGTCGCCTGCGGATTCTTCGTCGCCGGTTTGACGTTCATCATCTCCATATCTTTTTTGCACTCTGCGATATAGCGCTTGGAGATCGTCTCCGCATCCACGCCCTCCTCGATGGCTTTCCTGATGATCTTGTCATCCACATCAGTAAAGTTAGATACATAGTTTACTTCGTATCCTTTGTACTCAAAATACCGGCGGACCGTATCAAATACGATCATCGGTCTTGCATTTCCAATATGAATAAAATTGTAAACGGTCGGTCCGCACACATACATCTTAACCTTGCCCGGTTCGATCGGCACAAACTCCTCTTTTCTGCGGGACAATGTGTTGAAAATTTTCATAACCTCATTACTCCTCTTCTATTTTAAATCTGCTTCCGGTGCTGCCTGACAGCCGCCACAGCCGCCGCATCCACCGCAAGCCGCTGCCTGCGTCATCATTTCACTATCATAACAGTAATTCTCCACTTCCGTCAACAGGGTAATCGCCTGTGAGGAAATGCCCTCGCCGCTGCCTGTAAAACCAAGCCCTTCCTCGGTCGTCGCCTTGACACTCACGCGGCTGACCGGAAGCCCCAGCGCATCTGCAATATTTTCTGCCATCTGTGGGCGGTATGCAGCCAGCTTCGGGCGCTGCGCAATGATCGTGGCATCGATATTTTCAATCACATAGCCGCGTTCCTGCAGAAGTTTCCCTACCTTTTTCAGAAGCTCGATGCTCGACGCACCCTCATATTCCGGATCCGTGTCCGGAAAATGCTGTCCGATGTCGCCCAGTGCCGCCGCCCCTAAGAGCGCATCCATCACCGCATGCACCAGCACATCCGCATCCGAATGTCCTAACAGCCCCTTCTCATACGGGATCGTCACGCCGCCTAAAATCAGTTCCCGATCCGGAACAAGTTTATGCACATCATATCCCTGTCCTATTCTCATCGTATTCCAGTTCCTTTCTTGGTCATTTTGTAACTGTCCGGACTGCCCGCAGTTACTTTATTTGATAAATTATTTTATACTTTTGAAAAATATACACTTATCCAACAATTTTTAATTTTCGCTCAATACAGCGGACTTCCAGATTGCTCTGGTACTGACAGCTCTCGCCGTCCACGTGAACTGCCATCGGGCGTTCCGTGTAGATCTGGACCTCCCGGCAGCTGAAGCACCGAAGCCCCCGGTTGTGGGAGCGCCGGAACAACGCCCGGAGCAGGGTTCCAAGCACCTGCCGCTTCGAGGCATGGCTGACAATGCAGACCTCCAGGTTGCCGTCGCTGCTGTCCGCCTTCGGCGCAAACCAGAATCCGCCGCCCTCGCAGGGTTGAATCTGTGCACTGATAAAATAAATATAATTAAATTCCACCCGGCGCGTTCCATCGAGCAAAATATACCCCCGGATCGGTTTCGCCTTCAAATACTGTATAAATCCCAGTATCCGGTACGACAATCGCCGCAGATGAATCCGGTTGCAGATATTTTTGATCGCCGAATGCTGCATATGCTGGCATACTTCCGCATCCAGCCCGATCCCCGCGCTGACGATAAAACGCCGATGTCGGAGCACATCATCGCCGTATGCAATCACACCATAATCGATCTGCCGGATCCGCCGCGCCTTAAAAATCCGGCGCAGTCCGCGCATCGGTCTTCTCGAAAGCCGGAGCCCGCGCGCCAGATCACTGCCTGTCCCCACCGGAATATAGCCCAGCGTCACCATGTCGCAGGAAACGATTCCGTCCACGACCTCATTCATCGTCCCGTCACCGCCCACGACCACAATCACCCGTGCCTCCTTGCAGTGGGACGTCAGCTTCCTTGCATACTCTGTCGCCTGCCCCGCATATTCTGTCAAATATGCCTGATACTCAACCCCGTCCCGCACAAGCCGCTGCTCTATTTTCTTCCATATCTTATAGCCGCGGCCACTCTGTGAAGCGGGATTAATAATGAAATAATACATTACTCCATCCTCATATTTTGCCATAACGTCCCCTGCTTTCCGAAAATACAGAAACTCCCCTGCTGGGGCGTTATATTTTATCTTTTACCCTGCCAGAATACCTGTCACAGGATACAGCGCCATTACAATTTTGCATGAGATAAGTATACCATACTTCCTTTTAAATGATAAGAAAATTTCTATAAATTATTTTCTCAAAAGTGTTGACAATCTTGAAAATTTATATTATACTTGCAAAGCAGTCGTGATTTGTGCGAGTGTCAGCGGGATCTTAGCTCAGCTGGGAGAGCATCTGCCTTACAAGCAGAGGGTCACAGGTTCGAGCCCTGTAGGTCCCACTTTTCTAAATTTAATATGGCGAGATAGCTCAGTTGGCTAGAGCACGCGGTTCATACCCGCGGTGTCGAGGGTTCGAATCCCCCTCTCGCTATTTTATCTGGGATCTTAGCTCAGCTGGGAGAGCATCTGCCTTACAAGCAGAGGGTCACAGGTTCGAGCCCTGTAGGTCCCACTTTTAAAATTTAATATGGCGAGATAGCTCAGTTGGCTAGAGCACGCGGTTCATACCCGCGGTGTCGAGGGTTCGAATCCCCCTCTCGCTATTGATAAAGCAGCTTGCAGTTAAGCAAGCTGCTTTTATTTTGCCTAAATTCACTCTAAAACTAACTTCCTATGTGAAAGGCGATAGCGCATATACCCTCACGGTTGACACATATATACAGCCGCATAAAATATATAAATCCAAAGTCCCTGTCCATCCATAAAATTTTTGTTTAACAAATTTCACATTCCATAACCTTTTTCTTAATATTTATAACAATCCCTATTTAGCCTTGAAGTTGGCGGGTGAGTGTGCTATAATCAGACGAACTTGGAGAGATGTTAAAATAATGTTAATTTATTTATGATAAAAAGAAAATCGAGGTTGATTGATATGAAACATTTTCTGAAGGAACTCCTGAAGAAATACGGGCATATATGGATTCTGGGATACGGATTTATCTATCTTCCGTGGTTTATGCATCTGGAAAAAACCGTGACCTCCAATTACCATATCATGCACTCATCGCTGGATGATATGATTCCGTTTAATGAATACTTCGTCATCCCATATTTACTGTGGTTCGCCTATGTGACCGCTGCGATTGTATATCTGTTCTTCAAGAACAAAGAAGAATATTACCGGTTATGTGCATTTTTATTTACCGGCATGACGCTGTCACTCTTAATCTGCACCCTGTTCCCGAATGGAACTGACCTGCGGACCGCCGTAAACCCGGACAAGAACCTCTGTTCCCGTCTGGTCTATATGCTCCACCAGGCTGACACAAACACGAATGTATTTCCAAGCATCCACGTGTACAATTCCATCGGAACCCACATCGCGGTCATGAAGAGTGAGTCTCTGAAAAAGCACAAAGTAATCCGGATTCTTTCCGGTATCCTGATGGTCGCTATCTGCATGGCAACTGTCTCGCTGAAGCAGCACTCGGTTCTGGACGTCGCAGGCGCGATTCTTTTAAGCGCAGCTATCTATCCGTTAGTATATGCGGGAAGCACGCAGGAAGAGACAGAGAACGAACCGGAATATATTCGCTAAAGGATTTCTCAAGACAAGTAAACATAAGCTGGCGCCAAAATATGACAAGTGCCAGCTTTTTATCTGCGATAAATCCCCCCTGCCGCAGCCGTTACGAAAACTAGGTCTCTAACATTCATCACGTGGTAATCCCTTATCGAATCATATCTAATGATTGACATAGAATCAGAAAATCCGACCATCTGGAAACACTCGACTTTCCAGACGATCGGATCTTTTAATTTCACTTTTATGATAGATTTGATTTCGTTTTCTAATCCATATTATTTCAATTTTTATAATGGATTTCTAGTTAAATCCATAAAACTTCTGCGAAATCTTATAGCAGGCGATCGACACCTTCCGTCCGCCTTTTCCCGGCAGGTTTACGCCCTGTCCGAGGAAGCCCCAACGCAGGCGCATATATAACGTGAAGTTCTGCTGTTTCAGATATTGCCACAGTTCTTTTTTCTTCTTCAGATTTTCCTCTGTCTCCGAGCGGATCGCCAGAATTGAAGTAACTGTCATCATGATCTCCAGATAGCGGACCATGTAGTGGCGCAGCTTTGGATTCTTGATCTTGGTCACATCGTAATATCCCAGCATCAGCTTCGTGACGAGTATCTGCTGATCAATACGGCTGATCATGACTTTTTCATTGACCGACTGATCGTCGCGTCCGATGAAATAGCGGTAAAAATTCACATCCAGGTAGTACATGGATTTTACGTGTGGAAGCGGCTGATATACAAAAATATTATCCACGTAGAACGTATGCTTTGGCAGTTCCAAGCCGCAGTTCCGAAGCATTTCCACACGGTAAATGACCGAATGCATCAGGATATACTGTCCCAGGCGGAAGCCTCTTGCACCGTTCCAATCGATGAGCTGGCGTTTTGGGAGCGCCATGTTGTAGTTCATGACCTTTTTGTGTTTTGCGCCCTGTTTTTCATAAACGAAGTTGGTAATCAGCATATCCAGCGTCACATTGTCATGGACAAATTTGCGCAGCGTATCCAGAACCTCCATATATGCCTCTTCGTTGACCCAGTCATCGCTGTCCACGACCTTATAATAGACGCCCGTCGCATTGCGCAGTCCCGCATTGACGGCCTCGCCGTGACCACCGTTTTCCTGATGAATCGCCCGGCAAATTCCCGGATAGTTTCTCTCATACTCATCGGCAATCTCCGCCGTATTATCTTTTGTGGAACCGTCATCCACGATCAGGATCTCCACCTCATCGCCGCCCGGCAGCAGGGATTCGATGCAGTTACGCATATATGCCGCCGAATTGTAACACGGAATCGCTACCGACAACAGTTTCATTGGTTTATTTTCTCTCAAAACTCCAGTTCCTCCATCTCTTTGTTGACCCGATCCTCACAGGAGCGCATGGCGAGAATCGTCTGTTCCATCAGTTTGTCTAATTCCCAGCCAAGCTGATCAGCCCCGCGGCGGATCACATCTCTGGAACATCCAGCCGCAAATTTCTTGTCCTTAAATTTCTTCTTAAGACTTGAAAGCTCCATGTCCTTGGTGCTCTTGGACGGGCGCATCTTCGCCGCCGCCCAGATAAGCCCTGTCAGCTCATCAGCTGCAAACAACACCTTTTCCATCTCATGTTCCGGAGCCACATCCACCCGTATGCCGTAGCCGTGGCTGACAACCGCATGGACTAAATCTTCCTCTGCGCCTCCGTTGCGCAGAAGCTCCGGTGCCCGCTCGCAGTGTTCTTCCGGATAAAGTTCAAAATCAATGTCATGCAGCAGTCCTGCCATGCCCCAGAATGCTTTTTCGTCCCCGTATCCCAGCTGCTCAGCATACCACTCCATGACGCCCTCCACGGTCAGTCCATGTAAAATATGAAATGGTTCTTTATTATACTTGCGAAGGAGCGCAAGCCCCTGTTCCCTGCTCAGTGATGTCTGTTTCATCCTCCGTGCCTCTCTTTCCACGTTTCCGTGTCCGGATCCTTGATTCTCAGTAATTCACACTATCTATAGTTATAACAAAATTAACCAGCAAAATAAAGCAGATTTTTGTAAAAGTATTGTGAACAAGTCGTTGCTGTTCACGCATACGTGCCCAGTAATAACAACTCAAACTCCCCATGTCTGCCACATTGACTGAAATTCTCTTTCAAAATAAGTTACGCATCGTCTTAAACACCACCCATAATCAATCTTCTCCACTGTTTCTGCCGCATAGATCGGATAAGCAGCCACCTGCTCGTCATTAATATAATAGGATGCCTGCCCAACCTCCTGTCCTTCATGAACCGGTGCTTCCAGCTCGGTCGGGTACTCATAACGGATGTCTGGCTTCTCGTCCGCGCGCAGAAGCATCAGAAACATCTGTTTTTCCGATGGCAGATTCAGTGTGAGCGCCGTCGTTCCTTTCACGCCCCGCCTCACCTCCACCTCCGGAAATGTTTTCTCCCGGTCAAATATATCATACCAGTTATATGTATCAAATGCATACTGATCGAGTTTCCGCATATCCGCCCATTTGTACGTCTTGTGCGGCGGCCACCCGCAGCCGAGAAGCGCCACCGTAAATGCTTTTCCCTCTTTTTTTAACGCCGCCACATAACAGTACCCGGCTTTCCCGGTAAATCCTGTCTTGCCCGACAGCACCTCCGCGCACTGGCTTAAAAGCGCGTTGTGGTTTGCCAGGTAAAATGAACGGTTTCCCGACTCATCCTGAATCGTCCGTGATGCCGTACGGGTAATTTCCAGAAATGTTTCGCGGCACGGCGACTGGAACGCGCAGTAGCGCATGATCCGCGCCATATCCGCCGCAGAAGCGCTGTGTTCGTTTCCATCCTCATCCGCAACGTCCAGACCGTTCGGTGTCACGAAACAAACATTCTTACATCCTATCTCCCGCGCTTTCCGGTTCATTTTCTCCGCAAATCCTTCCACACTTCCCCCGATGTGCTCCGCCACCGCCACAGCGCTGTCGTTGTGGGATTCCAGCATCAGGGAATAGAGTAGATCCGATAGGCGGTACCGCTCCCCCGCTCGCATATTGAGCTGGACATCCGGCATGGAGGCCGCTTTCTCTGATACCTCGACCCAGTCATCTGGATTTCCCTGTTCCAGTGCGAGAATGCAGGTCAGAATCTTCGTCGTGCTTGCCATCGGATAAGCGGTATCCGCATCTTTCCCCGCCAGAATACGCCCACTGTCCGCATCCATGAGAACCCAGGCGCGGGCGTGAAGGGTCTGTTGTAGAGAAGTCTCTTTCTCTCCCAGAATCTCTTTATTTTCTATATTTTCACGAACAAAAACCGCCCCGCCGGCCGGAACCAACTGAATCATCGCCAGTATACTTCCTGCCAGCAGAACGGCTATCCATTTTCTGATTCTATCTCCCATCCGGCTGCTCCGGAATCCCTTTTCAGGAGATTATATGAGAATAAACCTGTTTTCTATGACTTTTTCTTTTTATTTTTCCAGTGGCTCATTCAGCTTCTCCGTCCCCGGCAGCGCAAACCGTCCGCCCGCGATGATTTTTACACTCGTTCCATCTGGATGAATCGCCTCGATCGTATCCAGCTCGGAGTACGGGATTGTAATGTCCGTATGGCAGCCAAAATATGCCTCCTGCGGGTTTTCTTTGCGTTTTGCTGAAATCTCATTCTCACGCGCCACCATCTCGCGTCCATCCGGGTTGAAGACCGGGCAGTTCTCCATCCAGCTGTAGCAGGTATCGCCTACCGCAAAGTGCGGTCCCATCTTCTCGGCAATCAGAATCGGGAATTTGTCGAGAATGCCGTAGCGCAGCGCTACCTCATACGCAGTTGTGTTGGTGCCAATCGCAAACTCGCCCATCGGCAGCGTCTCATGGTTTTTGAGGATCATCTGTTTCACTAACGCCTTATTTTCCTCTTCCGTCTCAAAGTTTTTGCAGGTATAGGAGACAGCGATACCATTTTCAAACCGGATTTCCAGATCTTTGAACTGAAATTCCCCGATATAGACGCTGCCGACATGCAGAAGCCCGTTTGTCCCAGCAAGCTGCGGGGAGGTAAAGACTTCTCCAACCGGAATATTTACATCCGCCACACAGTTTTCGAAATTCGACTGTTTCGTCGGCTCAGCAAGCGTGTGAAGCTGTACGGTCAGATCGGTACGGTTGCCGCCGCGTCCGCTGATGTGGACTTGCGATGCCTGATCCAGTTCGTTGATCATGATCTGCTGGATGTCGCGGTACAGCTCATAGTCCAGCGTATTGATGCGGATCGTCTCCTTAAAAATCGCCTCAAACTCCGCTCCGATCTCCGGAAGCGGGAATGCAATGATTGTGAAGCTCGTCTCCGTTCCCGGAATATACGCGTCCACAATCTGCATCGCCTCATTGCTGTAGGATAACAGCAGTTTCTCCTGTTTTTCACTTAAAGAAAAGGCTGCTGCTGCATTGACCGGCTCAAATCCGGCCTCGCCGAAGGTTTCCACCACTGCCGGACCGGCATATACCGACGCCAGATCCTTGTATGTCTCATATGCCACCTTCAAAATAGAGAGTTTCCGCTCACGAAAGGCCTTGTCCAGGTAAACCGCATTGTCGTAGCGGTGATCATACTCGTACTGGCGGTTCGCCGGTGTGCCATAGTAACCGTTCGTGCGCGCCGCCATCCGGTTCACCGTGCCGATGGAGGCGCGGGCAATGATCGGCTCCAGACCGAGTTCGCGGAAATTTTCCACTGCCATCCGGATCATGCGCTCAAATCCGATGTGGTAACGGATCTGCACCGTTTTCTTGCCCTCATAGCTGCGTCCGGTCGCCGCAAATCCCTTGCGGTAGCCTTCTGTGTAGGTATCTGCCATCCGGCGTACCGTCTCCTCCGGCAGCTCATTCATAAAACGTGCCGTCGCAAGCTCTGTCTCCGAGATATATTCGCCAAACCGGTACAGATAACGCAGATCGTTTAAATCACTGTCCATGATGATCGATTTTCCGAAATCCAGCGACGGATCCAGCGTCTCACGCACCCGCCACGGAAGCATCCTGTCACAATAATCACTGACAAAATAGTAGAGCGGCTCGCGAAGCTCCGCCACCTCCGGAGTACCGCCCTCAAACAGGTTGTAAACCTCAATAAACAGTTCCTCCAACACCGTCACATCCACCAGACGGCTCTCATAGGCGTAAACGATCGCGCTGCGGATCTCCGTATAGAGAAATGACAGCCACGGACCATAGTTCTCTCCCAGCTCTTTTGCCGCATAGTCCGGGTTCGCAAAGCTCTTTCCATACGCCCCAGGAAGTATATCCGCATAAAGCGTCCGGTTAAATTCTGTTGCCTCTTTCTGGCTCATCGCCGCCAGCGTCCCATCCATCTGTTTCTGGAAGGTTTCTTCTATCAGCTCGATAAACTGGACGGTGCGCTCAAAAAATGCCCGGTATGGCTCGCCAACCGTCGCTTCTTCTTTCATATGGCCGATGCGCTCCATCGCGAGCTCATGGCGCTCCGCAACCGCCTCATTTTCTTCTTTCAAAAGTTCCCAATATTTCATGTTCAGATATTTCCCTCCTTCTGCCATCGCCAAATTTCACTTTCAAACCACGCCCGCCGCAAAGGCTCTTACCGGCGTTCCATTGGTCCGGCATTCCAGGCAAGCCACGCATAAAAACCATTCATTCTTAGCCCCGGATGCCAATCAAAATCGTCACAATCCACCAGATGACCAGAAGCCCCGACAAAATCGTACCAATTTTCGCGAATATATAATTTTTTTCTTCTTCTTTAAAAGATTTCCATCCGTACATCAGCGACGCCACGGAAAATAATATGCTCGAAAAGCACATCGACAGCGCGCCGACCGGCGTATTGCCCTGGCTGCGGACACTGAATGCCATCCCTGCCACGCACAGCAGCAGACCGACTCCCGCCAGTCCCAGGCAGAGATAGCCGTGTTCTGCCATCGGCTTGCGGATATAAGAAATCCGGTTATCTGTTTGACGTCCCATGCAGACACCTCCCAATTGCACGTGTAATCCACTGGCAGAGGTAGCCAGCAATTCCACCTAACGTATTTAAAAACATATCATCCACATCAAAACTTCCCACCTTGAATACGAGCTGAATCGTCTCGATGCTCAAAGTCAGAAGGAAGCTCAGAATCAACATCAGGTACCATTTTCCAAATCTCGGACTGATGATCGGCAGGAAAAATCCAAACGGCATGAAGCACACCACGTTGCCAGCCGTATTTAACAGGAACGCTTCCGTTCCCACTATATCACGATAAATATAAAACCGTTTGATTTCCTTAAATAAAACGAGATTATAGGCATACTCCACATGCGGCGCGCGCCCGAATCCGTCCGAAAAAAACATAAAATATATAAGAAGCACCAGGTATGCGACAAAGAATATCCAGCACACCTTCTGATGCGTTTTTGTCCGTTTCCACATAATTCCCCACATAAACTGCCAGAAATGAGAAAAACCGTACACCGTCCCCGGTCATACGGTTTTTCTCTTTCGACTGGGCATATCTGCCCTGTTTCAAATCCATTTTTTAGAATGTAATATCTGATTTGCGTTTCAGTAAAAACGCACCGCTGACGATCGCCATCACACCGGCTGCCAGCCCTACCGTGATGATCACACTTCCAATCACGATATTAATCACACCGGTTCCCTGCATCGTTTTGTAGATCTTTTCCATATCGATCCGCTCCTTCTTACACTCCGTCGCATGGCATTTCCCATTTCAAGCATGCCGCTCCGTGAACCAAATCTCTATTTTGCACCGTACTGCTCATAGTATGCGTCGATCGCTGCTTTCAGTGTATCGTCGATCACGACCTTGCCCTGGCACTCCTTGTTGTACAGGCACTCTACGACATCTGACATCGATACGATCGCTGCGGTCGGGAAGCCGTACAGTTCCTTGATCTCATCCAGCGCACACTTTTCTCCCTTGCCGCGCTCCATACGGTTTAAAGATACCATCAGACCTTTGATCTCCACATCTGCCTGGGATTTGAGGATCGGGAAGGTCTCCTCGATGGATTTACCGGAAGTGGTTACATCCTCGATGATAACGACGCGGTCGCCGTCCTTTAACTTGCTTCCCAGAAGGATGCCGGTATCGCCGTGATCCTTGACCTCTTTCCGGTTGGAGCAGTAACGTACTTCTTTGCCGTACAGCTCACTGATCGCCATCGAGGTGGCAACTGCCAGCGGGATTCCCTTGTAAGCCGGTCCAAACAGGACATCGAAATCCAGACCATAGTTGTCATGAATCGCCTTTGCGTAATACTCGCCCAGACGGCGCAGCTGCGTACCGGTTACATATGCACCCGCGTTCATGAAGAACGGAGATTTACGTCCGCTCTTTAAGGTAAATTCGCCAAACTTGAGCACTTCGCTCTCTACCATGAAATTGATAAATTCCTGCTTATACTGTTCCATCATACTCTCCTATCTTACCGAACCGCACCAATCAGTTCATGTATATCTTCAATACCATATTTTTCCATGTAGGCGTCGATGCCCTTCACGATCTCCTCCGTCGCATACGGATTATGGAAATTCGCCGTACCGACTGCCACCGCGCTTGCGCCTGCCAGAATAAATTCGATCGCATCGTCCGCATTCATGATACCGCCCATGCCGATGATCGGAAGCTTGACCGCCTGCGCCACCTGGTAAACCATGCGGACTGCCACTGGTTTCACTGCCGGGCCGGACAGACCGCCTGTACGGTTGGCTACCGCAAAGGTTCTCCGGTTGATATCGATCTTCATGCCAGTCAGTGTGTTGATCAGGGACAGCACATCCGCACCGCCTGCCTCGGCTGCCTTCGCCATCTCCGTGATGTCGGTAACATTCGGGCTGAGCTTCATGATAATCGGCTGTTTCGCATGGCGTTTTACCTCGCGGGTGATCGCCTCCACTGCTTTCGGATCCTGTCCAAATGCGATGCCGCCCTCCTTGACGTTCGGGCAGGAAATGTTGATCTCCAGCATATCGACCGGCTGGCTCGCCAGTTTTTCCACTACATCGACGTAATCTTCCGTCGTTTTTCCACATACATTGACGATAATCTTCGTATCATACTGACGTAAAAACGGGATATCCCTCGATGCAAATAAATCATACCCCGGATTCTGTAAGCCGATCGCGTTGATCATGCCGCCGTACACCTCCGCAATACGCGGGGTCGGATTGCCTGGCCACGGCACATTTGCCACACCCTTGGTCACAACCGCGCCGAGCTTGTTCAAATCGACCATCTCGCCGTACTCTGCCCCTGAACCAAAGGTTCCGGATGCCGTCATGACCGGGTTTTTAAGCTCTACACCCGCAAGATTGACTGCCATCTGTCTCATAATTCTACCTCCTCGGCTAAAAATACGGGACCATCCTTGCAGATCCGCTTGTTGTGTACATTGCTGTGGTGGTCTACATCCTTCGACTGGCAGACACATGCCAGACAGGCGCCGATTCCACATGCCATCTTCTCCTCCAGGGAAATATAGCACTTGATTCCCTTTTCTGCCGCATACTCCTTGATGGCGCGCAGCATCGGGGTCGGTCCGCAGGCGTAGATCACATCCGCCGTCAGGTTCTGCTCCCGGATCGCGTCCAGGACATTGCCCTTCGTGCCGACGCTTCCGTCCTCGGTCGCCACAAAGACTTCTCCATATGCCTCAAATTCATCCCGGAGGAAGAGATTTTCATCCCGGTATCCTAAAATGATCTGTTTTTCGCAGTTTAACTGTTTCGCCATCTCAAGCATCGGCGGAACACCGATACCGCCGCCGATCAGAAATACATTTTCGCCCTCCTGCGGGAAACCATTTCCCAGAGGTCCCATGATGTCGATCGGGTCTCCGGAAACATATTTGGAAAATTCATCCGTTCCTTTACCGGCAATCCGGTATACGATCCGCAGGCGTCCTTCATCCGGATCTGCCTCGCAGATACTGATCGGGCGCGGAAGAAGTCTGGAACCGTCCTGGCTGTAGACCGAGATAAACTGTCCCGGTCTTGCCTCATCCGCTATGTCCGTCACGATCCACATACTGAAAATGCCAGGTGCCAGTTCTTCCTGACTATATACAACTGCTGTCTCTTTCTTCTGTGCCATGAGCTCCTCCTTACAGTACGCGTCCAATGTCCGCAATCATATCGATGACAGCCTGCCTCGATGCGTCCGCAAAATGCTCCGGACCGAATTTGGCGTATGCGTCTTTCTTGTATGCTGCGATGATACCGCGGGAAGAATTGACGATCGCGCCCAGTCCATCCTCGTTGAAGCAGTATTTTAAGTCTTCTGCCGTACCGCCCTGTGCGCCATAACCCGGAACCAGAAAGTAAGTCTTCGGCATCAGCTTACGCAGAATCTTGCTCATCTCCGGGTAAGTTGCGCCCACAACTGCGCCTACATTACTGTAGTCGCCATCCATGGAAGCCTCCCCCCACTCAACGACCTTCTCCGCTACCAGCTCATAAAGCGGGCGGCCGTCCACCAGACGATCCTGGAACTCGCCGCTGGATGGGTTAGAAGTCTTTACCAGTACAAAGATACCGCGGTCGGATGCGTTGCACTCGTCCACAAATGGTTTCACGCCGTCGGTTCCCAGATACGGATTGACCGTCACATACTCGGTATTGAACGCGGAACAGGTCGTATTTCCAACCTTCACGCTGCCGAGATGACCGGTTGCGTAGGCAGCCGATGTGGAACCGATGTCGCCGCGCTTGATGTCTCCGATGACAATTAAGCCCTTCTGCTGGCAGTATTTGACAGTCCGGTCATACGCTTTCAGGCCTTCGATGCCAAACTGCTCATACATCGCAATCTGCGGTTTGACCGCCGGAATCAGATCAGCCGTCGCATCCACGATCGCACAGTTAAACTGCCAGATCGCCTCTGCCGCTCCTTCCAGGGTCTCTCCGAACTCCGCAAATGCTTTTTCCTTCACGTGCTCCGGAATATATCCAAGCATCGGATCCAGTCCTACACAGATCGGTGCCTTTGTCTTCTGAATCTTCTCAATCAATTTACTAACCATCACGTTCTCCTCCAGAGTATCTCTCATAAATAATCAACTTATTTTATCATAAGTGGAGGGCGCTTTCAAGGGCACGGAGCAAGGAAAAAAGGGTTTTTGCTTATGCCCTTTTGATTGCCCCGAAAGAAGCGCGCCAGCTGTCACGGCATCGGACGGCTGGCGCGCTTCTTTCTTGAGTGTATCGTTTCTTTGAATAATTGGTTTTAAAATTGCAAAATTGGTTTTTCTTGCTTAAATATAAACTATTTCAACATTTAATACAATGAATCAATGCATCTAATGCAGCGTCAACGTCGCCACATAATCTCCATTTTTGTAACTTTTAGCCGCAAAATGTTCCTCCGTCTCCGTCTGAAGTTCCATCCAGAGTTCTTCGGCGGCGAGCATAATGTGGGAGAGCATAATGCCGATGCTGAATTCGCGCATCGCATGGAAGCTCTTGCCCGGAAAGCGGGTTTTTAGGGCGAACACATAGATTCGGTCGGAATAGACGATGAAGCGCCACGGCTGGGTGTTCATCGCGGACGGTGCGAGACGCGCCGCACGGAGAATCGTCTTCATCTGCTCTCCGGCTTCTTCCTTGAAAATACAGAGTTCATTGAGCGGGAGGCGCTTTGCCAGCGGGCTTTCACGGTAGAGCTTGCCCTCCGGGTAGCCGAATGCGACCATCATCAGGCAGCGTTTGCCGCCGCGCACCTTCTGCGCCGGCTGCACGCTGCCCAAATAGCAGGTTCCAAGCCCTTTTGCCGTCATATAGAGCACCATCTGCTCCATCAGATAACCGGCATTGCGCTCGCAGCCTTCCTCCTGGTCCGAATAGATCGCCAGATAGTAGGGAGCATCCACCTTCCAGAGTCCGTGGACATCGGCTTTTTTCTTTGTATTGTCGAATATCACTGCCTCAACCCGGATCCGGTCATTTAACCGGGAGGTCTTATCAAAATAGGACAGGATCTGCCCACGCAGCTTCTCCGTGACCTCCCGATCGGTGTATTTTCGAACTGAATGGCGACATCCTATCGCCTCATACAAATTCATCATACCTGCTCCCCTCCTATCTTTTTGCTGCCGTTATCATGCGCATGACCCGCAGTATCTTTTTCTCTGCCTCTCTATGTGCATTCCAATTTCTATACAAATTCCGACCGTTTCAGCACCACCTTTAAATCAGTCCCGACATCAGTGGTACTACCACTACGGTCAAAAGACCGGCGACCGCAATTGACAAGCTGCTCATCGCACCCTCGATCTCGCCTAATTCCAGCGCCTTTGCCGTTCCAATCGCATGGGCTGCTGTTCCAAGTGCCAGACCCTTCGCGATTGGCTCTTCAATTTTAAATATCTGAAACAGCCAGTCGGCTATAATATTTCCCAAAATTCCTGTAATTATAATGCTGATAACCGTCAGCGTCACGATACCTCCCGCTTCCTCGCTGACGCCCATGCCAATCGCCGTCGTAATGGACTTCGGAAGCAATGTCACATAGTGCGTATGCTCCAGTTGAAAGAAACGGCACATCACATAGATACTGCCGACACTTCCCGCTACCCCTGCCACAATTGCAGAAGCAACCGCAATCAGGTGCTGGCGCAAAAGCTCCAGCTGCTTATACAGCGGAATCGCCAGACAGACCGTTGCCGGTGTCAAGAAATAGCCCAGATACACCGCACCGCGGTTATACTCCTTATATTCTATATGAAAAACAGATAAAAATGCAATCACAACTATAATTGCAACCAGCAGCGGATTTAAAATCGCCCAGCCGGTCTTCTTTTTCAGCCAGACGCCCAACATATACGCGCCAACGCTGACCAGCATTCCAAAATAAAGAGAAGAATGAATCAGTCCATTCATGCTTTCGCACCTCCTTTATTCTTTCTGCGGATGATGCTCTGCGCCACGCACCCGGTCGCAACCATAACAAATACCGTCGAAATCACGGTAATCACTGTCAGCGGCACCAGGATGGACTCCGCCTCCTGCACGCTGTCAAGCAGACCTACACCTGCCGGTATAAACATAATCGGCATCGTATCCAGGAAGAAATCTCCCACTTCCGCCACATCTTCTGTATGTAATGCACCTGTGCAAAGCAGAAGCAGAAGAATGAACAATCCGTATACGCCGGACGGAACCGGAAACGGAAGCAGATAGTTCAAAAACTCTCCCAGCATTGTGATGCCAAAAATAATTGTCACTTCTTTCAAGTACTTCATGATGTCTTCACCTTTCGTATTTAATGCCTCTATTCTATCACTCCCAAATTTATAGGACAATATGAAAATTAGCATAAATTCTGTCAATTTCCTTGAATTTTTTGCGTCTTTTTTATACGATACAGGTAAGCTTTTCCGATTCGTAAAATCCAGACATTTTCGATCCAAAAAACGTGAAGTTTTTATCCGCAAATACGTTTATCTTTATGAAAGACTTATCTTCTCAGCTGCTTTTGTAGCTGGTACACTTTGTATTGCAAGAAAGAAAGGATTAGAAGTTATGAATTTAATTCAGACAAACTCTCTCTCTGCCAGACAGGCAGAACAGATCCTGGCACTGTTGAATGAATGCCAGAAGACACAGCCGATCCACATTTCTTTTCCATTTGAAGACGGAAATTGTTTCCTGCTTCTTCTGGATGAATCAGAGACACTTGCAGCCGTCATGGGAATGATCCTTCCACCGGATGGCTCTTCGGACGAGGAACCCGTCGAATGCATCGCCTTCACCCGCCCTTCCCTGCGCCGACGCGGATATTTTGCCGCACTCTTAGAAAAAGCCTGCGACATCTCCGGTGAGCACGATATTCTATTTCCGGTTGACCCGGAATCCACTGATACAGCTGCCACGATGAAAGCCATTCACGCTGACCGCGTTGATCAGGAATATCAGATGAAATGGGCCTTTGACCCGGCAACCGAACGCTTTGACTCTCCCATGGTTGAAAAACGCCCGCTTACCTTTACCTGCACTTCTGCACCGGAAGGCGACGTCAACGAAAGTGTTGATCCCGACAGCTGCTGGGACTGCTTCCACAGCGCCGATGATCCAGATCCGGCCGTTACAATTCTGACCTATGAATTTTTAGAGACTCCGCCAGATCCGATGTGCTCTCCGGCTGCCGTGTGCATGGCGCGTATGCAGCCCGTCCCGGACGTTCCCGGCACATTTCATGCCTGTTTCTACGGTTTCCGGGTCCATGACCTCTGCCGCGGACTGGGAATCGGTGAAGCTGCTTTCTGTCTGGTCTTAAACGATCTGATCACGCGCGGCTGCAGCCGAATTGTTCTTCACGTCAGCAGTGACAATTATCCGGCACTCTCGATCTATAAAAAAGCAGGGTTCCGAATTACCGAAACCCTGTCCTATTTTATGTATTAAAGATATGGCAGGCGCTTCAGCCACCAAAAGCACCCCGATACATGAGCTATTCGTTTACATCACGACTATTCTTCCTGCGTCGGATGTTTTTCCTCAATCTTCTGACGGATGCTTAACATCTTGCAATCTGTCTCCGCGATGACATCCGCGCACTTTTTCAGCTCCGCACCGATCTCTGCGGCTTCCTGGGCATCCAGCTGCTTTTTATACTTGAGCTGGTGATCCAGACTCGCCCAGAAATCCATGGCGATCGTGCGGATCTGGACTTCCACACGGATATTTTTCTTACTGCTTGAAAAGAATACCGGTACTTCCACGATCATGTGGTAGCTGCGGTAGCCGTTTTCCTTCGGCGCCTTGATATAATCCTTGATCGCAATGATGGTCACATCATCCTGGCGTTCCAGCATCCGGCTGATCTCGTAAATATCGTCCACAAACGAACATATCACACGGACACCCGCTATATCATCCAGGTTGGACTCCATCGATTCGATCGAAAGCGGAAGTCCGCGCCGCTGCAGTTTTTCTACAATACTCTTCGGCTTCTTCACTCTCGCCTTGATCATCTCGATCGGGTTTCTTGCATTCCGCATGGAAAGCTCATCGTTGAGCACTTCCAGCTTCGTCTTAAACTCTCGAATCGCGCAGCTGTACTGCATCATCGCTTCCTGAAACTGCCTTGCCGTCTCCCGGAATGTCTCAGGAATCTCAAACACCTGAGGCGTATTGACCGCGAAATGGCTCAGCTCGCTGTTGGGATTCTGAGCAATATTCATTTGTATTCTTCCACCTCTTCTATATATCTATATTCTTTTATGCCTTCTCCACTGCGTCAGCCGCCGCATCCAGCCATGGGGATTCCACATACTCAACCAGCCCCTCGTCCACCTTGGACGCAATCGACGGATCGATCGGAATCTTCGCAAGCACCGGAATCTCATACTCGTCTGCCGTCTCCTCGATATGGCTTTCACCGAACACAGAAATCTTCTTTCCGCAGTCCGGACATTCCAGATAACTCATGTTTTCAACCAGTCCCAGAATCGGAATATCCATCTTCTTCGCCATGTTGACCGCTTTTGCCACGATCATCGAAACCAGCTCCTGCGGGGAAGTCACAATGATAATACCTGCCAGCGGCAGGGACTGAAATACAGTCAGCGGCACATCGCCGGTTCCCGGAGGCATATCGACAAACATATAATCAATGTCCTTCCAGAGTGCCTCGCTCCAGAACTGCTTAATCACGCCGCCCACAACCGGTCCACGCCAAATTACCGGATCCGTCTCATGCTCCAGAATCAGGTTCGAAGAAAGAATCTCTATCCCCGTCGAGGTCGTGCGCGGCAACATCAGCTGATCCGCTGTCACACCTACCATGCCGTGAATGCCAAATGCCTTCGGGATCGACGGTCCTGTAATATCTGCATCAAGAATGCCAACGCGGTTGTTTCTCGCACGCATCTTACATGCCATCAGGGATGTCACCAGGGATTTTCCGACGCCGCCCTTGCCGCTGACTACACCAATTACTTTTTTAACTGAACTCTGCGGATTTAACGGCACCCGGAAACTCTCCATCGTCCGGCTGGCACACGTTTCGCCGCAGCTTGAACAATTATGACTGCAATTCTCACTCATACATACTTCTCCTTTTTATCAGGTTGGATTCTGATCGTTCGCTGGTTTTCGTTTTTGCATCCTCTTCAGACGTTTTCCAAGACCAAAAACCTGTAACGCCCAAATCCTCCCCTGTCGTAATCTCCGTACATTTTACCATATTTTCTGCAAAAATGATAGGGGGCAAACACAACTGGCAGCGTTACAAAAGAATGTGCCGTTACTGTACACGTATGCGTGAACAGTAACGTTTTCTATGAGACAAAAACAGACAGCCCGTTTGCTGCACTGCATTCAGACTGTCTGTCTTTTTTATATACTATTCATTTTTCTCTACAGATACGCCTGTACCATCGGGCGCAGCCGTCTTGCCATGATCGCCGCCAGAATGCAGAGAATATAATCCGCCGGCATCTCCGGCAGGCAGTAAACCAGCACAATCGCTTTCCAGCCGATCGGCTGCAGGGTTACGAGATGGGTAATCAGATAGAAATAAACCATTCCCATTCCATAATATACCACATATCCAGCCGTCGCCGCCGTCATCAGCGCTCCCATTTTCCAGGAATTCAAACATTCACAGACCTTTCCCATGACCCACGCCGCAAGGAGAAATCCCAGCAGAAAACCAAAGGTCGGGCGCAGCAGATACGCCGGACCGCCGCCGCGTGCAAAGATCGGGACGCCCGCAAGTCCAATCAGCAAATAGACACCCACACTGGTAAATGCCCGTCTGGAGCCCAGCAGAAATGCTGCCAGCATCACGAAAAACCACTGCAAGGTGAAGTTCATGGTATCTGCGCCGGTCGGAATGACAACCTTGATAAATGCCCCCACGGCGACCAGCGCCGCAAACAGACCGCAAAGCGCCACATCCTTCGAATGTTCCCGGCTCCGCGAAACTGCTTTTTCTCTCATCTGTTTTCCTCCATCATGCATGATGCATTTTTTCATAAACGGTTCCTTTCATGGCATGCAGCCACCGTGCCTGCAGACTTTCGCTGTCCATGTATGTTTCCTTTTGCTCAAAACGAATCCTCCAGCATCACTCCGCCTGGAATTTACGGATCATCCGCACAAGCCCAAGACTCTCCATCCGTTTTGCAATCAGATAAAAGAGTGCTGCATCCACCGGCCACTTGATGAGATTCTTCAGCACACGCATCGGCAGAAGCACCATCATTGCTTTTCCAGACATCATGCTAAGCCAGAGTGTGTTCAAAAATATGTTGCAGATCAGCGCCACCACCAGATCCGCCCAGAGCGCCCGGCGGAAGGTAAGCGGTTTCCGATACAGAATTGTGCCATATAGCACGCCGCCCAGCATCGCATTCAGCGTAAATCCCGGAAAAAATGCCCCCGTCGGCTTTACGACATATTTGACCAGGTCCAAGACTCCGCCATAGACCGCTCCAGCCACCGGACCGAAGAGGTAGTAGACAAACTGGTTGACCACACCGCCGAATCCGATTTTCAAATACGGACCAGCCTCAATCGTGAAGTATCCCAGAACAACGGAGACAGCCATCAGCATGGCGGCAGTCGTGAGTGTTTTCACGTGTTTCAGTTCCTGAAAGGATGCCTGATAACATACTGCAAATTTTTTCATAAAAAAATACCTCCTTTTCTGCAGATCTCTCGAACCACATCAGGAGATAGATTGTATCAACGATGCAGCGGGATGCGGAATACTGACCGCGAAACCCCGGAGGGTCTCTTCGTCCGGCTGACAACTCCCTGTTCAACCGGCACTTAACGCCTGTATTCCTACTCTGCGTTTCTTTTTTTATCTTTTACATCATACCACAATTTTCCCGCTTTTCAAGCACTTTATAAGCGCATCTGTCATTTTCGAACCAGTCAGCATTTACTCTTCTCTTTGGCTCTGTTCGCTGTATTCCCTAAACGCACGATCCATCTCGATATAGTTGCGTTTCAGGGAAACCGGCTTTCCGTCGCGGGTCAGGAAACAATGGCGGCTCTCGCCCACGCAGCGGATTGCGCCCGTTTCCTTGTCAAAAACCGTGTATTCCAGCGTCATGCGGATGCCGTTGTATTCCTTCATCTGAACCAGCACCTGCACCGTCTCGCCAAACCGCGCCATGCTCTTATAATCGCAGTGAACCGACAGCACCGGGCTTATGATCCCCTGTTTTTCCATGATGTCATATCCCATTCCCATCTGCTCCATCATGTCGATCCGCGCTTCCTCAAACCAGTGTAGGTAATTTGCATGGTGAATGATTCCCATCTGGTCGGTTTCATAATACTGCGCTTTGTGTTCGTAAATTTTCAGTTCCATAAAAACCCCTCTTTTCCATCTAAAAAGGGATACCTGCACAACTGCAATTTCTGCCGTTCTGCAATATCCCCCTCTGGTTCTGATATGTGTGTCACCGTCCGCACACTGTGCAGGCAATGGCTGATACCTTACTGTTCCAGTTCTTCTCCGAGTCCGCTCTCGATCGCCTCGGTAATCGTCTTCAGCGCTTCTTCCTCATCCGGTCCGTCGCAGGCAACCGTGATCTCGGTGCCGCACTTGATACCCGCTGCCATCACGTTCAGCACGCTCTTTGCCACAATATGTTTCTCCCCGCACTCAATCAGAGTCCGGCTCTTAAATTTCATCGCGGTCTGCGAAAGCACGCCAGCCGGCCGCAGGTGAAGTCCCGATGGATTAACCACTTTCACTTTCTTCGATACCATAGCTGTCCCTCCCTCGTCAATTCTTAGTTTTAATTACCCTAATTTTAGTCTAAGTAAGGCAGACTGTCAAGCGTTAGACCAGCACCTGCTGCGCGTAATTAACAGACGCCATCGCATCGCGGCAATACGCATCTGCTCCGATCATATCCGCGTATTCCTGGGTCAGAACCGCGCCGCCGACCATGACTTTCGCCCACGGTGCTTCCTTGCGGAGCTGCTTGATCGTCTCCTCCATGCTCGGCACGGTGGTCGTCATCAGGGCGGACAGACCGACCAGTCTTACATGGTTCTTGATCGTCTCTTCCACGATCGCCTCCGGAGCTACGTCCTTACCTAAATCCAGCACATCATAGCTGTAATTCTCCAATAATACTTTTACGATATTTTTTCCAATGTCATGAATATCGCCCTTGACGGTCGCCAGCACGATCTTGTCTTTCTTCTCTCCTGCTTCCCCGGAGGACTCCATCTGGTTTTTGATGACCTCAAACGCCGATTTTGCCGCCTCCGCACTCATCAGAAGCTGCGGCAGAAAGACGGTGCCTGCCTCAAAACCCTTTCCGACCTTATCGAGTGCCGGGATCATGCAGGAATTGATGACGGTCAGGGAATCCATGGTCTTTAAGAGTTCCCCGGCTGCCGATGCCGCCTGCTCTTTTAAACCTCTCTCCACACTGACCGTAAGCTGATGCTCCGGACCGGATGCCTGGCTGCCAGTGTCCGCACTGCCGGAAGCTCCAGCTGCACCTGCCGCCGGGGCACCCGAACCTGCGCTGCCTGCTGCACCTGCGCCGGAAGCTCCGCCCGCACCTGCCTTTGGAATCGCCAGCCGCGCTGCCTGCTCAATATAATCGCCGCAGTGTTCATCCAGTGCTGCCAGAGCCCGGTAACTATAATAAGAACGCATCATTGCCGCCGAATTTGGATTGATGATCGCTGCGGTCAGACCGCTCTGCATCGCCATCGTAAAGAAATTGGAGTTGACAATCTCACGCTGCGGTAATCCGAAGGAAATATTGGAAACGCCGAGAATCGTATTGCAGCCAAGTTCCTGGCGGACACGGCGCACCGTCTCCAGCGTCACCAGCGCGCCGGTCGGCTCGGAGCTGATCGTCATACAGAGCGCATCGATCACGATGTCTTTTTTCTGGATGCCATACTTTTCCGCCTCCGCACAGATTTTCCGCGCGATCGCCATACGTCCGTCCGCCGTCGCCGGAATGCCTTCCTCGTCGATCGTCAGCGCAACCACCGTGCCGCCGTAATGTTTTACCAGCGGAAATACAGCGTCCATGACCTCCTGTTTGCCATTGACAGAGTTAATCAGTGCCTTTCCATTATAAATACGCAGCGCCTGTTCCATCGCCTCTGTGTCAGTCGTATCAATCTGCAGCGGAAGCTCGGTCACCGCCTGCAATTCCTGTACGACCTCGCGCATCATCGCCACTTCATCGATCTCCGGCAGTCCCACGTTGACGTCAAGCACCGCAGCGCCATTTTCCTGCTGGGTGATCGCCTCGCGCAGGATATATTCCAGGTTGTGATCGCGCAGCGCCTGTTTGAATTTTGATTTTCCGGTCGGATTGATGCGCTCGCCAATAATGACCGGATCGGTTCCCATCTCAACTACCGACGCGTAGGAAGTGATGAGAGTGTCGTTTTTCGGCTCGATCGGCTTTCTCGTTCTGCCCTTACACATCTCTGCCAGCAGACGGATATGCTCCGGGGTCGTACCACAGCAGCCCCCGACTGCCGAAACGCCCATCTCCAGCATTCCTTTCATTTCCTCGACAAATTCTGGCGGATCAATATCATATACGGTCTTTCCTCCCTCGCTTCGCGGAAGTCCCGCATTTGGATTGACAACCACCGGGATCGACGCATACCGAAGCAGTTCTTCCACAATCGGCTTCATCTGAACCGGACCTAATCCACAATTGATTCCGAGCGCATCCACGCCCAGACCTTCCAAAAGTGCCACAACGGACTTCGGTGTTCCGCCGGTTAAAAGTTTGCCTTTTCCATCGAAAATTGTGGTTGCAAAGATTGGAAGATCGGAATTTTCCTTTGCCGCCAGAACCGCTGCCTTGAGTTCATACGTGTCGCTCATCGTCTCGATCAGAATCAGATCCGCGCCGCCTCGCACGCCTGCCTTTACCACCTCGGTATAGATGGAGACCGCCTCCTCAAAGTCCAGATCACCCATTGGCTTTAAAAGGCGTCCGGTCGGTCCCAGATCCAGCGCTACATAACCACGGCCGCAGTGTTCTACCGCTGTCCGGGCATTTTTCATCGCCGCATCCACGATCTCATCCAGATTAAACTCGGCTGCCTCATTGTATTTCAGGCGGTTCGCGCCGAATGTATTCGATAAAATAATATTCGCGCCCGCGTTCAGATAATCCTCATGGATCTTTACCAGAACCTCCGGATGCTTGATATTCCAGGTTTCCGGCAGTTCGCCCGGTTTCAGCCCGGCTCCCTGCAGAAGACTTCCCATTCCTCCGTCAAATACCAGTATTTTATCGTTCCAATCTTCCTGTATACCCATGTCAGCTTCCTCTCTGTTTTTTGTTTCTTACTTATTTATCTCTCCGGTACAGGCAGTTTTTGTTTGAACAGACCTCACAGCCCTCTTTCACACAGCCCGCCGCTATCTTCGATACTCCGATGACCGCCGTCACCGACTTGGACGGCATCATCAAAAAACTTTCCGTCAATGTAATCCCCACCGTCTTTTCCGCTTCCAGTACCTGGCAGAAATCCGGCTGGCACGAAAGCGGCAGATCTCCATAACCTGGCGAAAAGCGGGGACGCAGATAGAGTCCTTCTTCTGCTGCCTCCGCTTTTAATTTGTCATTGATTTCATTGCAGTAACTCTCAATCCGTGCCGCCGCGCACGCCTGCAGGACAACCGCCCGGCTCATCGAAAGACGGCTGTATCGGCGCAGAAGCAGATCCACACCAGCACCCAGCGTCGCCGCAAAAAGGATGACCTCCTGGCAGTCCTTTAAATTGCGGCTGAGCGCCCGGCTTTTTACTTTAAAACACGTAAAATCAAGTTCTGAATCTGGCAGCAGCGTCAGCGGATAGCGTCTGTAAAAGCTCCGGCAGTTGACGGACCGCTCTAATTCTCCCAGACAGTCCTCCACCAGATCTTTCGTCTGCGGATCCGGCTCCTGCTGCCCTTTAATTCCTAAATACCGATATATTTCTCTCCGATTGACTTCCGCCATTACAGAATCTCCGACAGGTTGTTCTTAATCTGCGCCGCTACATCCGGTTTATTCATTGAATATACATGGATTCCATTTACATGGTTTGCAATCAGATCGATGATCTGCTCAGTTGCATAGGCGATACCTGCCTGCTTCATCGCTGCCGGGTTATCACCAAAACGATCTACGATCGCCTTGAAGCGTGCCGGAAGGTAGGTGCCGGACATGCTGCAGATGCGCTTAATCTGACTTATGTTTGTCACCGGCATGATGCCTGCGACAACCGGAACCGTGATTCCTTTTTCTCGGATACGGTACAGGTAATTATAAAGGATATTATTATCAAAGAACATCTGGGTCGTCACAAAATCACAGCCCGCTTCCACTTTTTCTTTCAGATGCCCGATATCCACCGTCTTGTTGACCGATTCCACATGTCCCTCCGGATAGCAGGCTGCGCCGATGCACAGATCCGGGCAGGTCTCACGGATCTCGCGGATCAGCTGGGATGCATACTGATAATCTTTTTCTACCTTGCCGTCTTTCGGAATATCGCCGCGAAGTGCCAGGACATTCTCAATTCCGTGTGCCTGAATCTCGCGCAGGACACTGTGCACCTTCTCACGGGTCGAGGAGACGCAGGTCAGATGTGACAGCGCCGGCACCTGGCAGGTGCTCTGGATATCCGATGCGATCTGGACCGTATACTGGCTTGTGCCGCCGCCTGCTCCGTAGGTCACGCTCATAAATGATGGATTTAACTTTGCAATCTCAAGCGCCGCTTTCTCAACGGAAGCGAAGTTGCTCTCCTCCTTCGGCGGGAACACTTCAAACGAAAGCGTCGGCTGTCCTTTGGCTAAAATATCCTTAATCTTCATCGTATTTATCTCCTGTTCTCATCATTTCGTCCGGTTCTGCCCCGGACCTCTATTGCCTATGTATTCTATATGATTTTTGCTCAGTATACCATACTTCCCCAATGAACGCCAGACTTCCGACAGCTATCTTCTGGATTGATTTTCTATATCTTGCCATAGGCAAAATCTATAGGAACCAAATAAAATACATAAACATACGATACAGATAATTAATTCCAGACAAAGCAAACAAAATCAGCAAAATCACCAGCACAAGGCTCATTTTCCCCTTCTTTTTCTGATTTTTTCCTTGCTGCACCGCGCTTCGTCTCTGCGTTGTCTGATACGACATACTGTTCTGGTTCTGTGTCCGGACGGATGCCTGTCTGCCTGCGCCTGCTGCTTTCTGCGTCTGGGAATATGCCTTCGCCCGGTCCGCAAGCGTGCGGATGGCATCTGTTCCTGCCCTTGCACTCGTTTCCCACGAGGCAGATCCCGCATTGTGATACTCACAGTCCGTCTCATGCGCCGGGTGACGCTCATTCAGATAATAAGTTGCATTGACATAGTTAGGATTCCGGATCCACTGTTTACAAAAAGAACAATAATGACCATACTTGATCGGATGGTCGCAAATCGGACAAATTCGTCTCTGCATGAAATACCTCCCCTCGAATCGAACATACTTTTTCGAAAACACCTCGTCAATTATTTTTTATTGTATCATAACTTTTTTACTTTTTTCTATATTTTCTCTTGTATTTTCTCCATTTCGTGTTAAAATACAAACGTCCATTACACCTGTCAAGACAGGTGTAAGCCATTTATTTGACCGGAATGGCTGAAACGATTCATTCCGTTCACAATTATTTTACTCTGGGAGGTTCTATCAATATGGAACGTGTGAAAGCTTTTCTGAAACGGAAGCAGGTTGTCATCTCCGTTCAGACGTATCTCATCGATGCGCTGGGCGCGATGGCATTTGGTCTGTTTGCTTCTCTTCTGATCGGTACCATCTTCGGCACACTGGGGGAGAAAACAGGCGTTGTAATTTTTACCACGATCGCAGGCTACGCCAAGAGCGCGACCGGTGCAGCGCTCGGCGTCTCGATTGCCTACGCCTTAAAGGCACCGACGCTCGTCCTTTTCTCCGCCGCTACCGTCGGCATCGCAGGCAATGAACTTGGCGGTCCGGTCGGCGCGCTCGTTGCCACCATCATCGCAGCCGAGCTTGGAAAAATCGTCTCCAAAGAGACACCGGTTGATATTCTCGTCACCCCGGGTGTCACCATCATCTCCGGCATCCTGGCCGCACAGTTTGTCGGTCCGGGTGTCTCCGCATTCATGACCGCCTTCGGAAATCTGGTGAAGACAGCGACCGTCATGCAGCCGCTTTTCATGGGTATTCTGGTTTCTGCCCTGATCGGCATCGCCCTGACGCTTCCGATCAGCAGTGCGGCAATCTGCATCATGTTAAGCCTCGACGGTCTGGCAGGCGGTGCCGCCACCGCAGGCTGCTGTGCGCAGATGGTCGGATTTGCCGTTTTAAGCTTCTGTGAAAATAAATGGGGTGGTCTTCTGGCACAGGGACTCGGAACCTCGATGCTCCAGATGGGAAATATCGTCCGGAACCCGAAAATCTGGATTCCACCGACACTCGCCTCGATGGTCACCGGTCCGCTCTCCACGATGGTCTTCCATCTGGAAAATATTCCAGCCGGTTCCGGCATGGGAACCTGCGGTCTCGTCGGACCGATCGGCATCTACACCGCCATGCAGGGAAGTGGAAATTCGATGATGTGGCCGGGCATCCTGCTCATCTGCTTCGTGCTTCCGGCTGTTTTGACCCTGTTCTTCGGCGCACTTTGCCGGAAAGCTGGATGGATCAAGGAAGGCGATTTGAAACTGGATCTATAATTATAGCTCCATAAAACAGGCATTGAAATGCTCTTCATCCACCACTGTGTGGATAGCAAGCATTCCAATGCCTGTTTTTTGATCCAGTTATCTTTTCCCTATTCCTTATCGTTCTTCTTTCCCCAGCAGCTCCCGCATACTTGCGAGCAGCTTCGCCTCTTTGTCTTCCTTATATTCTCCGAGCAGGACCTCTTCAAACTCCTTCTCCACCTTCATCCGGCGGAAATACGAGCTCATTTCATCCGCCATACCGGAGAGCCGGTTTAACAGGCGGGAGAAATCGCGCAGCATCACGTCGTCCTTGTGGTACGGATAAACAATGTCGTGGTCAACCTCACTCCATCCCTCCTCGAACAGCGTTCTCGCCTGAATCTCGACGTAGTAACCGCGGTATTTGATGATGTAGTGAAGGGAACGGTAGATACCGCCTGACTTGATTTCGATCACATTTTCATCGTAGATCCGGCTGTCCCCGTTTCGGCGGTATACCTTCGGACGCTCTGCAATGTAGCAGTGTGTCTCATCGTTGTCAAAATCGCGCTCACGGTCTTTTACATACTGCTCCGGGGCATTTTCAAACGCCGATGTGATGTATTCATGGAAATGACGCCAATCCTCACGGTACAGGAAGAATACACGGATACCGATAAGGTCCGTCACGTATTTCCAGTAATTATCAACTCCCAGCTGGGCAAATTTCTCCGGCTGCTCTTTTTTCTTGCGGATGATCTTCTCCAGCAGATGCCCCGGTGCCTTGGTACGGTAACGGTAGGAATGGATCCCCGCTTTTTCAATATCATACAGATACTTATCTACAAAATCCTTGCCAATCTCCCGCAGCTTTCCCTCGATCGTCGCATAATGATCCGCGATCGCAGTCAATTCCTCCCAGGAAACGCCCGCCGCGTCAAAGTCTTCCTGTTCGATCCGATATTTTCTTAAAAATAAATCTCTCTCCATTATCTCCTCTTTATCGGAAGCCCACTGAGCGCAGGAACCGGGCAAATGCCTCCCTGCCTTCCGGCGTACACTTATATACGCCCGCGTCTTCCAGTACCTGCTCAAAGACAAGACCTACCTCTTTTTGCAGGATTTCGTTTATATTTTCACTTGTTATATGCTCATACTTCGGCAGGAACTCATCCACCCAGTCCGCATGCTTTTCAAGCTCTGGATTGGAACGGATATCGCCTCCGGAAAGGATCACCTCCGCCAGATCGGCAAGCTCCTGTTTCAATCTGGACGGGAGCACCGCCAGACCCATGACCTCGATCAGACCGATATTTTCTTTCTTGATGTGATGCAGCTTCGCGTGCGGATGGTAAACACCAAGCGGATACTCATCCGTCGTGATGTTATTGCGGAGCACCAGATCCAGCTCGTAGAAATCGCCATTCTTTCTGGCAATCGGCGTGATCGTGTTGTGCGGTTCTCCGTCCGTCTCAGCATAAATAAAAGCATCCTCATCCGTATAGCTGCGCCATGCACGCAGCACTTTTTCACCAAGATCAATCAGGCGGTCCGGATTCTTGGAACGGGTCCGCAGAACTGACATCGGCCATTTAACGATTCCGGCTTCCACATCCTCGAAGCCTTCCATCTCAAATTTCTGTTCAATCGGCGCTTTTGCCATCGCAAACGTGTAATGTCCGCCCTGGAAATGGTCGTGACTTAAAATCGAACCGCCGACGATCGGCAGATCCGCATTGGACCCCAGGAAATAGTGCGGGAACAATTTCACAAAATCAAACAATTTGACAAACGTTGCCCGTTCGATCTTCATCGGCGTGTGCACACCGTTGAACACGATGCAGTGCTCATTGTAATACACATACGGCGAATACTGAAAGCCCCACTGGCTGTCATTGACCGTGATCGGAATAATGCGGTGGTTATTGCGCGCCGGATGGTTGACACGTCCGGCATAGCCTTCATTTTCCTTGCATAAGAGGCATTTCGGATAACCGCTCTGCTTTGCCAGTTTGGCTGCCGCGATTGCCTTCGGATCTTTCTCCGGCTTGGATAAATTAACCGTGATGTCCAGCTCCCCGTATTTTGTATCCGTTTTCCATTTCATATCCTTGGAAACACGGTAACGGCGGATGTAATTGGAATCCTGGCTCAATTTGTAATAATAATTGGTTGCCGCCTCCGGCGATTCCTCATACAATTTCCAGAAATGTCCAATCACCTCGCTCGGGCGCGGCATCAGGCAGTTCATCAGCTTCGTGTCAAACAGATCGCGGTACACCACGCCGTCCTCCTTCAAAACGCCCGTCTCATGTGCATAATCAAGCAGGGCATCCAACGTCTCTTCCAGTGAAATCTCCCTGCATGCGCCCTGCGGTTCTTCATATTCATCCAGTCTCAGAACCTCGAGAATCTGGTTCGTCGCGTAAATGCGATCCGACTCCTGAAGAAGCCCCGTATTGACTCCGTACTGTACTAAATTTCTGATTGCTTCATATACTGCCATACCCTATCCTCCTGACTGAAAAACAACCTTGCTGTTTCATTCTTATCCTTTTTATAACTTTAGCTGCCCGTATACCATTGCGCCACCTTATCTCATGGCATTTTCGGTTCCAAAAATGCCTGCATATGAACAGTCACTGTACATCCTCTTACTCTTGTGGCTTCCATTTACATAAATTTTGTCAAATCCAGACATTTTAAGCGGTTTACCAGGATTCCTCCGAGAAGCCCAATCAGCGCCCCCGCTGCCGTTCCGGCTGCCAGAAGCACCGGAAGATAGTAGAACAGACTCGCATTTTCCACCACCAGCGCCGCCACGATAAGCTGCCCGATGTTGTGTCCCGCACCACCCAGGATGCTGACACCGGTCACGCCGAACCAGTCCAACCGGCGGAACACCACCATCAGAAGAAGGCTGACCGCAGCACCTGCCAGACTATACAGCATCATCGACAGGTTTCCAAACGTAAATCCTACCAGCACGATACGCACCAATGCAATCGCCGCTGCCGCACCGGCTCCCAGCAGATACAGGCTCACGATCGACGCCAGATTCGCCAATCCCAGCTTGACCCCCGGAACGCCCAGATTGATCGGTATCAGGGTCTCGACATAGCTCAGCAGAAATGCCAGCGCTGTCATCATTCCATATAAAGCGATTTTTCCGGCTCTGGATGTGCCTGCTCGTCCTTTTTTCTGCATTTCTTCCTCCTCTGTATACCTCTATGAATATATTAGTAAAAATTTTTAGTTTTGTAAAGCGCGTAACTGTTCACAGATAGGAATTTTCTGAACTAAAAATTCCGTACGATACAGTTCTGGCGTTACTGTTCACGCATACGTGCCCAGTAACGTTCTGGCTACCGATGCGTTTAGTTTCTGGGCCGTAATCTTGACTTTCCTATCAACCTTTGTTAGAGTAGTTGCAGACATTTTTGCAAACATAGTTTCAAACCGAATTTTCGATATTTTTAAGAATGGAGCTCTTTATGAAAAAAAAGGATTTATCCGCGCTTCTGACACTTCTTGCCGTCGTATTTTTGGGCTGCGGCGCGGCGCTTCTTTTCAGCAAATCCCGCCGGGAGCCGATCAGCCGTTCCGCGTTTCTGCTGAATACATTTGTCAACATCACACTCTATGATTCGCAGGATGAAGCGATCCTTGACCACTGTGTGGACATGTGCCAGGAGTACGAAAACCGTTTCAGCAAGACGATCGAGGGCAGCGAGCTTTACAAGTTAAACCACCGCAGCGCCGACGAGACGACTTTTACCGTCTCCGACGATATGGCGGCGATGATTTCTGAAGGACTGCATTACAGTGAGGTTTCCCATGGTGCCTACGACCTGACGATCGAACCGCTCAGTTCTCTCTGGAATTTTACCAGCGACGAGCACGTGATCCCGGCGGAGGATGACATAACAGCGGCGGCAGAACGCGTCAACTGGAAAAATGTGAAACTTGACGGAAATACTTTAACCTTCCTCTCCCCGGACACGACGATTGACCTCGGCTCCATCGCCAAGGGCTACATTGCCGACCGCATGAAAGACTATCTGACCGAATCCGGCGTCGAAAGCGCCATCATCAACCTGGGCGGCAACGTACTCTGTGTCGGTGAGCGCACAAACCACCAGCCGTTCCGCATCGGGCTGCAGAAACCGTTTGCCGACTATGCAACGGTCTTTGCCGATCTGAATATTGATGACATGTCCGTTGTCTCCTCCGGCGTCTATGAGCGCCATTTTGAAAAAAACGGTGTCAATTACCATCACCTGTTAAACCCGAAAACAGGCTATCCGTACCAGAACGGACTGGTTTCCGTGACGATCGTCTCCCCGCGTTCGGTGGACGGCGATGTACTCAGCACGACCTGTTTCTCGATGGGACTGGATAAGGGTCTGGAACTCATCAATTCGATGGATGGCATTTATGCTTATTTTATCACGGATGATTATGAACTGATTTACTCGGATGGAGCGGAGGCATTTATTGATGAAATCAAAGAAAAATAGAAATGATTTTGTTTTGATTCTGGTTCTTCTAGCCGTCATACTCATCGGTTTTCTGGTTGTGCGCTTGCAGCGCCAGAAGGATGCTTTTACCGTTGATGTCAGTGTCAATGGAACAACCGTCGCCACCTACCGGCTGGATGAGGAGATAGACACCTGGATCGACGGGTATCAGGGGGGACAAAATCATCTGGTGATTCAAGATGGATGTGCCCGGATCGAAGAGGCAGACTGCCCGGACAAGCTCTGTGTGAAGCAGGGAACCGTTTCAGAGAGTGGGGAATCGCTGGTTTGCCTGCCGAATAGGGTGGTTGTGGCGGTTAAATAGATATGGTTTGCCAACACGGACGGAAACGCCCAGCGGGTACGCATAATTGCGCCGCTGGGCGTTTTCTGTTTATTTTATTCCACAAATTTGATCGATTTTAAGCAGCTCTTCCTCGCTCAACGGTGCCCCATCCAACATTTTCAGATTATCTAATATCTGCTCCGGTTTGGACGCACCAATGAGAACGCTGGTTACCACAGGATCCTTCATGACCCATTTGAGCGCCATCTGGGAGAGTTTTTCGCCTCTCTGTCCGGCCATCTCGTTGAGGGCGCGGATCTGGCTGATTTTTTCTTCGGTGAGCTGGTCTTTTTTGAGAAATCTGCCGTCGGTCATGACGCGGCTGTCGGCTGGGATGCCGTACAGATAACGGTCGGTTAAGGTTCCCTGTGCAAGTGGGCTGAATGCAATCAGACCTTTCTTTTCTTTGACAGCGGCTTCTTTTAAGCCGTTGTTTTCGATCGTGCGGTCAAAGATGCTGTAGCGGTTCTGATTGATGACGAACAGGCATTTCAGATCGCGCAGGATCGCAGCGGCTTCCTGCATTTTTTGTCCATTGTAGTTGGAAAGTCCTGCATAGAGAGCTTTCCCGCTCTTAACTGCCTGATCGAGTGCTCCCATCGTCTCCTCAAGCGGCGTCTCCGGGTCCATCCGGTGATGATAGAAAATGTCTACATACGGAAGTCCCAGGCGTGTAAGGCTCTGATCGAGGCTTGCGAGCAGGTATTTGCGGCTGCCCCAGTTTCCATAAGGGCCGTTCCACATCTCGTATCCGGCTTTCGTGCTGATGATCAGCTCGTCTCGATATGGCATGAAATTTTCCTTTACAATCCGTCCCAGATTTTCCTCAGCACTTCCCGGCTCCGGTCCATAATTGTTGGCAAGGTCAAAGTGCGTGACGCCATTGTCAAAAGCGGTAAAACACAGCTTCCGCATTGTCTCATAGACGCCGGTGCTGCCAAAATTATGCCAGAATCCCAGCGAAACTGCCGGAAGCCTGAGTCCGCTGATGCCGCAGCGGTTGTAGGTCATTCCATCATATCTTGCGTCTGCTGCCTGATACATATACTCTTTCCTTTCCTACTCCCGTCCAGCCTCTGCCTGAACCTCGCGGATAGCTGCGTCGATCTGTGCCTCTACGGATACCGGCTTCTGGACCGGTGCTTCCGGCTGCTTCTTTACTTTCTGTACGGTCAGCGGCATATTAACGCCTAGCGGATTGAGAACGATGCCCTTTGCCTCCTCCGGGAGTACCTGAGCCAGCTTGAGCGCATCTACGACAACCGGGCGGAATTTCTTCTCACGGTTGAAACGCTGGAACTCGATCACATCCGTAAAGATCGGCTGGAAAATATCTCCGCTCTTTAATTTAACCAGCGGAATGCCATTTCCTTCCTCTGGAAGCGGCACGATATAGCGGCCCTTCGTGAAGTGCGCGCCGATCTCCTCCTGTAAATCGTTTAATTCCGGCGTAATCTCCTGATTTGGCTGACGGCGCAGATCCTGCATATAGTAAAGCATCGTCAGGTGAAGCTCCGGGTTCTCCACCCAGACTTTTCCATTCTTGCTCTCCTCCGGGTCTTTGCGTCTTACAAACTCGGTCAGCTGAATCATCTTCTGCTCCTCGCCCACGTGTACCTGGATAGCATTGACACCCATCGTGTAAAGGCTGGTATAGAAAAGCAGAAGGCTCTTTCTGTCCACCTTCGCGATTCCTACCGGAATCTGCTGCTCTGCCAGCTTCTGTGCGCCTGCCTTTGCGCCCTCTTCGTCCGTAAACAGCAGGATGGCATCATCCATTGTTTCCGGATCACAGTATACATACGGCTCTTTCGTACATCCAGAAAGAATGGCATATAAGGAATCTGCCTCTCTTAACTTCTGTGCGAAGATATCCGGCTCCTGTTCATTCGTATTTGTCTGCTTTGTCTCGTTTTCCATCCGTCTAATCTCCTTTTTATTGAATCGTCATCAATGCCTCAAAATCAGCCCGTGCAAATCGGTGGTAAATCGTGTGCCCCATCTCCTCACGGATACAGTAATCATATGCATCAATGCTGCTGTCTGTAAAATAAATGACATAATCAAAATCCATGCCATCCGGCATCTGCCGGCACTCATACGCGCCGAATTTTTCAAACACAGCGGTAATCTCTTCCTTTGTGCAGGCGTGCTTTTCCCGAAACAACTGGATCAGCTCTTTTAAAAACGGCGGTTCCGGAACCTGCTCATGGACATACTCCACAAAATCCGGCGGGATCGTAAAGACGATCCGATCGGCGTGGATCCGAATCTGGGTATCTCCCATTTTCTCCTTCTTCGCCTCCAGCTCATGCCGTATCTTCTTCGCCAGCTCCCGGATATCCGTCTCCTGCATCTCCAGCATCGCATTCAGGGAAGAAAGCGGATAATAAAGGCGCATCGTCTCCCTGGCATAACCAAGTTTTAGCTGCGCCTCTTTGATCTGATCCGTCATATTTTGAATTAAAGCTTCCAGTTTCATGTCATACTCCTGCCTCGGAAACGAAACCTACGTCCCCGGCATCTTTATTGGGTCGATTGAATCATTGATAAGTACCTTTTTCACAATCTCTCTCATTATAACAATTTACCGAAAATGCGTCAATATGCGGATATTTGCTTTTTCGGTTTCTGTTCACGCATAGTTACTGGGCACGTATACGTGAACAGTGACACGCATATGTGCCCAGTAACAGACCTCTACAAATAGCAGGTCGTAAAATGCGCCTCGCCCTCGTCATCCAGATCCATGAGCATGTAGCTCGGGCGTCTGCCCTCCTGGCGCGGAAACGAAAGACTGCCCGGATTCAACACAGTCAGATCCCCGCGCCGCTCCAGATACGGCTTGTGGGTATGTCCAAACATCGCAATCTGCACGCCGCGATCCTGTGCCTCATCGATCAGGCGCTCCGTCCCAACCGATACGCTATAAAAATGACCGTGGGTCAGAAATGCGCGGTATTTTCCAATCGAAATCTCCTTCTCGCGGTCCAGATGGGAGAAAAAATCATTATTTCCCAGCACCATATAGACCTCGCAGTCCGGGTTCTGCTCCTTACACCACGACGTAATCATGTCCTCACTTCCCTCGGCGTCACCCAGATGAATGAACATGTCAAACGGTGCTTCATTCTGGATGACTTCCAGCAGATTACCATCCCGGCGGTGGGTGTCGCTTGTAATTAATATTTTTTTCATCACTCGCCAAGCGCCTCCTTCAGCGCATCCTTCATCCGCTCCAGCGCCTTGCCCCGGTGGCTGATACGGTTTTTCTCCTCCATCGTGAGCTCTGCTGACGTTTTGCCGTACTCCGGCAGCCAGAGAATCGGATCATATCCAAATCCGCCGTTTCCAGCCGCTTCCTTTGCAATCTCGCCCTCCATCGCCGCTTCTGTGTGAAGCACTCTGCCATCCGGCAGCACTGCCGCGATATTGCACATAAAACGGGCGCTCCGCTCTTTTCCTTTTGCATCCTTCATGCGCTCAATCAGAATCCGGTTCTTTTCCTCATACGGTGTGTCCCCTAAATACCGCGCTGAATAAACGCCCGGCTCGCCGTTTAAATAATCTATCACCAGTCCAGAATCATCTGCCAGCACAATGCCGCCCGTCTTCTCCCAGACTGCCTTCGCCTTGATCTCTGCATTCTCGCGGAAGGTGGTTCCATTTTCCTCGATCTCGCCTTCAAATCCAGCCTCGCGCATCGTAACAATCTCACGGTTTAAATCCTTTAAAATCTCACGGATCTCTTTCAGCTTTCCCGCATTTCCCGTCGCAAATATAATTTTCTCGCTCACTTTTCCTCGCTCCTTTATCCTCAAACAGCATGGCTTTTCATATCCCGACATTCCGAATCACCGTTCTTCAAAAACAGCTTCCGCCATACCTTCACATCCGTACCAGCAATCAATTCCAGGAATCCACATTCCTCGTATACGCTTTCAAACACACATTGCAGTTTTGCTCCGTCTCCACGCGCTCCCAGGAGGAACCGCGGTAACTGATATAGCCTTCACCGTCGCTTAAATCGACCGTCAGTCCCTTATCCGGCGAACTGTACTCGATCGCCACCGGATGAATCGCTCCCGGCGTCGTGATCTCGACAATCACGGCAAACCGTTCGCCTGCCTCCAGCGTCACCGTCTTATCCAGCAAAACCGTATAATATCCGGCGTTCGCAACCTCCCCGGAAGCCACCTTTCTGCGCCGCCCGAACTGGGAGCTGCCCTCGGCGTCCGTCACGGTATATACCTGATACGATGTATTTTCCCCGGTTGCATAGAAGCCGACTGCCTCCAGCTCTTCTTTCTCCTCTGCCGTATAAATATTGGCAAAAAATGCCGATTCTTTTCCGTAACCGAGCTGCCCGACCCAGCCGCACAGATCTGTCTGGTAAATGTGGTCGTAATTATCTGCCGACTCGATTCCGGAATAGAGAATGTTGTGGATCCCAATATTTGTATCATAGTAGGACACGTAAAAATACCCATCGTCCCCAAATTCGCCGCCCCAGCTGTTGGCGCAGATAAACGCGCCATCCCCCTCCGGCGGCTGGTTAAAATTGTCTCTCGAATAGTGGTCATCCCAGCCGATGATCACAACATCATGATTTGGCTTCTCATCGCCATTATACCAGTACGCCCCTGTCTCTTTCCGGTAATAATGCGTGTCGTCGCGGTCACTGACCATCGCCGTATACAGGGAGCTCTGAACGCCTCCGTACAGATAAACCGCCCGTTTAACCGCCTCATAATCCTTCTCCGGCAACACCCGTATCTCCTGCACATGACAAGCAGGGCTTAAACCGTCAGGCGAATAGCCGTCGCCATATGGATCCTCTTCTTCCAGCACCGGCCCCTGCCACGCCAGCAGATACGCCATCGACATCGTATACTCGCCCCCGGCATTCTGTGAAAAATGGAAGCTGTTCCGGAGGGACATATGATCCTCCGAAAAGCTGACATTCCACTCCGGCCGGACACGACTTTCCAGCGCCATCACCGATGCAAACGCCCAGCACGTTCCGAGACTCCCCTGGTTTTTAACCGCCGGTGCCCGGCCTGCCTTCCGGTAATCATAGGATTCCGGCAAAAACGTGGCTGGATCCTCTGACCCGGTCAGTTCCATTTTCCGGTTCTCTGCATCCCAATTTTCTTCATAGGAAAATACCTCCGTCACCGCCTCAAGCGGCACATACAGGATTCCATTTTCCCACTCTGGGGGTGCTGCAATCATCTGGCTCTCCTCCCCAAGCAAAAGTTCCGGGCTTCCGACCGTCATCTCCGCATGAGTATTGCCGCGCTCCATCACAAGCCGGTTTCCATCGTAGAGAAGCGCCGCACAGGAAAGCGCGTCCGGCAGCATCCCATACGGTATCATAAACTGCCCGTCCTGCGACATTCTCAAGCTTCCAAGCTGCGGATCGACCATTGTTCCATCGACTTCCAGCGTGATCGGGCTGTCATTAATCTCCTCGGCCATCTGCTCATACCACTCCGGCTGCCACTCGGCGCTCTCCTCCGTCTTTTCCACCTGCTTCGGAATATGAATCAGACGGTTCTCGCGTACCAGAAATCCCAGCAGAAGCACCAGAAGCGCCCCATAGAAAACATTACGCTTCAACCTGATCCCCCGTTTTTCTTCTCGGCGGCTTCGGACCCATAAACTGATAATAATACGTCTTCATCATACCATTGTAGATTTTCCGGTTCTTGTCCGCTTTCCTGCCAATATAGCGCTCTGCGTCCTCATACGCGGTAATCAGGTACATCGACCAGGAATCCAGCGCCTTAAACCGTTCACCGATCGTCTTATAGAGCGCTGGAAGGTTCTTTTTCTCCTCGATACGCTCGCCGTAAGGCGGGTTTGTGATAATAAAGCCATATTTCTTCGGATGGCTCAGCTGCGCCACCGGGCGCTCCTGGAAATGAATCATGTGATCCACTCCGGCTCTCTCCGCATTTTCCCGTGCCGCCTTGATTACCTCGCCGTCAATATCGTAGCCCTGAATGTCTACCTTTACGGTATCATCCACCATCTCGGTCGCTTCATCGATCGCGTCGTACCAGCATTTCTTCGGAATCAGGTTTGTCCAGCTCTCCGACAGGAAGGAACGGTTCATGCCCGGTGCCATATTTGCCGCGATCATCGCCGCCTCGATTGGGAAAGTACCGCTTCCGCAGAACGGATCGACCAGAATCCGGTCCGCTTTCCACGGAGTCAGAAGAATCAGAGCCGCTGCCAGTGTTTCCGTGATCGGCGCCTTACTCGCCATCTGACGGTAACCGCGCTTGTGCAGCGACTCGCCGCTCGTATCGATACCGACTGTCACCTGATCCTTATAGAAAAAGACGCGCAGCGGATATTCATTGCCCGTCTCCGGCATCCGGTCCAGATCGTAATATTCCTGCATATGACGGGCAATCGCCTTTTTCATAATTCTCTGGATATCTGACGGGCTGAACAGCTTACTCGAAATAGACGACGCCTTTTTAACCCAGCATTTACCGTCCTTCGGAAGATATTTCTCCCACGGAATCGCACGGGTCGCCTCAAACAGCTCGTCAAAGGTCACTGCCTTGAAGCTTCCCACTTTTAAAAGGACGCGCTCCGCCGTCCGCAGAAAAATATTCGCACGGCAGATCGCCTCCGCATCGCCGATAAAGGTTACGCGGCCATTTTCCACCTCGGTAACCTCATAGCCCAGATCCACTACCTCTTTTTTTAACACTGCTTCCAGTCCAAAATGACAGGGAGCAATCAATTCATATCGTTCCAATCTTTTTTCCTCTTATCTCTCTGTGGATTCATTGCCAAATCATTTCATGCAAAGAACCCTTTTATTTTCATTACAGTCTTCACCATTTTTATTCTAGTTGACTGGTCTGCATCTGTCAATGAAAAGCCGCGGCAAAAGTGCCTATCTCAGGCTGCACTGATACTTTCCCTGATAAAAGCGGTAACCGCCGCCCAGATTATAAACCTCATATCCCATCCGGTCATACCAGCCGCACACCAGAAGGCTTTCACTCCCCCGCGCACAGTAAAACAGAAGCGGACGTTCACCTGTAAGTGTCTGCCGGTTATCCTGAAGCCATAAAAATGGAATATTTTCCGCCTCGCAGAGGTGAGACTCATTATATTCTTCCGGCGTCCGAAGGTCAATCAGCCGTCCCGTGTACCCTTGCTCCAGCCACGCGTCCAGATACCGCACCGGTATGGTCTGATACATCCGTCATCCCTCCTCATTTTATACAAAAACGGTTTCTGACAGAACCCGATTTCTTTTTTAACTCTATGTAATATTAATATATGCTTTGTCCGGCGGACAGGTGTCGGAGGAGATGCGGCAGCCTCTTCCATTGGCTAGAAAACGAACAAATGCCGGGAAACGGTGGATATTCCGCATTCCCGGCATTCACTATTTTTTCTCTTATCTGCCTGTCTCATCAGTCACAATCGCTGTAATCATCCTCTGTCTTGTCCTGATACTGGTTTTTAGAGCTATTCCTGGAACGGTTCTGGCTCTGGTTCTGCATGCGGTTCTGGCTCTGGTTGGAACCATAATTAGAGCTGTTCTTGGATGCATTTTTGGTGCTGTTTTTCTCAGCACTGTTATCATAGTTGCTGTAACTGTTTTTGCTTGACATAAGTCATTCCTCCTAAATTCCTGCCCTGTCAGGTTTTCTACGTGTCGGTTCCGGCTTCCTGTGAACAGCCGCTTAACCGTCACTTTCTTGTTACAGGTCTTAGTATGGAATTTTACTGCGAAAGTATGCAGGGTAATTCTTACTTTTTATGCCAGTAATATTTTTTTGTTTCATCGGACGCAATTTCCTATGAAATCAAAAAACATCTACATCCAACCCTTTTTTCATGAAAAGGTTCAATGCAGATGTTTCGTAAATTCATTCTTAACCCAGCACGTTCACAATCTTAACCGGTGTGCGGTAGTTCCATGGGGAAGTCTTGATGCCGGTTCTTTCAGTTGAAGCATGTACCACTTTGCCGTCGCCGATATACATCGCTACATGGTTGATACCTCTTCCGCTTCCGTAGAAAATCAGGTCGCCCGGCTGCATCTGGTCAGCGCTGATTGCTGTACCCTGCTTGGACTGGGAAGTTGAAGAACGGTTCAGGCTCACACCGGCACCGTGCTGCATCACATATTTCGTAAAACCAGAACAGTCAACCCCTGTGTGCGGGTCGCTGCCGCCAAATTTATAACGTCCACCTACAAACTGCAGTGCATAATTGACTAACTGCTCTCTGGTCGAGAGATTGCTCTGCTCTGCGACAAATGCATCTGCGACTGCAGCTGCTTCCTCTGCCTTGCTGAGCATAACGCTACTCTGAACCTTCAAATAGCCTTCCATCTCACCGGCCGCTACCTTGATCCAGCTGTCATCTGCCTTTCCAACTACGTCATAGGACTCGCCCTTTTCAGCCATCGCTACTACTTCTGAGTTTTCATCCTCATCCGCATAGATCGAAAGGTCTGCTGCCACGGTTGCCACCATGTCGCTCTCATAACCTGTAGACGGCCCCGCAAAAGCTGCCTGCGCGCTGCCAATGGTCAGCATTGAGCACACGCATACCATACTGAAAAGTTTCTTTGTTCTATTTAAATTCATGCTTCAAAACTCCTTAATTAGATTTTGTGATTCCCGCAGATATTGCTGAAACAAAAGAATCGAGTCCCAATCGCTGTGGTGTTATCTATCGGTCGAAATGTTACATAATTATTAAATCTTGTTACGTTGTTATTATATTTTCTTTTCTTTTCGTTGTCAAGGAAATGACGGATCTTTTATATTTATTTAAGATTTTAATTTCGGACAAAAAAACGCAAAAATACAGGGAATTTCAACCATATTGGGACAAAATATTTTTGCCCCAGGCTGCCGAAATTCCCTGTATTTTCAAGTGTTTTTTATATCATCTCATATATAATGCAAATCACGATTCTGAAACATATTTCATAATTCTAAGATTCTGTCTCTGGCAAAATTTTATTTTCATTTTTCACCAGCCGTGTCCAGCGTAAACCAGAACTCCACACCGTTCTCATGGTTCTTCACACCGCACGCCTTATGGTGCATCTCCATGATCGCCTTGACGATCGAAAGCCCGATGCCGCTGCCGCCATATTCCCGCGTTCTCGCTTTATCTACCTTGTAAAACTTCGTCCAAAGGTTCGAAAGTGCTTCGTCCGGGATCGGATTTCCCGTGTTAAACACTTCCACGCAGACCTCTTTTCCATCGCGCCGGTGGTCAATCCGGATCTGAATCTTCTTCTCCCCGCCGCCCACATGATGAATCGCGTTCGTCAGATAATTGGTGATGACTTCCTCTATTTTAAATTCATCGCCCATGACGTAGACCGGTTCCTTCCCGTCAAAATCCACAGTCAGCTCATTCTGCTTAAGCAGCACACCGGAAGAAGAAATCACACTGGCAATCAGCTCCGTCAGGTCAAACCGCTCCACAGACAGCCGCTCTCCCCCAAATTCCAGCGCCGTCAAGGTCAGAAGCTGGCGCACCATCCGATTCATTTTCCCAGCCTCGTCCATGATAACGCCGCAGTAATAATCGCGGTTCTCCTTGTCCTCCGCCATGCCCTCGACGAGTCCTTCCGCATAGCCCTGAATCAGCGCGATCGGCGTCTTTAACTCATGCGACACATTCGCAATGAACTCCTTCCGCATCTCATCGATCTGCACTTTCTCGTCAATATCCTTTTTAAGCTGTGCATTCGCCTCTTTCAGTTCCCCGATCGTTGTCTTGAGGCGCTCCGAAAGCACATTCATGCTGTTTCCAAGCGTATCAATTTCCTCCGTCGAGCGGCGGCTTGTCTCATAGCGGGCATCAAAATCCAGGTTCGACATCTTTTCCGACAGCTCCGACAGCCGTTTGATCGGCATCGTAATGTGCCGGGTAATAAAATAAATCAGAATACTTCCCGCCAGAATTACCACGATTCCAACAAACATCAGAAACCGGTTTGAGATAGCCGCGCTCTCATGGATGCTCTCCATCGGCATCGTCATGATGAAAATGGTCGCATTATCCGAGAAAAATCCCCAGCTTTCCAGATAAAACGTCTTGCTGAGCGGGTCAAACGTCTTCTGAATCATGTAGTTGTCATATTCCCGCAATACATCCCGCTTCGCCCCCGCATGACCGACGATATAGCGCCGCACCCGGTCACGCATGACTTCCACATCCCGCGCCGAGGAGACGAGTGTCTGGTCACTCTCGCTGTCATATAAAAGCAGGGAAATATTCGACCGGTCACGCAGCTCGCGGATCACATTTGCCAGCCGGACACCGCCGCTCGAAGCTTCCTCCCCATCCAGTGCATCCGCCGATGCATCCTCCGAGTCATCCTCCAGCACCACCGTGTCACCTTCCGCATATTCACCCAACGCATCCTGTGTCTCATCGCCAGCCCTATCACCGGTTCCATTTTTACCAGACTGAGCCGAACCGCCATCCGCACTGTCCATATCAGAACTTCCATCTTTCGACTTCTGGTACTCTTTCCAACCCGAATTCAGCTCCGCCTGTGCGTCCTCCAGCGAACTCTCGCCATTCCGGACCTCATCCTGGATAATCGCGTCAATCGCCCGATATCCCTTTTCCAGCGTATGAATCTTATAATTCTGGTAATATCCGGACAGAAACCAGTTATTGATACACCAGATAAGCGCGATTGCAACCGTCATCAACCCGGCAAATATGATTGTAAATTTCCATCGGACCGAACGTTTCATTCGCTTACCTCAAATTTGTAGCCCATGCCCCAGATCGTCTTGATGTACTCGCCTTTCTCGCCCAGCTTACTCCGAAGCTTCTTCACATGCGTATCGATCGTCCGCGCATCGCCGAAATAATCATAATTCCATACATTATTCAGAATTTTTTCTCTCGAAAGCGCAATTCCCTGATTCTCTGCAAAATACGTCATCAGCTCAAATTCCTTGTAGCTTAAATCCACCGGTTTTCCATCCACGCTGACCTGATGTGCCGTCTTATCAATGTGGATGCCGCCCACATCGATCACATCCTGGCTGCCGCCGTTGCTGCGGCGCAGGATCGCCTCCACACGTGCGACCAGGATCTTCGGACTGAACGGTTTGGAAATATACTCATCCACGCCCAGATTAAAGCCCTGCAGCTCGTCGCTCTCCTCTCCTCTCGCCGTCAGCATGATGATCGGCACCTGCGAATACTTGCGGATCGTCTTCACAACCTCCCAGCCATCCATCTTCGGCATCATCACATCCAGAAGAATCAGTGCGATGTCCTTCTGCTGGAAAAACAGATCCACCGCCTCCTCGCCGTCCCCGGCTTCCAGCACCTGATACCCTTTAATCGAAAGGAAGTCCTTCACCAGCTTCCGCATCCTCGCCTCATCGTCCACGACCAGTATTTTAATCTTATCCATAAAATCTTCACCTCATTTATTTTACTCTGCCGTGTATGACAGAACCTCTTTCCACGCTGTCATATCCTGATTACATTCTCAATCTGTCTGTATTTTAGCAGATCCGGGTGGGAGATTCCATAGGTTCACAAAAGATTCATAGTTTCTACCACATATAGAAAAGAGAGTCCTTTTCCATCCTCCTGGGCTCCCCAATGCAAGCAATTTATATATTCAGTTGCCAAGGACAAATGGAACTTTTTCATCTCACACGCAAAACAGGACTGTCCGACAAAATCCAGTATTTCCCTGCATTTCTCATCCAGCCCTGTTTGCTTTCTATTTCACAGTCTTCCCAGGCTGTTCCATATCTTATATTTTATTCTTCGGTCTTCTCCGCTTCATCGCTCTCGACCACACCAATGGAAAGATCTTCAAGCTGTTTCGGATCAACCTGAGACGGCGCTTCCATCATCAGGCAGGAAGCATCTTTTACCTTCGGGAATGCGATGACGTCGCGGATGCTGTCTGCGCCGACCATCAGCATAACCATACGGTCCATACCGTAAGCCAGACCAGCGTGCGGCGGTACTCCGTATTTGAATGCGTCTAACAGGAAGCCGAACTGCTCCTGTGCTTTCTCCTTCGTGAATCCAAGAACCTCAAACATCTTCTCCTGGATGTCTGCCTGATGGATACGGACAGAACCGCCGCCCATCTCGGTACCGTTCAGGACGATATCGTATGCTTTTGCACGTACCTTGCCCGGATCGGTATCGATCAGCGGAAGATCCTCTTCCATCGGCATGGTAAATGGATGGTGCATAGCTACGTAGCGATCCTCTTCTTCTGAATATTCAAGCAGCGGGAACTCGGTTACCCACAGGAACTTGAAATCATCCTTCTTTAAGAGGTCAAGCTGTCTAGCGATCTCCAGACGTAAGTTTCCAAGTACATCAAATACAACTTTATCCTTGTCAGCTGCGAACAGAAGCAGATCGCCCGGCTTACCGCCCATAGCAGCCACCAGTGCATCCAGCTCTTCCGGCTTCATGAACTTGGAGAAGGAGCACTTGTAGGTACCGTCCTCATGGATTGCCAGATATGCAAGACCTTTTGCACCAAAGCCTTTTGCGTACTCAACCAGCGCATCGATCTTCTTTCTCGGCATAGCGCCCTGTCCTTCTGCGTTGATACCGCGGACAGAGCCGCCATTTTCCAGTGCGCTCTTAAATACAACAAACTCGCAGTCTTTTACTACATCCGATACATTTTTCAGCTCCATGCCGAAACGCAGATCCGGCTTATCGGAACCGAAACGATCCATTGCCTCGCGCCAGGTCATACGCTGGATCGGAAGCTGCAGATCGTAATTGCAGATCTCCTTGAAGAGCTTCTTTAACAGACGCTCATTGACATCCAGAACGTCCTCAACGTCAACGAAAGAAAGCTCCATATCGATCTGGGTAAACTCAGGCTGACGATCGGCTCTTAAGTCCTCGTCACGATAGCAGCGTGCCAGCTGGAAGTAGCGGTCATATCCAGAACACATCAGAAGCTGTTTTAACAGCTGCGGAGACTGCGGCAGTGCATAGAAGCTGCCCGGATGTACACGGCTCGGTACCAGGTAGTCTCTCGCGCCCTCCGGAGTACTTTTAATCAGAGTCGGAGTCTCAATCTCAAGGAAGCCTTCCTCTGCTAAGAATGCACGGGTCAGGATAGCCACGCGGCTTCTTGTCATCAGGTTTCTCTGGATATCCGGACGTCTCAGATCCAGGTAACGGTATTTCAGGCGAAGATCCTCTTTGGTTTTGGAGTTCTCCTCGATCGGGAACGGCGGTGTCTCAGACTCTGCCAAAATGCGGAGGTAATCCGCGCGGATCTCAATCGCACCTGTCTTTAAGTTTTCATTTACTGCACCGGAACGTGCCTCTACGCGTCCGGTTACAGCGATAACGAACTCGCTTCTCAGCTTTTCTGCCTTTGCAAAGCTCTCAGCGCCGCAGTCAGCTTCCTCGAAGATCAGCTGCAGGATACCGGAACGATCCCGCAGATCCACGAAAATAATGCCGCCTTTATTTCTGCTCTTCTGAACCCAGCCCATAACGGTTACTTTCTCACCGATATTGGCAGTTCCCAGCTCGGTACAGCGATGGGAACGTTTCAGTCCTGCCATAGATTCTGCCATGATAGTATTTCCTCCGTTTATTATAGTTTTATCTGAAAAATTCAAAAACTGAATCACTTCAAACTGTCTTTGTAAAATTCCACGATCTCCTCGTAGCCGTCCTTCGCCAGCTGCTCCTTCTGGAATTTCTTGTTCTTGTTCATCTGTGCGACTGCCACGCGGGTGCCGTTAGCGCGCTCTTCCTGTGCTTTCTTTAAGACGGCACGGAACTGCTCGCCGCTTAAACCTTTCTCATACAGGAATGCTTTCTTGCCGGCTGCCTCCGGTACTTTGAAACCGGAATCCATCAGGATCGTGATGATACGCTCAAAACCGATGGAAAATCCGCACGCCGGTGTATCGACGCCGGTAAATTTGCCGATCAGCTTGTCGTAACGTCCGCCGCCTGCAACGGAGCCGCCGAAGCCTTCCATGGAAACCTCAAAAATCGTTCCGGTATAGTAGCCCATGCCGCGCACCAGCGTCGGGTCAAATTCAAGACCGAATTCGATGTCTGCAACCGCTTTAACAGTCTCCATGATCGTTGCCAGATTCTCTGCCTTTGCCGGATCCATCACGCCGGAGAGCTTCTCGCCCAGCGCGCGGACGCCTGCCGCATCGTTCTGAATCTCTGCCAGAAGTCCGGTGTATTTCTCAACCGCCTCTGGCGCATAACCTTCTGCAAGCAGCTCTTCGCGGACACCGTCCAGACCGATCTTATCCATCTTATCGAGAATGATAAATACCTTATCGGTCTCATTTTCCGGAAATCCGCTGTAATCTGCCATGCCCTTTAAGATCGCACGGTCATTGACGCGGACAGTGTATGCCTTGTCCGGGCAGATGCGCTTCAGCGCCTTGGTAAGCGCCAGAATCTCCTCGATCTCAGCCAGGTTTGTCGCATCACCTAAAATATCGATATCACACTGTACAAACTGACGGAAACGCCCCTTCTGCGGACGATCGGCACGCCATACGCTTCCGACCTGCAGCGCCTTGAACGGCGCTGATAAATTAGCAGAATTGTTTGCATAATAACGGCTGAGCGGCAGAGTTAAGTCATAGCGGAGACCACCGTCTACGACATCTGCCTCTGTCTGTGCTGCCTCGACGTTCAGCTTCTCGCCTCTCTTTAAAATCTTGAAGATCAGCTTCTCATTGTCGCCGCCCTGCTTGCTGGTCAGGTTCTCAATGTGCTCCACGCACGGAGTCTCGATCGCTGAGAAGCCGTATCCGCGGTAGGTATCTTTGATGATATTCAGCACATAATCCCGGATCTCCATCTCGCCCGGAAGAATGTCCTTCATGCCTGTAACTGGTTTTTTCTTTAAAGCCATGTGTCAAACTCCTTCTATGTCTTTCTGCGACCATATTTCCCGCGCAAAGAAAACTTCACTTTTCCATGCTGGAAACTGGATTTTTATGTTTCTCTGTTACAAAGTGTTTTTCTGCATCTGACACCCTGTATCTGTGAATTTTTCGTTTTTACTCTCTTCGTCCAAGCAGCTTCTCTTTCCGCCCGATCATCTCATCGATCCGGTCGATATACTGCTCAACTTCCTTGACGTTCTCCGCCCTCTCAATCCGGTTTTCTGCCGGGAAATAAACCTTGGTAGTCGTTCCCGCACCGCAGGCGGCGATCGTCTGTTTTTCTTCCATAATCAATATATTATAGAGACATTCCTTGCCCGGAACCGCATAACCGACATTTTCAAAATTGCCCGCCATATTTTTCTGGCGGTAGAGATAGTACGGTTTCAGTCCCATCTCCTCGGCATACTGCGCGGTCAGGTCAATCATCTCCTGTGTATTGACAATCTTCAGATTTCCGTAGCGCTCCTTATAGATATTCAGGCGCGCCGCGCGCTTGATCGCCAGCGAATGCACCGTCACGCTGTCCGGTCTGAGTGCCTTGATCTCCTCCATTGTCTGGCGGACATCGTCGATCGTCTCCTCCGGCAGACCCACGATCAGGTCCATATTGATATTGTCAAATCCCAACTCCCGCGCCAGCAGGAATTTTTCCTTCACATCCTCCACCGTATGACGGCGTCCGATGAGGTCAAGCGTCGCCTGCTTCATCGTCTGCGGATTGATGGAAATACGGGAAATGCCGTGATTCCGGAGCACCTGCAGCTTTTCGCGCGTGATGCTGTCCGGACGTCCCGACTCAACGGTAAATTCAACTGCCTGTTCCACCGGGAATAATTCTTCCACCTTTGTCAGGATCTCATCCAGATCCTGCGGATTTAACGAGGTCGGTGTGCCGCCTCCAAAATAGATGGTCGAAAGCGGGCGATCCTTCATCTGCTCCGCCACATATTCCATTTCCTTAAAAAGCGCCTCTTTGTAGAGGTCCATCCGTTTTTCCCATTTCACAATCGGAAACGACGTAAACGAACAGTACAGGCAGGTCGTCGGACAGAACGGGATTCCCACATACAGGCTGTACCCATTCTCATAATCGATCGTGGACAGCAGGCGTCTCTCGCGCTCTGCCACGTCGATGCTCAGATCGATCTTTTCCTTGCTGGTGAAATACGTCTCGCGCATATAGGTCTCGATCTGCTCGTCCGTCCAGCCATCATACAGCTTCGTGAGCGCAATCTTCGTCGGACGGATGCCGGTAAGCGTCCCCCACGGAAGCTCTCTGCCGGTCTGGACACTCAAAAGACGGTATAACGTCTGTTTGATCTCATTTTTCGTCTCAAAACGGTTGGAAAAATCCGGATAAATCAAAGCAAAGTGAACAGCTTCTTTCTTCACCGGCGTCACATCCAGTGAAAACGAGTTTCCGTCCCGGACTCCCCGTACAATCAGCTCCGCCTCCCCGGCTTCCTCTTCCTTGTGCGTAAATGTCTCGCCCGGATAAAATGCCATCAGGAGCTCACGGATATCCTGTTCAAAGGACGCGTCATTTAACAAAATCGCTATCATGCTTCGCGCCCCCTGTATCCTGCCAGCGGATTGTACTGTTTTTCGTCGGCGATCGTCGTATATCCCATGTGTCCCGGATATACATTCGTATCATCCGGCAGGTTCAGAAGGATATCTGCCACCGAATGAATCATCTGACGTCCGCTTCCAGTCGGGAAATCGATGCGTCCGTAAGAACCTTCAAATAAGGTATCTCCCGAAAACAGCACCTTCTCTGATTTTACATAATAACAACAGGAACCTTCCGTATGTCCCGGTGTATGAAGCATCTGGAACGTGTAGCCCGCTGCCTCGAACGTCTCTCCATCCTTCAAAAGCATATCCGCTTTCAGATGCAGACCGCCGCCCTGAAACTGGACGGACAGGTTCTTATCCGGATCCGCCAAGACCGCCTGCTCCTGCTCACAGGCATAGACCGGCACGCCCAGATCCCGTCTCAGCTCTTCCATCGCCGTCACATGGTCAAAATGTCCATGAGTCAGCAGAATCGCCTTTGCCTTCGCTCCGGTCTGCGCCAGTGCATCCTCGATCCGCGCCGCCTCATCGCCCGGATCGACAATCACAGCTTCTTTCGTCTCCGGATGCACCGCAATATAACAGTTCGTCTGGACCATTCCCACGATCAGCCGTTTTATCTCCATCTTTTCCTCCTAATAATATGTGAAACTTTCACAGGGTGTAAGTACCTGTGAAATATAGAGAGAACCGCTTATCCGGCAGTTCTCTCTATATCTAATACTCCTTCAATCTGTCTGAGTTTATCAGATAATTTATTTAATTCCTCAATTCCGTGAATATCGAACGTCATGACGATCGTCGCCTTGCCCTGCTTGCTTGTCCGCACATTCATCGAGGTAATATCGATCTGGCGCTCGGTAAATACCTTGGAAATATCCACAAACATACCGATGCGGTTGTTCGCATAGATCTTGATTTCGGTGGAATATTTTTCCGTGCCCGTCTGTGCTTCCGGCTGCTGCCACTCGGCTTCAATCAGGCGCTCACGCTCTTCCTGCGGCAGATTCATCACATTGATGCAGTCCGTCCGGTGGATCGAGATACCGCGTCCCCTTGTGACAAATCCGACGATCTCATCGCCCGGAACCGGGCTGCAACACTTCGAAAAACGAACCGCCAGATCGTGGATTCCCTTGACAACGATACCGCTCTTCGACTTCCCGGCTGCGATCACCGGAACCTTGTTTCCATCCGACGCCATGTTATCGAGGATCGTCGTGTCGGTTACTTCCTTCTTTAACTTCTTGTTGCGCTCATCCAGCATCTTGTTGATGACCTGTCCCTCTTTGAGGGCGCCATGTCCGATCGATGCCAGAACGGAATCCCAGTCACGGTACGCATAGCGCTTCATGACCTTTTCCATATATTCCGGTTTATTTAACTCTGAATAATTGATGTCCTTCGCCTTACAATATTTATCCAGAAGCGCACGGCCGCGCAGGATATTGTCCTCTTTCAGCTCGCTCTTGAACCACTGGTTGATCTTATTCTTCGCCTGTGTACTCTTAACCAGTTTCAGCCAGTCGCGGCTCGGTCCCTTGGAATTCTGGGAGGTAATAATCTCGACACGGTCACCATTTTTAATGACATAATCGATGTTGACCAGTTTTCCGTTGACACGGGCACCAACCATCTTGTTGCCGACCGCACTGTGGATCGAATACGCAAAATCGATCGGGGTGGAACCGCTCGGCAGGTTCTTGACATCACCCGTCGGGGTAAAGCAGTATACATCATCCGTAAAGAGATCCAGATCACTCTTTAAGAGACTTAAGAACTCTTTATTATCGGACATATCCCGCTGCCATTCCAGGATCTCACGCAGCCAGGAAAGCTTTGCCTCGGCGCTGTCGATCGCCGCCTTGCTGCTGCCGCTCTCCTTATATTTCCAGTGTGCCGCGATACCATACTCAGCGGTACGGTGCATCTCATAGGTGCGGATCTGAATCTCAAACGGCTGTCCACTGCTGCCAATCAGAGTCGTATGCAGCGACTGGTACATATTCGGTTTCGGCATGGCAATATAATCTTTAAAACGTCCCGGAATCGGTTTGTACATCTCATGGATGACACCGAGCGCCGCATAACAGTCTTTCACGCTCTCCACGATAATCCGGACCGCAAAAATATCATAGATTTGATCCAGCGTCTTGTCCTGGTTTACCATCTTTTTATAGATGCTGAAGAAATGTTTCACACGGCCGTCTACCTTGGCTTCGATGCCCGCATCGTCCATATGTTTCTTGACTTCATCCATAATCTTATGGATAAACGCCTCCCTGGTGTCCTTACGGAGCGCCAGTTTTTCGGACAATTCTTTGTAAACCTCCGGCTGGAGATATTTGAGAGACAAATCATCCAGCTCGGTCTTGATCTTGGAAATACCGAGACGATCAGCAATAGGCGCGTAGATATCCATCGTTTCACGCGCCTTTTCTTTCTGTTTTTCCGGCTTCATATATTGAAGCGTCCGCATATTGTGCAGACGGTCTGCCAGCTTAATCAGGATAACCCGGATGTCCTTCGCCATCGCTAAGAACATCTTACGCAGGTTTTCCGCCTGAATCTCTACTTTATCGATCGTCCACGAGATCTGGGTCAGCTTGGTAACGCCGTCTACTAAAAGTGCTACCTCCTCGCCAAAGATCGCCGTGATCTCCTCCTCTGTCATGACCGTATCTTCCACGACATCGTGCAGGATACCTGCCACCAGAGTCTCTTTATCCAGCTCCAGATCCGCCAGAATGATCGCCACACAGAGCGGATGAATGATATACGGTTCACCTGATTTACGCCTCTGGTCCTTATGTGCGTCATACGCGATCTGGTACGCTTTCTCAATCATGCTGATGTCATCCGACGGATGGTACTTGCGAATGGCGGCAATCAACTCATTATACAGTACCTCCGGACTCGTAAAATCCGCCGGCGCTTCAATTTCCTGATCCAGCTTTTTTATTTTATCCAAATTTCCCATATATGCCTCCTGACCCTTCCGTAGATAACTGAAACGCCTGCCGTTCGGAATCCGGAAAGCGGTTCACGCAAATGAAATAAAATATTATATAGAATACCCCTATTATACGAATATTTGACAAAAAATGCAACGGCAAACTATTTTGTTACTGTTCACGCATACATGCCCAGTAACGGAATTTGCCGTGGCTTCGCATTTAAATACGGCAAATTCCTGCTGTCGCCACGTTTTCTTACGGCACTTTCGGTTCCAAAAGTGCCTACCCGTGAACCGTTATCTATTTCCCCTCATAGGTAATTAGGGCATCCACCGCATATCCGTTCAGTTTTTCGCGTCCCTTTAAGCCTGCCAGCTCCATCACGCAGCAGATTTTTACAACCTCGCCGCCCATCTTCTCGATGAGCTTGACAATCGCCTCGGTCGTTCCGCCGGTTGCGATCAGGTCGTCAACGATAACTACCTTCTGTCCCGGTTTAATGGCATCCTCATGCATCTCCAGAACCGCGCTGCCATACTCCAGATCGTAGCTTACAGATACCGTCTTGCACGGCAGTTTGCCTTTCTTGCGGATCGGCACGAATCCCTTGTGCATCGCATATGCAACCGGCACGCCGAAAATAAACCCGCGGGACTCCGGACCAACCACGATATCATAATCCACACCCTCTAAGGATTTCTGGATTCCGTCGATCGCAAGCTGCAGTCCGTCTGCATCCTGTAAAATCGTAGTAATATCGCGGAAAATGATACCCGGCTCCGGGAAGTCCGGAATGCTTCTTACATATTCTTCCAGCTTTTTCATGATTTTAACCTCTTTTCTATAAATTTTGTATCTCAATTTCTCAGTTTCAAATCGCCATCCGGCTCTTTTTCCACCGTTCTTCTCATTTTTGCAGAAGTTTTCCCCTGCTTCTTCTTCCTTATATACATAGAAGCCACAATCACCGCCAGCACAAACAGCGCACCTCCGCTGATCAGCAGTCCCTCATGCAGTCCCTGCGGATAATACCTGAGTTCCACCGTATGGGTTCCCGCCGTCAGTTCCACGCCGGTAAATGCCTTCCAGACCGGACGCGTGATAGCTTCTTTTCCATCCACCGTGACCGTCCAGCCCTCGTCATACGGGATCGTGAGGAACAGCGTTCCGCCCTCGCCCGCGTCGATCGTGCCCTTCATCGCCTCCTCGCCCAATGTTTCCAGTTCAAATGGATGCTGGTTGAGGCGCTCATAGAGCGCACGCAGCCCGGCTTCGTCAAAGCGGTACGCGCTCGCGTCCATGCTTCCGACACTGTCATTGCTCTCCAGCAGAATCAATGTGCCTGCCTTCACATATCCAGTTTCCACCAGATACCCGCGTTTCAGCGTATCAATACTGCGGCTCTCCCCGCCGACATCCAGTTTAACCGAATCAATCTGACGGTTTGCGACACTTATATAATACTCCCCATCTTCCGGTGCTGTAAAGGAAAAACGATTCCCCTGCTCCTCCCCGTCCGTGAAAATCAGGCACTCCGGCACGCCCAGCACATCCGATAAATCGTTCTGGACATCCGCTGGCGAAGAAAGATCGCGTTTCCAGCCCGTTTCTACTATGTCCGGCAGGATAAAGCCGAGCGGCAGCGTCCACGGATTCTCATAGAGGTACGTGTCACCTGAAAATGCATAGAGCGACAGGCGCGGATTGTCCTGCTTGCCCTCATAGAGTGCATATTTGATTGAAAATAACGAATCCACCAGCGGCGTACTTCCCACGATGCTGTATGCGTTCGTCGAACCTTCGCAGCCCATCTGTTTGAAGAAATCCGTCATCCCGGCATTTGCCACCGATGAAAACAGAGATACGGATGGAAAATGCATCCACGCGCCATCATTTTTCGTGCGCGCATTCGTTTTATCAATCCGGTAAAATTCCGTCTTTTTGAGCGGCTCTGTCACCGCTGCAACATCCTGATTGTCTGCCACATAATCAGTCCGGCTCGTCGTCGGAATACTCGTTGCCGCCATATTGGCAAGCGCCTCCACACTTACCAGCGCCATCGCCAGAAGCGCCGCCGTGAACGCGAAATGTTCTTTATTTTGATAGAAATAAAAGACGCCCAGATACAGCAGCAGAAGCACCACTGCCACATACCAGACAACCGGCTCAAACGCATCGTCCGTCACCAGCTTTTCTGCCAGAATCACGTAGCCAATCGCGGCGGATGTCACCCCGGCAAACTGCCGTTTGGATATTTCATCCAGATATAGATACGCCCGGAAACACATCGTCAGCACCAGCGCGATATAGATAAACGACTGGCGGCACGGCAGGCTGTTCGGATAATGGAAGCCATGCCAGATAAAATTCAGCACGTTGAATGAAAAGCTGGCATAGAAAAAGAGCAGCAGTACACCGTACACCACCTTTTCCCGGATCGCAATCCGGCGGTTTAAGAAATACAGTCCCATAAAAATATACACTGCCACGCCGCAGTAGAGGTTCGGCCAATGGTCGAGTCCCGTCTCCACCTGTACATTTCCGATGTGCCGTGCGATCATGTCAAAGATCGGGAAGTAGATTTCCAGCGTAGTCGGAAAATTAAAATCCCCCGATGCCGTACTCTGAAGCGCCGCAATCTCCGGCAGAAGCACCCCCGCCGCCAGCGCGCCCGCCAAAAGTGAATACATGCCAAACAGGAAAAAGCTGTGCAGACAATCTTTCCACCCTGACCGTTTCTCCAGAAACAGGAGCGCCACATAGTAAATCATCATGAAAAGGCATATCATAATTGATATATAGTAATTGGACAAGATTGAAAGTCCCAGCATCAGGCAGTAAAAAAGCCCTTTTTTTTCGCGCACCAGCCGCTCCAGGCCGTGCAGGATCAGCGGCAGCAGCACGATGCAGTCCAGCCACATGATATTCCAGCTATACGCCGCCATATAGCCGGACAGCGCATAGAATACGCCGAAATAGCACGCTCCAAACTTCTGCGAACCCGTGTGCTTTTTCAGATACCACGCCATCAAAAGACCCGCCAGACCGCTCTTGAACACGATCATGTAGGTCATAAATTCGATAATCAGGGACGACGGGCATAACAGCAGCAGCCAGTTGAACGGGCTCGCCAGATAGTACGCATAGAGCGCGGCAAAGTTTACGCCCATGCCGACATCCCAGCTGTAAAGCAGGCTCTCGCCACTTAAAAGCTTATGCCGGAATTCCGAGAAAAATGGCGCATACTGGTGGTACATATCCGTCCGCAGGAAGCTTTCCTGCCCAAAAGGGAAAATACCGCGGTATGCAAAAATCAGTATCAAAATCACCACCGGCAGGAAAAATGCCGCCAGGAGATCATCCGACGGACGGAAAACCGCAGCCAGGCGGCCCATTCCGCGGGGTGATTTCGCTGGTTCATCCCACTCATCTAATTCATCTAATTCTTCCTGCTCCCAGTCATCATCATTCAACTCATTAACGACATCTGCTCTGGACTCTGAAAGTTTAGATTTTCTGGCATCTTCTTCCTGTCTCCAGGCCGGCATTCGTTCAGCGCGTCTCATATCTGTACAGGCGGTCTCCGAATCCACGTCCGCACCTTCCCGCTCGTTCTCATACTCCTCTATTTTCCCCGTTGTTTCCGCTCCCGTAAGCTCCCTGAGTGCTTCTTCCAGTTTACTGGAACTTTCGTCTCGTTCTCTTTGCTCCATCTTCCCTCCATCCAGAATCCTGTTCAGGCGGCGTTTTCTCTACTCTTTCCGGCTTTTCCGGTCTGTCTTCAGCATCCATTTCCGCTGTCATTTCCCCACACAGCCCTATTTCGAGGATTCTTTCTTTTTGAAAATAAATAATTTACTGCAAATATAATTCAGCACCAGCGAGATCGCTGATACCACAATCTTACAGATCATATCCTGTTTGATTCCCATGCCGTCTACCATCACGATCATCGCCACATACGTGAACACCGATGTGAGAATACGGCAGGAGAAAAACGAAGCCATTTCCTTAAGAAGATATAACGGGCGGAAATTGTAGCTTCGGAATACCCAGATCTTGTTTGTCACATATGCAAACAGGATCGCCGCCGCCTGACAGCAGATCGTCGCCATACGGTAGTTCATGCCGTTGTGGCGGAAAACCGCATAGGAAATCCAGTCCACCAGCGTCGTCAGGACACCAAATATCAGATACGATATCGTCTCCCTGTTTACAAACTTTCCCCAGAGCAGGGATAATTTTTCCTTTATCATCACTTTTTCTCCGAAAAAAGAATTGTATGGGCAGCGGTCCTTCGACATCCCCATACAATTCCTGTACTTTCTGTAACACACCGGACTCTGATCCGGCAGTTTTATGATTGAAACGTAACTGTCTTCTGCATTTACAGTTACTCCTGCTATTACATTTCCTCTAACAGCTTGTTTACGCTGACCAGCTTCACGCAGAGAGTGAAGAGCTCAGTTGCAATGATCAGATCCTGCAGCGGCGGATAGGACGGAGCAATACGGATGTTGCGGTCTTCCGGATCCTTGCCATATGGATAAGTTGCACCGGCTCCGGTCATAACAACGCCTGCTTTCTTGCACTTCGCAACGATCTCCTTCGCACAGCCGTTCAGGGAATCAAAGGAAATGAAGTAGCCGCCGTGCGGTTTTGTCCAGGTACCAATCTCCAGTCCGCCTAACTCGCGGTCGAGAATGTTCTCAACAGCCTCGAATTTCGGACGCAGGATGTTGGCGTGCTTTCTCATGTGCTCTACCATGCCGTGGATATCCTTGAAGAAACGCACGTGGCGGAGCTGATTCACCTTATCATGACCGATAGTCTGGATCTTTAACTGCTTCTTGATATCGTCCAGGTTGTTGTGGGAAGTTGCGATTGCCGCAATACCAGAACCCGGGAAGGTAATCTTGGAAGTTGAAGAGAATTTGTAAACCATATCCGGGTTACCGGCTTTCTTACATTCTGCCAGAATCTCCAGCACATGATCCTGCTCATCGTCATATAAATGATGGATACCGTATGCATTGTCCCAGTAGATACGGAAATCCGGAGCAGCCGGATGCATGCGTGCCAGACGGCGTACCGTCTGATCGGAGTAGGAATTGCCGGTCGGGTTAGAGTACTTCGGAACGCACCAGATTCCCTTTACGGTCGGGTCGGTTGTCACATACTGCTCTACCAGATCCATATCCGGACCATCTGCGGTCATCGGAATGTTGATCATCTCGATGCCAAAATATTCAGTAATGGAGAAATGTCTGTCATATCCCGGTACCGGACACAGGAATTTAACCTTGTCAAGCTTGCACCACGGGGTATTTCCCATAACGCCATGAGTCACAGAACGGGAGATGGTGTCGTACATTACGTTCAGGCTGGAGTTTCCATAGATAATGATATTGTCAGCCGGAACCTCGATCATATCCGCTAACAGCTCCTTCGCCTCGCTGATACCGTCCAGACCGCCGTAATTGCGGCAGTCTGTCCCATCTTCGCAGGTCAGATCACTGTCGCTGCTCAGTACGTCCATCATTCCCATCGATAAATCAAGCTGCTCTGCACTTGGCTTACCGCGTGACATATCCAGCGTCAGATTCTTGCCCTGAAACTCCCGGTACTGATCGCTCAGATCACGCTTAAGTTCCAGAAGTTCTTCTTTCGTCATCTCGCTATAAGGCTTCATCCTTCAACATCCTCCTTGTTTCTCTTATTTATTTCATCATAATTTCATGGTCTGCTTTTCATCCAGCTCCCCTTGTTCAAGGGTTCGGAGCATCTCATCTAAGCATCGTTATAATAATAACATAGGTACAAAGGGCATGACAAGCATTAATTTGTTATGTCAGCACATAAAATTTGTTATATGGTACCGCTTGGTTTTTCCGATTCGGTGCATTTCACGGACAGCAAATTATAATAAAAACATGATGTTCCCCCTTCTTTCATATATTTATGAAAATATATCTTTCAGGTCACATCATGTTCATTCATTTTCCCATGCATTTTGTTCCATCACGTTTCCGGCACATCATTTCCCCGCTGCTGGTTCCCGCCCTGTTTGCCATCGCTTTCTTCGCCGGGCAGACTGCCGCACATTTCCTGCGCCGTCCATCCGGGCACACGGTTTCAGCGCCTGTTATCGCCTGTGGCTCGCTCCCGCCTGCCTTTGATTCCGGTTCGATTCCGGTTTCCGCAGATGGAAACTGGGGACTTGGATTTCCCAGTCCAGGGCAGACACCGGTCGGCAATGCCTCCGCCGACACTTTAAAAAATTTTGATGCTTTCTATGTAGGCGATACCTCCAAGCCCGTCATCTATCTGACCTTCGACGCCGGATATGAAAACGGCTGCACACCTGCCATTCTGGAAGCACTGAAAAAACACCATGTCCCGGCAACCTTTTTCGTCGTCGGCAACTATCTCGAAACCAGTCCTGAACTGGTAAAACAAATGATCGCAGAGGGTCACACCGTCGCCAACCACACGTATCACCATCCCGATATGTCCCGCATTTCCGACAAAGCAGCATTTGAAAAGGAGCTGACTGCCCTGGAAACACTCTACCAGTCCGTCACCGGGCAGACAATGAAAAAATATTACCGTCCGCCGCAGGGCAAATACAGTGAATCGAACCTGCAGATGGCAAAGGAGCTCGGCTACAAGACCTTTTTCTGGAGTCTCGCCTATGTGGACTGGATGCAGGATCAGCAGCCATCCAAAGAAGAAGCATTTTCCAAGCTTCTGACGCGCATCCACCCCGGCGCGATCGTCCTTCTGCACAGCACTTCGCAGACCAACGCTCAGATTCTCGATGAACTTCTGGCAAAATGGGAGGAAATGGGGTATCAGTTCGGGCAATTAGATGAATTATAAAATTATACCAGCAGCATTTTCCGGATAAACGAAAGGATCGCGCCTCCGATGCTGCAGAACAGCAGAAATCCGTGGTTCGCATTGATCGCCTCCAGCGCCGCATAGCCGCCGTCCACAATCGGCTGTAAGCTGCCCGCATTCTTCGGCATCAGGTACGCTGCCGGACCGGCTACTAATACCAGAACAAGGATGATTATAAACGGGATAAATCCGCGCCCCGTATCGTATTTTTGCAGCCGTACTTTACCACCCGCGTGCTTGCCTGACAGAATCCACAGGCACCAGATCGCGCCCATCAGTACCAGAAATACGCCAATCCCTACATAGAGTCCCAGACCATAATTTTCCTCGGTAATCATAGTTCCGATATAACCCAGATCGTCGCCGCCATACCGAAATGCCTTCGCATTCGCCCAGGTGATTCCCGCCATCAGAAGAAAACTGGCTGCCTGCATCACGCGCGCCATCAGCACAACCACGCCAGTTACTCCGGCTGCCGTCACATCCAGCACGGACGGACCGTCATTTGAGTCACTCTGCGTATGCGCCTCACTGCGCTCCGCCGCCCGTCTGGTGCGCTCTGCCTCCCGGGACTGGCGTTCCAGTTCCCGCTGGTGGCTGCGCTCCATCCGGTTTTTCTGACGCTCTGAGCGCTCCCGCTCCGACTCCAGAGCATGAAGGCGTTTTTCCATCTGCTTCTGCTGTTTTGCATCCCGCTTATCCTCTTTCGCGCTGGAAGAAGAACGTCTCGCGTCCTGTCGTCTGCGCGATGCCGCTTCACGGTCACGGCGGGCATCCTCCTGTGCCTGGGATTGGCAGCGTTCATTGTCGCGGCGCTCTTCCTCACGCTTCTGTGCGTCCTGACTCTGGCTGCTCCGCTTTTCCTGACTGTTTCGTTTCGATCCAGAGCCTGATTCCGCCTTTTTCTCATCCGATTCCATCCGAGCTGGATTCCGCTGTTCTGAATTACCGTCGTCATAGCTATTTTCCGGCTTTCTTCCCACCGTTTCCTGTTCTCGGCGTACTGTATCATTTACAAGCGGAGTTCCGCAGTTACTGCAAAAATTCCCAACTGCTTCCTGTCCGCATTTTGGACACTTCATTCTATTTTCTCCTTCCTCCAAACGATTCTTTCCATCCATTTCCGCACTCATTTCTGGCATTTGAAACGCATTTAACCAATGTACATTTTTTTTACACAGCCAGAACTTTATTTCCTATTTCCCATGCCCAGCTGCCAGAACGCCACTGCACTCGCTGCTGCCACGTTGAGCGAATCCACACCGTGTGACATCGGGATTTTCACGGTGTAATCGCACGCCGCGATCGTCGATGCCGCCAACCCGTCACCCTCGGTTCCGAGAATGATTGCTAATTTTTCTTCCTGCGAAAGCGCCGGATCCGCGATACTCACGGAACGGTCACTGAGCGCCATCGCCGCCGTGAGAAATCCCAGCTTCTTAAGCGTTTCCATACTGTTCTCCGCCCAGTCGCCCTTCGGAATGTACGTCCACGGCACCTGAAACACTGTTCCCATACTGACACGGCTTGCGCGGCGGTACAGCGGGTCACTGCATCCCGGTGTCAGAAGCACCGCATCCATAAAGAGCGCCGCCGCTGACCGGAAAATCGCCCCCACATTCGTAGGATTTTCTACATTCTCAAGAATCGCGATCCGTCTGGCATCTGCACAGATTTCCTCGCTCCCCGGCATTTTCTTCCGTTTCACCGCACACAGCATCCCGCGCGTCAGTTTAAAGCCGGTCAGGCGCGTCAACACATCAAATGGTGCCGTAAACACAGGCACTCCCGCACACTCCGGGCGTTCCAGAATCTCCCGCCCTTCTGTCTCAATATGGCGTTCTTCCATCAGAAAAGAAACCGGCTCATATCCCGCGTCGAGCGCCCGCCCGATGACCTTCGGGCTTTCCGCAATGAAAAGACCTTCCTTTGGTTCATTATAATGAAATAACTGCCCCTCGCTCAGCCGGGCGTAGATATCCAGCTCCGGCGCTTCCAGGGTTGTAATTGAAATATGATTCATTCTGCTTTTCACCTTTTTAATATGGTTTTCATGTTCTATCGAGTATACCACATTTCTTACAAAAAGGAAGTGCTGATTATGGACGCTGACATGAAATCATTCCTCTATTCTGCCGCATTCTATCATCCTCTTTCCGATTTCGTTCCTATTTCCATATAAATCTATCTTCGGCAAAAGATTGCGATTTGTCACATTAAAAATGGCAGCAAATAAAACGGTTTCAACAATAAATTTTCCTCTTTCCCCACATCTTTCTGTGACAGCAAATATAGGTTATGCACATTCCTTGAATATTTTCTGTAAGACTCTCGGATTGACTCATGTTTTCCCATTCCGGAAGACTTTATTTCAAAAGCATTTATTTTGCAACACACTTTTTAATGGCATTTTTATGAAATTTCATAAAAAATGCACCTTGGCACATTCTTTATGAAATAATAAAAAAAGAGCAGCAAAAGCTGGATTTACACTCGTTTGCTACTCGTTTCGGTATTATTATATTTCCTGTTTTAAAAAAAGTCAAACCAAAAAATCACCTGTCGGAAACAGGAATTCTGGTTATTGGTTCACGGGTAGACACTTTGGGAACCGGCACTCCCACTCTCCGCTTCAACGCCTCAATATACAGTCCCGCAAACCGTCCCGGTGTCACGCGATTGTGGGTAATGTAACCGATCTCCATATAATCGTCCACATCAAGCGGAATCGCTACAATATTCGGTCCGTTCAGTTCCTCATTGATGACACCGCTGCAGATCGTATACCCATTCAGCCCGATCAGAAGATTAAACAGGGTCGCGCGGTCGGACACCAGAATGTCCTTGCGGCTGTCCAGCGTGCTGAGGATCTCCTCGGAGAAATAAAAGGAATTGTGCTCGCCCTGCTCATAGGACAGACGCGGATAAGGTTCCAAATCCGACAGGGTGATAGAACTGCGGCTTGCAAGCGGATTGGCCGCACCGATAAATACATGCGGTTTTGCCATAAAAAGCCGCGTAAATTTGAGGTCGTGTTCCCGCAGCGTCTTGCGGATCACCGTCTCGTTAAAACGGTTCAGATACAGCACGCCAACCTCGCTCCTAAGCTTCGCCACATCCTCAATCAGCTCATACGTCTGCGTCTCGCGGATACGGAAATCGTACTCTTCTCCGCCGTACTCGCGGATCAGATCGACAAACGCCTCAACGGCAAAGGAATAGTGCTGGGTGGAGACACAGAACTGACGTTTCTGCGGCACAGCGCCAAAATAGCGCTCCTCGATCAGGTTTGCCTGCTCGATCACCTGTCTCGCATACCCCAGAAATTCTTCCCCGTCCGGGGAAATCACCACACCCTTGTTCGTGCGAGTAAACAGGGAAAATCCAATCTCATGCTCCAGTTCCTTGATCGCCGCCGTGAGGCTCGGCTGTGCAATATAAAGTTTTTTTGCTGCCCCGCTGATGGTTCCGGCTGCCGCCACCTCCACCACGTATTTTAACTGAAGTAATGTCATGCCCTGTTCTCCATTCTTACTGATTTTCTGTCATTTCTTTCTGAACCGCATCTGCCACAAAATTACATCAGGCTCAAATCCGCCTCTAACGCACTTAGTCCACAAATTTTTCCGTCTCTTTCAGACGAACCAGCGCTCTCGCCATCGCCGCGCGGGTGCTGTAATACTCGGAAATGCTCTGTTTCTGGCGCAGCCGCTCTTTCGCACGCTCTAATGCCTCCTGCGCCCGGAGCCGGTCGATCTCCTCCGGTTTCTCGATCGTATCTGCCAGCAGCATAACACGGTTGTTGGCGATCTCGCAAAAGCCCTGTCCGACGACTGCTGCCTCCCACGGACCGTCCTCTGTCGTCTGGAAACGCATTTCTCCCGCTTTGACTGCCACAATCTCACTCTCATGGTGCGCCATGACAGCCATCTCACCGTCCACCGCCGGAAGGATCAGACAGTGGCAGACTCCCTCATAGAATGTCCGGTTGCTGGATATGATTTTTACATGAAAATCTGCCATCCGTTCCTACGCCTCCTGTTTCTCTAAATTCTTCGCCTTTGCCACTACATCTTCGATCGTTCCGACATTGAAGAATGCTGCCTCCGGGTACGCATCCATCTCACCATCCAGAATTGCCTTAAAGCCCTTGACGGTATCCTTTAACGGCACATACTTGCCCGGTACGCCGGTAAAGTTTTCCGCCACATGGAACGGCTGGGATAAGAAGCGCTGTATCTTTCTTGCGCGGCCGACGGTCAGCTTATCTTCCTCAGACAACTCGTCCATACCCAGAATTGCAATGATATCCTGCAATTCCTTGTATTTCTGCAAAATCTCCTGCACCCGTCTGGCCGTCTCATAGTGTTCTTCTCCGACCACATCCGGTTCCAGAATACGGGACGAGGATTCCAGCGGATCGACCGCCGGGTAGATACCCTGTTCTACGATCTTTCTGGAAAGAACCGTAGTCGCATCCAGATGGGTAAAGGTAGTCGCCGGTGCCGGATCGGTTAAATCATCCGCCGGTACATAGACTGCCTGGATTGAAGTGACCGAACCATCTTTCGTCGAGGCAATCCGCTCCTGCAGCTCGCCCATCTCATTCGCTAACGTTGGCTGATAACCAACCGCCGACGGCATACGCCCAAGCAGCGCTGAAACCTCCGAACCTGCCTGTACATAACGGAAAATATTATCGATAAATAGTAACACATTCCGGTGCATTTTGTCACGGAAATATTCTGCCATCGTAAGCCCGGTCTCTGCAACTCTCATACGAGCTCCCGGCGGCTCGTTCATCTGTCCAAACACGAGCGCTGTCTTTTCCAGAACACCGGATGCCTTCATCTCACTCCAGAGGTCATTGCCCTCACGGGAACGCTCACCGACACCCGTAAAGATAGAATAACCGCCCTGCTCCATCGCAATATTCCGGATCAGCTCCTGAATCAGGACTGTTTTTCCGACGCCCGCGCCGCCAAACAGACCGACTTTTCCGCCCTTGGAATACGGCGCCAGAAGATCAATAACCTTGATGCCCGTCTCCAGAATCTCCGCGACCGGGCTCTGATCCTCAAATGGCGGCGGATCCCGGTGAATACACCAGTGCTCCTCACCATCCAGCTTTTGTCCTCCATCTACCGTCTCACCTAAAACATTAAACAAACGTCCAAGCGTCTTTTCGCCAACCGGAACGGAAATGCCTTCTCCCGTCGGTGTTACCTTCATGTCACGGCTCAAGCCCTCGCTTGCCGACAGCATGATGCAGCGGACGATATTATTTCCCATGTGCTTGGCAGCTTCCATCACACACGTCTTTCCCTGATTTTCTACTGTGAGCGCGTCCCGGATCTCCGGAAGGGGACCGCTCTCAAATTTCACATCGACAACCGGACCGGAAACCTGGACAATCTTGCCTTCCGGCAGGCTGGTTTCGGTCTTTTTTGTCTTTGCCGCCTGTTCTCCCATCACACTCTCATCTCCTCTTCTCGTTCTCGTCTCTGTGCAGCCGCGCCGCCGCATACTTCGGTGATCTCCTGTGTGATCGCCGCCTGCCGCGCCCGGTTGTACATCGTATTCAAATCTTTTAAAAGTGCATCCGCATTATCCGTCGCCGCATCCATCGCCATCATACGGGCATTCTGCTCGCTGCAGAACGACTCAACCAGCGCGCCGTAGATAAATCCGGCTACATAGTTCGGAACGATCGCATTCATCGCTTCCTCCGGCGTTGGCCGGAGGGAAAACTCCTCCAGCCGCACATCGACCGGAATCGCCATTCCATGCATATCCGGCTTGGTAATCGGAAGCACTCTTTTATCCTTCGCCACACTCTGCATCACATTTTCCATTCTTGTATACAGGACATGGATCTCATCCAAATCACCCGACAAATATCGTTCCAGAAGCATTCCAGCAATCCACCTTGCCCGGTTAAACGTCGGATCCTGCGCCGTATACTGGAAATTTTCTTCAATCGGGATGTGCTGGGAGGCAAAAAACTGCCGCCCCGTCTCACCGATGACAAACAGATGTACCTCGCGGGAAGGATCCTTTAAAAATGTATCCGCCATCTTCATGATGTTATGGTTATAAGCACCCGCCAGCCCTTTATCGCCGGAAATAACCAGCAGCCCCGTTTTCTTCGACTGGTGCCCTTCTTTTTCAAAATAGGGACTTTCCATGTTCGGCAGATGCCTCTGGATACGCCGGATGACATTTTGCAATGCATAGAAATACGGCTCCGTCTCTGCCAGTTCTTTTCTGGCTTTCTTTAATTTTGTCGAAGATATCAGGTACATCGCATTCGTGATCTTGCGCGTATCCTGAATACTCCGGATCCGGTTCTGGATCTCTCTGAGTCCTGCCATCTTCCATCACCGCCTTACTGCTTATCCGGTTTTGCATCCGCTGCTGCCTCCGGCGCATTTCCCTGTGCTTTCAGGAATTTTGCCTTGTACTCGCCCACCGCCTTCGCAATCTCTCGCTGGATATCATCGCTGAGTGTCTTCGTCGTGCGGAGTGCATCGCCCACCTGCGGGTAGAAACTTCTCATATATTCGTAGAGCCCGCCCTGGAATGCTTTCAGCTTTTCCTTCGGAATATCTACCAGCAGATGGCTCGTTGCCGCATACAGAATCACAACCTGCTCTTCCATCGAGAGCGGATGCTCAAGCGGCTGTTTTAACAGCTCCATCAGACCGCTGCCGTAGGCAAGCTGTGCCTTGGTTGCCGGATCCAGATCGGAACTGAACTGTGTAAATACTTCCATCTCGCGGTACTGTGCCAGGTCGATACGTACGCTTCCGGCTGCCTTCTTCATCGCCTTGGTCTGCGCTGCGCCGCCGACACGCGATACCGAAAGCCCTACATTGACCGCCGGGCGCATGCCCTCGAAGAACAGCGAACTTTCCAGGAAAATCTGTCCATCTGTGATGGAAATAACGTTGGTCGGGATATACGCCGACACATCGCCCGCCTGTGTCTCGACAATCGGCAGCGCTGTGATTGAACCACCGCCCAGCTCATCCGAAAGCCGCGCCGAGCGCTCCAGCAGACGGGAATGCAGATAGAATACATCGCCCGGATATGCCTCACGTCCCGGAGAACGTTCCATCAGAAGAGACAGTGCACGGTACGCAACCGCGTGTTTCGATAAATCGTCATAGACAATCAGAACATCTTTTCCCTGATGCATGAAATATTCTGCCAGCGCCGTTCCTGCATACGGCGCGATATACTGTAAGGACGCCGGATCACTCGCCGTCGCTGCCAGCACGATGCTGTACTCCATCGCCCCGTGTTTTTCCAGTGTATGAACCAGTCTCGATACCGTTGAAGCCTTCTGACCGATCGCCACATAGATGCAGATCACGTCTTTTCCCTTTTGGTTCAGCATCGTATCTACCGCGATCGAGGTCTTACCGGTCTGGCGGTCACCAATGATCAGCTCACGCTGTCCGCGTCCGATCGGGAACATCGAATCGATCGAGAGGATACCGGTCTCCATCGGGGTATCAACTGACTGACGCTCGATAATACCCGGCGCCGGTGATTCCACCGGACGGTATCCGGCTGCCTCAATCTCCCCTTTATTGTCGATCGGATTGCCCAGCGCATCTACAACACGCCCTAAAAATCCCTCGCCAACCGGTATACCTGCCATCTTGCCGGTCCGCATCGCGCGGCTTCCTTCTCCGATGGTGTTCGCATGTCCAAAGAGGATGCAGCCGATCTCCTTCGACCGGATATCCTGTACCATGCCTCTCACATCGCCGTCAAACGCCACAATCTCACCGTACATCGCATGGTCGATTCCATCCACATAGGCGATGCCGTCGCCCACCCGGCTGACCGTACCGATCTCACGGGCTGAAATGTCGATTCCATCCAGATTTCCTTTCAGAATCCCGATGATTCCCTTCTGGGTAAGGAAATCACCCGAATCCGGCTCTTTTACCAGATTCTTTAATTTATCTGCCAGTGCCCGTTTTCTTCCCTCCGTGCTCCAGTCATATTCCTCACTTCCGACCCGGAGGATAAAACCACTTCCAAGCTCCGGCTTTTCTTCCTTCACAATCCGGAGTTCCCGTCCCGGATATTTCTCCGAGAGAAATTTCCGGATTCCGGCTGCCTGTTTTTCATCCGGCTCTTTGACATATTCCAGCACACAGCGCAGATATTTATCCGGCTTTTCAAACGTCTCCGCTTCCTTAATCAGATCCGGCATCATTTTCATTGTCTGATCCTGTGCCAGCACCTCGATGATTCCCCGGACTGCCAGCGGAAACAGGCTACGAACCAGATCTTCCCGCTTCTCACGGGTCAAATCCGGATTTTCAAGCTCTGCCGGAAGCTGCGGTGTCGCAGCCAGTATCTCAGCCGCATGCTGCAGATCATCGACAGAAATCTTCTGCCTCTTTATTTCTTGTAAATAGACATCAAGTTTCTTCATTCTCCGTCGTACCCGCTTTCTTCAAAAACTCATCATAAAGAGCGCTGTCATCCGACTTCTTGTTCATCGAACCAGCCGCCGCGTCCAGAACCAGCGACAAAATTTCATGCTTCGCCTGTTCGAGCATCTTATCCTTCTCCCGGCGTGCATCCTCGCCCGCCTTACGGATGACTTTATCTGCCTCTTTCTGGGCGTTTTCAATCAGCTGGCGTCCTTCCTCACGTGCACTCGCACGCGCCGCATCCAGCACCTTGTTTTTCTCTACTTCTATTTCATCCTGGCAGGCTGCGTATTTCTCTTTCTCCGCCTGCGCTTCTTCCTGCATCTTTTTCGCCTCATCATACTTTTCCTGAATGGCTGCATTCCGTTTATCGATCACTTTGTTGATCGGCTTAAAGAGGAAAATACGGATAATTGCATACCAGATTAAAAGGTTGATGATCGTAAAAACCAGGTTGATGTCCAACCGTAACATAGCCTTGCCCCACCTTTCGTTTTCTATCGTATCAGCTTAAAAGAATAATAATCAAAAGGGCAATAACGAAACCATAAATAGCAGTTGCCTCGGCAAGTGCCGCACCTAACAATAGAATCTTTGTGATTTTTCCCTCTGCCTCCGGCTGTCTTGCGACTGCCTCAGTCGCCTTAGATGTGGCGATTCCGATACCAATTCCGGCTCCTGCGCCTGCAAGAACTGCCAGACCTGCTCCGATTGCAATGATTGTACCCATAATAAAGTCTCCTTTTTGTAATTTTCTATTTCTCTTCTATTACTCGATTGATTCCTTGATAAAAAGCCCTGTCAGAAAGACAAATACATACGCCTGAATCAGACCGTCAAAGATATCAAAGTAAGCGCTGAACAATACCGGAAGCCCTACCGGAAGGATGTATTCAATCAATTTCATGATGACGAACGCGCCCAGCACGTTTCCGAACAGTCGCATACACAGCGACAACGGTTTGATAAATACCTCCATGATATTGATCGGTGTCACGATGGCGATCGGCTCTGTAAAGCTCTTTAACCATCCTTTTAAACCTTTGACCCGAATCCCTGCTGTCTCAATCAGCACAATACTCATCAGCGCCAGTGCTGCCGTGACGTTCAAATCCTTGGTTGGCGGCTTGAATCCCAGTATACCAAGCAGGTTCGCCACGCCCAGATACATCAGCACGGATGTCAGATACGGCGCATAGCCTTTTCCTTCCTCTCCGAGGATTCCCTCGCCGATGCCCTGCAACCACGTAACAGCGTTCTCCAGAAGGAGCTGTCCGCGTCCGGGATGTTCAACTTTCAGACCGTGCGTCACAATCAGTGAAACCACGAGCACCACTGCCATCATGATCCATGTAACCACAACGGATTCTGATATGCCGATCCCGCCAATTGTAAAGGCTGTCTCACAGTTCAATTCCTTGATCAGGGTCGCACCCAGATCTCCCATACTGTCACTTCCTCTCTCCGGGTTGTTCTCCCGCGGCTGCCCCGGTTATTTTTCTTTCATTTCCCGATGCCGCCACGTGTTCTAGTTACTGTTCACGCATACGTGCCCAGTAACGTTTTCGCCTGTGTCTCCACATTCTTCCCGTCTGTTCCCGATCTTACTCCCGGAAATACAAATGGTAAAATTATATTTTTTTCCTATATCCATAGATAAAATGAATGGTGATAATTATTGGTAATCGTTATTGTGGCTGGACATTTCTGGAAAAATACGATAAAGTGTGACTATATTTGGTAAATACACGTACAGATATAAAATCAGATAAACACTGTTTCAATCAGGCAGAAACAGTCCGACATACAGAAAGGATTTCAACTACATACATGGACATCAGTTTCGACTACTACAAGGTTTTCTATGAGGTGGCTCGATGCCAGAATATTACCCAGGCGGCTTTGAATCTCTGCCTCACGCAGCCAACCGTAACAAAATACATTCATAATTTAGAAGATATGCTTCAGTGCAAACTTTTCAACCGCTCCCAAAAAGGCGTGACCCTGACCGATGAAGGGCGGATCCTGTTCCGCCAGATCAACCGTCCCTGCCAGCAGATGGGACGAGCAGAAGAGCTTTTAAAAGAATACACGAACAGTCAGAGCGGCAAGGTTTCGATCGGTGCGAGCGAGCTGACAATGCGCTTCTTTCTGCTTCCTTATATTGAACAATTCCAGCAGCGTTTTCCGAATGTGACCGTGCAGATTCATTCCAACTCTGCGCCGATCACTGCTTCTTCCTTAAAGGCCGGGGAAAATGACTTTGCCGTCATCATTTCTCCGATCCACGAGATCATGAAGGAGCTGGATCTGGTTCACGTGATGCCGGTTTCCGAGTTCCAGGACATCGTCATCGCCGGAAACCGTTTTTCCGAGCTGCAGAACCGCACACTCTCCCTTGAAGAGCTCTGTATGCACCCACTTGTCAGCATGGAGTCCGGCACGACGACGCGGCTTTTTTGGGACAATCTCTTTGAGGAACAGGGGCTGGATCTGCACCCGAGCATCGAAGTTTCTTCCAACGACCTGATCGCCCCGACCGTCTCCCACAATCTGGGAATCGGCTTTGTTCCCTCGGAATTTGCCCGGAACTACCTGCTCAACTACCGCGTGTTCCAGCTTCACCTAAATATTACTATCCCGAAGCGCCAGATCCTCGTCCTGCAAAACCCGATGCGCCCGCTGACGCCGGCGGCACAGGCATTTCTGGATATGCTGAAACAGCCGGTGCAGGAAAGTATAGGGAATGGACAGCCGGTCTTGTTACACCCATAGGGATTTTCACTAAAAATACCCTGTCGGTCGGATTTTAATGCTCCTGACAGGGTATTTTTGTTTGTAATCTACAAGCTTCTAACCTCTTCATATAAATGAAAGTGATTTTTTCTAAATTCCAGAAGCCCTTCCCGCTGCATTTTCCCCAGCTCTGCCGACAGCGCCGACCGGTCCACGCCCAGATAGTCGGCGAGCTGCTGGCGATTGAATGGGATATCAAATCTCTCGCTCTCATTTTTTACCGCCTGATCGGAGAGGTATGACAAAAGCCGTCCCCGGATGGATTTCGACGATGTATTGAAGATTCGGCGGGACAGCTGCAAGTTTTTCTGCGCCGAGATTGCAAGCAGGTTGCGGATAAGCTGCGTGTGATGTCCGCAAGAATTGGGACACTGCGACAGCATTTTTCCAACATTTAAAAACAGCACTTCCGTCACCTCCGCTGCAAACACATCGACCAGCAGCTTTTCCCCCGGCACGCACGCATATGTCTCCGCAAAAATCTGTCCCGGTTCTACCCGGTCTAGAATGCTGCGGTTGCCCCACAGATCATCGTTGACAATCATCACACTTCCGTGCATCACCACACCCAGAGATGTGACCGTATTCCCCGCGCGATAAATCATTTCTTCTTTTTCATAACTGCGTTCCTCCGCCCCCAGACAGGACAGCATCTCCCCGATTCCGGATTCGCCCGCGCCTCGAAACAGGGGGCTGCGGCTTAGAAGCTGCATTTCGAAAGGAGTTAAATTCAGGCTGGCGCCCGTTTTATAGTTTGATGCCATATAGATGTTGACCTTTCTGTTTTAACTAAGTGTTCTTATTATATCAAATATTTTTATATTTTTCTGCAATCTGATTTCCCGTTCTTGCACATCCATGCAACTTCTGCGATAATAGAAACATTCCTATATCAAATGAAGCTTTAAACCAGAAGATTTATCGGACAAGATATTTACATAAAGAGGAGACTTTCAAATGATCGAGCCAAACCAGCTTCTTCAGACATATATCCGCCAGTATCAGGCGGCAAGCAAGAAAAAAAGAAAGACCAGTTCCCGCCCCCGCGATCTGAGCGAGCGGACCAACCGGCTGTTTAAAACACTGAAACGCACCAAACCGACACAGGTCACCAGCCTCTCGCTGGAGGAATGGCACCGCCAGATCAAAAATCTGTCTTATTTTGCGTACCGTTCGCACAACGATGCTGTCACAAAGCTCATTGAAACCAGCCTGCTGCCACAACTCATCCGCCTGGATGAGGCAATGTTTCTGCCCGCCCAGCGCGATGATATTTCCGTGGATTTTCTGAATTATCTGGAAACAGAATTGGATGGTCAGCTCTGCACGCAGACACTTCTGGAGCTTTACCAGATCTATAAGCGCTACGTCATCCAGTATAAAATCATGGATCTCGTCCCATCCCGCCCAGAGCTGGAATTTCCGGAGACTATGGCGATGAACCGCCGTTTCATTCTCCACATCGGACCGACCAACAGCGGCAAAACATTTCACGCGCTGGAACGCTTAAAAACAGCGAAAAAGGGCACTTACCTCGGTCCGCTGCGCCTTCTGGCGCTTGAGGTATATGAAAAAATGCACGACTGCGGCGTTCCCAGCACCATGCTGACCGGTCAGGAGTGTATCGCCGACGATGACAGCCGGATCACAGCTTCGACGATCGAGATGGCAGATTTCTCGGAGGAATACGATATTGCCGTGATTGATGAGGCACAGCTGACCGCCGATCCAGACCGCGGGCATTGCTGGACAAAGGCGATTCTGGGGCTGAAAGCTCACGAAATCCATGTCTGCATGAGTCCCGCCGCTGAATCTGCTGTCACACACCTGATCCATCTGTGCGGCGACAGCCTTGCCATCTGCCGGTATCAGCGCAAAACTGCGCTCATCTGTGAGGACACGCCATTTTCCTTCCCGGAAAGTGTTCTTCCCGGCGATGCACTCGTCGTATTTTCCAAAAAATCTGTGCTGGATGTGGCGGGCCGTCTGGAAGAAGAAGGTATCAAGGCAAGTGTTATATACGGAAGCCTGCCGCCGGAGATCCGCCGCCGCCAGATGCAGCTTTTTACCAGCGGCAAAACCAAGGTGGTCGTCGCCACCGACGCGATCGGCATGGGACTCAACCTGCCTGTCCGGCGTATCGTATTCGTCCAGACCCAGAAATTTGACGGTACCACCCGGCGCGGTCTGACTGTACCGGAGGTCAAGCAGATCGCCGGGCGCGCCGGACGCTTCGGACTCTTTGACACCGGCTACGTCAACGCGATGGGGCAGGAATCCCTTGATTATATCCGGGAACAGCTTACTCAGGAGGAAGAACCAATCGAAAAAGTCAGCCTCGGTTTCCCACAGATTCTCCTCGATCTGGACGAGCCGCTGGACGTTATCATCAAAGTCTGGAAATCCGTTGAGCCGACGCCTCCGTTTGAAAAGGTCAGCGTCGATGAGATTTTAAGCCTTTATGCGCAGGCAGAACGCTACAGAGACGATATCTACGGATTCGATGACAAACGGATTCTCTACCGCATGATCAGCTGTCCGATCGATATCAAGGATCATCAGGTTGTCCTGCAATGGCTGCGCTACTGCAAGGATTACCCGGCGGACAAGCGCCTGAAACACCCGGACAAAGGCGCCGGCTCCAAGCTGGGGCTGCAGAAATACGAAACATATTACCGCAAGCTCGACCTCTACTACCAGTTCTCCCACCGTTTTGACAAGATCATCGACGAGGACTGGCTCGAACAAGAACGCAGCCGCACTGAAGGCACGATCATGCAGTATTTGTCCAAGGGCAAAAAAAGCTACATCGCCCGCTGCCAGCGCTGCGGACGGATGCTGCCGGTTGGATATCCGTTTAAGATTTGTGATCCGTGTTTTCGTCACAGTTCCATTATCGCTTAGCCCCTGATTTTACCGTTTTACGTTCCGGCTGTTCAACACCACCAATGCCGTAAAAATCAAAAGAATGCCCAGCACATTTTCAACCCGCAGCATTTCTCCAAATACCACAATCCCAGCCACAGCTGCCACCATCGGCTCAGCAAACGCCAGAACCGAGGCTTTTCCTGCCTCCATCTGGCGGAGTCCCAGTGTGTAGCTTACAAACGGAAAAAAGGTAGATACAAGTCCCAGCGCCAGCCCTTTGCCAAGAAGCGCCGGAGAGGTCATCAGGCTCGAAAACACCTCCGGTAATTTTACAAAGGGAATCAGGCTGATGGTTACAGCCATAAAAAAAGCTTTATTCTGAGGTGATGATATGATAACGGAAGATGCCATGACGACATGGGGGATACTGTTTCGGGGCAGCGCATGACGCGCTGCCTATTTTTTCGAATTTATGCTATAATACAGAAAGAGGGAATCAAATTTTAGGAAAACAAGGAGAATTTCAATATGTATGATGTGTTAATTATCGGCGCCGGTCCCGGCGGTATCTTTTCTGCCTATGAGCTGATGGAACGTAAACCGGATTTAAAGATCGCTGTTTTTGAGGCAGGACATCCGCTGGAGCACCGTAAATGTCCCATTGATGGTGATAAAATCAAGTCCTGTATTCACTGCAAATGCTGCTCCATCATGAGTGGATTCGGCGGAGCCGGTGCATTTTCTGATGGAAAATACAACATTACCAATGATTTCGGCGGCACTCTCTATGAGTATATCGGAAAAAAGACAGCCATTGAACTGATGGAATATGTGGATGGAATCAATCTCCGTTTTGGCGGGGAGGGCACGAAGCTGTATTCCACTGCGGGAACAAAATTCAAGAAAACCTGTATGCAGCACGGTCTGCATCTTCTGGATGCTTCGGTCCGCCATCTGGGTACGGATATTAATTATATTGTTCTGGAGCACCTCTATGATCATCTGAAGAATAAGGTGGATTTCTATTTTGACTGTGCCATCGAAACCGTGGAGAAAACGGAGAAGGGTTACAAGGTTTACAGCGATGATACAACCTTTGAGGGTACGAAATGTATCATTTCCGCCGGCCGAAGCGGCAGTAAGTGGATGCAGAAGGTATGCAAGGACCTGGATATCCATACGAATTCCAACCGTGTGGATCTGGGTGTCCGGGTTGAACTGCCGGCTGAGATCTTTTCGGATCTTACAGATGAACTCTATGAGAGCAAGATCGTGTATCGTACGGAAAAATACGAGGATTACGTGCGCACCTTCTGTATGAATCCCAAGGGAGCTGTGGTAAATGAGAATACCAACGGCATCGTAACGGTAAATGGTCACAGCTACGAGGATCCTGCAAAGCAGACCCATAACACGAACTTTGCCCTTCTGGTAGCGAAACATTTTTCAGAGCCCTTCAAGAATTCCAATGAATATGGAGAGAGTATTGCAAAACTCAGCAACATGCTGGGCGGTGGCGTAATTGTGCAGCGTTTTGGAGACCTGATCCGCGGAAAAAGAAGCACGCAGCAGCGAATCAATGAATCTTTTACGGTTCCAACCCTCAATGCGGCTGCCGGTGATCTGAGCCTGGTTCTCCCAAAACGGATTCTGGACGGTATTATCGAGATGATTTATGCCCTGGATAAGGTGGCACCGGGTACGGCGAATGATGACACTCTTCTCTATGGAGTGGAGGTAAAATTCTACAACATGGAGGTGGAAGTGGATCACAACCTGATGACCTGTCATGATGGACTCTACGTCATCGGTGACGGCAGCGGTATTACCCATTCCCTTTCCCATGCATCTGCCAGCGGTGTCTATGTGGCACGGCAAATCGCGGAGGCAATTTAATAATAAACGGTCAGAAATGTCTATTAAAAATGGATAAGATGCAGCCCCTATCGTCTGCCATCTTATCCATCTCATTTCACTTCTTTCGCTTACCAACATCTCATTCAGATGCATTTTCCTTGATTCCCACTCAGATCCCCAACTTCCGAAACAACGCATACAATTCTTCTGCCTCGTCCATCGAAGGTTTCCATCCATATTGTTTCAAATCGACGCGGTCGCCGTCCTCGGTGGAGTCCACCCGTATTCCATCCTGTTCCAGCAGTTTTTTCTGCTGTCCCGGATAGTCGAATGCCGCCGCGCCGCTTAGAAAGCCCTTGGAATTAATCACCCTGAATGCCGGGACATCGCCCAGGCGGTTGGTGCGGAGTGCATATCCCACCTGGCGGGAATGGCGCGGCGCACCGCACAGGAGCGCGACCTGACCGTAAGTCGTCACGCAGCCGTCCGGAATGCGCCTAAATACTTCTTCCATTCTCCGATAGATGTCCATAATTATTTCCCCAGCACCTCGTCCGCATGATCAAGTGCTGCCTCGATATTCGGGCAGAAATGAGCGCGTCCGATCATATCCACAAATCCTGCCTTCTCCATCACGTGCATCGGCTGCTCGTTGACATGGGACAAAATCAATGTAACGCCGTTCTTCTGGCAGCGCTCATAGAGGGCAACCATCGAATTCATCGCTGTACTGTCAACCGCCGGAACGGCACGCATACGAAGAACCAGGCATTTCGTCTCCTCGCGGGTTTCAATCTGGTTGATGCGGTCTGCTGCACCGAAGAACAGCGGTCCCGTAATCTCATAAACAGCCAGTTCTCTCGGAATCTCCCGCAAACGTGCCTGTTCTTTCATGGCTGCTTCTTCATCTTCTGCAGCTGCCGCTAAGAGCTGTGCCTCTTCCACTGAAAGCTCTTTTCCGGCTTTTTTCGCTTTTCTTACTTCCTGCTCTTTGCGCTTCTGCTCCTCTACTTCTTCGACATAAAGCCAGCTTCTGACGCCCGTCTCATCGCTCATCCGCTTCATAAACAGCAGGCAGGATAACAGCATACCGATCTCGATCGCTACAACCAGATCGAAGATAACGGTTAAGAAGAAGGTCATCACCAGAACCGCAATATCACTCTTCGGAGCCGTCTTGGTCAGACGGACGAAGGTTCTCCACTGACACATATTGTAGGCAACCATAAACAAGATTGCCGCGATGGTCGGCATCGGGATCCAGCTTGCACACGGCATCAGAACTACCAGAATCAGAAGCAGGACAACCGCATGAACCATGCCTGCAACCGGGGTACGGCCGCCATTTTTGACATTGGCTGCGGTACGCGCGATCGCGCCCGTCGCCGGAATACCGCCAAACAGGGCGGAAATAATATTACCCGCGCCCTGTGCCACCAGCTCCGTGTTGGAACGGTGTTTTCCGCCGATCATGCCGTCCGCTACCACGCAGGAAAGCAGAGACTCAATCGCCGCCAGAACTGCAATCGTAAACGCATCCGACAGGGAACCCTGAATCTCATCGTAGCTAAACACCGGCAGACGGAACGCCGGAAGCTTGTTGCTGACCGTGTAAAGGTCGCCGATCGTATTCACATGCAGCGGCAGGAATTTTACCATTAAAATACCTGCGATAACCGCTACCAGCGATCCCGGAATTTTCTCCGTGATCATCGGCATCACGATCAGAATCGCCAGACACACCACGCCGACGATGATCGCGTGCAGGTTGACACTTCCGAATCCGGCTGCGAACGCTTTCAGCTTCTGCATCGTCTCGATCGTCTCCATGCCTGCCGGATAGGTTACGCCAAAGAAATCCTTCAACTGACCGATGACGATCGTCACCGCGATACCAGAGGTAAAGCCGGTCGTGATTGTAAACGGAATAAACTTAATCAGTGAACCAAAATGGCAGAATCCCATGATAACTAGGATAATACCTGCCATGATCGTCGCAACTGCCAGTCCTTCCACGCCGCTCTTCGCCACGATACCTGCCACGATCGTTGCAAATGCCGCCGTTGGACCTGCAATCTGTACCTGGCTGCCGCCTAAAAATGAGATCACAAATCCGGCTGCAATCGCCGTGTAGATACCCTGTTCCGGACCTACTCCCGAAGCCAGCGCCAGAGCGATCGAAAGCGGCAGCGCGATGATCGCTACGATGATACCCGCTACCACATCTGACATCAGCTGTGCGCCGGAATACTTCTTCAATGTTGTAAACAACATTGGACGTATTTTTTCCATACCTCAAACTCTCCCTTTTTCTTCCCAATTTAAATAAAAAGTAATTGCTAGCCCTAAAAAGAACCGACAATTACCTATTATACCGCAAAATAAGGGGGTGTCCAGTTTTTTCGAAATTTTAACACAGATTTCTTAGTTGTGATTTTTTTGTCAAAATGACGGATTTGTAAAATTTCTGTCACAAACTTCCGGCTATTTTTTCGATTGACTTTCCTTTAAAAAAGTCTATAATTCGTACTTGTAAAAAGCATTGAGCAGGACACGATTTCCAATTCTCCACGTTTTCAGAGAGCTGCCGGGCGATGAAAGACAGTAACGCCGATGGAAATTATCCCCTGTGAGCTGATCAGACAAACGCATGCAGGATACCAGTAGTCCGGTCCGGATTCCTACCGTTAAAGAGGAACATATTCAGAATGATGGATATGGCTGAGAGATCGGCTTTACAGCCGGTAAAAGAAGTGGTACCGCGGATGCTTATGCCTCCGTCTTCTTGAACTTTTAAAAGTTTCAGGAGGACGGAGGCTTTTTTGTTTCCCCGCTCCCGAAACTCCGGCAAACTGCCGGGACACTAAAAACCATTTGACCTATGGGAATGGAGGTATCTTTATGAACACATTAGTTATCGTAGTTATCGCATCCTGTTGTCTGGCGGCTGGTTATCTGCTCTACGGCAGATGGCTCGCCCATAAATGGGGCATTGATCCAAACGCCAAAACACCGGCCGTCACAAAAGAAGATGGTCAGGACTATGTTCCGACCGATGGCTGGGTTGTATTTGCCCACCAGTTTTCATCCATCGCCGGTGCCGGTCCTGTCACCGGTGCTATTCAGGCGGCTGTCTTTGGATGGGTTCCGGTCTTTCTCTGGATCATCCTCGGCGGCATCTTCTTCGGCGCTGTTACCGATTTTGGTGCCCTGTACGCCAGCGTTAAAAATGAAGGCAAATCGATGGGACTTCTGATTGAACAGTACATCGGCAAAACCGGTAAAAAGCTGTTCCTTCTGTTCTGCTGGCTCTTTACTTTAATTGTAACCGCCGCTTTTGCCGACATGGTTGCTGGTACATTCAATGCATATGAGACGATAGACGGCGTGACCAGCTTATCCGCCGCCGCAACTGTCAACGGCGCAGCCGGAAGCATTTCCCTTCTGTTCATTGCCTTTGCCGTTGTATTTGGACTGATTCAGAAAAAGGCTCAGTTCCATGGCTGGAAACAGACCTTGCTCGGACTTGTCTGCACGGTAGCTGCTTTCGTCATCGGCATGAACTGCCCGCTCATTACCACCAAGGCGAACTGGTCCTACATGGTATTCGCTTACATTTTCCTCGCAGCCGTTCTTCCTATGTGGCTTTTGATGGAACCGCGTGACCTGATGACAACCTTTATGTTTGCCGGTATGATTATCGGTGCCGTCGTTGGACTGCTTGTCGCACATCCGGCAATGAACCTGGCGCCTTACACTGGTTTCCACAATGAGAAATCCGGTGACCTGTTCCCGATTTTGTTTGTAACCGTTGCCTGCGGCGCCGTATCCGGTTTCCACAGCCTGGTTTCCTCGGGTACTTCCTCCAAGGCAATCACCAATGAAAAGGATATGCCGAAAGTTGGCTTCGGCGCTATGCTTTTGGAAAGTTTACTGGCTGTCCTGGCTCTGTGCGTTGCCGGTGCTGCCGCTTCCGCTGATGGCACGCCTGCAACCGGTACTCCGTTTGCTATCTTCTCCTCCGGTGTTGCCGGATTCCTGGAGATGTTCGGCATCCCGGTTTACGCTGCCCAGTGCTTTATGACGATGTGCGTCTCCGCACTTGCCCTGACAAGCCTGGATTCCGTTGCACGTATCGGACGTATGTCCTTCCAGGAGCTGTTCAGTGTCGATGACATGGAACACGCCGAAGGATGGAGAAAGCTTCTCTGCAACAAATATTTTGCAACGGTTATCACCTTGGTATGCGGCTACATTTTAACCCAGATTGGCTATTCCAACATCTGGCCGCTGTTTGGCAGCGCCAACCAGCTGTTAAGCGCCCTGGTTCTCATCACCCTGTGCGTCTTCTTACGCGTCACCGGCCGTGAAAACCGCACGCTGCTGGTTCCACTGGTTGTTATGCTGTGCGTTACCTTCACCGCACTCGTTGAGCGCTGCATCGCACTGGTAAAGGCTTACAATGCCGGAACCGCTGTCTTTATGGTAGAAGGACTGCAGCTTATCATCGCGGTTCTGCTGATGGTTCTGGGTGTCATTATTGTGGTTCATTCCGGTAAAGTACTGTTTTCGAAATCGACTGCTTCGAAGACAGAAAACGATAAAAGATCTGAAATGAATAAACCGGCGCATTGCTAATGATTTCATCAAAATCAATTATAACCCGACTATAGGTGCCAAAAAGGGAGTCTCTCGCTCACGAAAAGAGACTCCCTTTTTTGGTATTTTTTAATTCTATTGATAACCACTCTGCTACTATATGATGCCAACTCTTCACTTCTGAATCTTTTTCACTGCGAATAATTGGCACTTTTGTTACTGTTCACGCATACGTGCCCAGTAACGGAATTTGCCGTGGCTTCGCATTTAAATACGGCAAATTCCTGCTGCCACCACGTTTTCTTACGGCACTTTCGGTTCCAAAAGTGCCTACCCGTGTACAATAACGCACTTTTTTCTATTCTTTCATCTTTTCTCAAATTTCTCTGGTATTTCCCCTGCATTTCGTCTATAATAGGAAGCAAATTTTTCAACCGAGCACAGCGCTGACAGGCGTTGTATCAGACAGGAGGAAACATGGATATTGTATGTTTAGATCTAGAAGGTGTATTAGTACCGGAAATCTGGATCGCATTTGCTGAAGAAACCGGAATCCCGGAGTTAAAACGCACCACCCGCGATGAGCCGGATTATAACAAACTGATGAATTACCGTTTAAACATCCTGCGCGAGCACGGACTGGGACTCAAGGAAATTCAGGAAACGATCTCTAAAATTGATCCGCTTCCGGGCGCAAGGGAGTTTTTAGACAAATTAAAAGAAATTACTCAGGTAATCATCATCAGCGATACCTTCTCCCAGTTTGCCGGACCTCTGATGAAGAAACTTGGCTATCCGACCATCTTCTGCAACTCTCTGGTTGTCAGCGAAAATGGTGAGATTACCGATTTTAAGATGCGCTGTGAGAAATCCAAATATACAACCGTCAAAGCACTCCAGTCCTGCGGCTTCGAGACGATCGCCAGCGGCGACAGCCACAACGACCTCGCCATGATTGAGGCAAGCAAGGCGGGCTTCCTCTTCCGCACGACGGAGGAGATCAAGGCAGAATATCCGCAGATTCCGGCTTATGAGACGTATGATGAGCTGTTAGAAGCGATTAAAAAGGTATTAGCGTAAACATTCCGTATTTTCATAATTGCATATGCAATCGTAAAAGCAGCCCCCGGAATCCACACTCCGGGAGCTGCTTTTCAATCGTTTATCCTCTCAAATGTTCACTGATTATTTTTCAATAAATAACTGTTTTACATCAAATGCCTCGTCGATCATGCCGGATTCATACATGAAATCAGCGGTCTTCTGGAAGCCTTCTTTGTCATCATCTGTGATCTCGGTAGAGAAATCATAGAGATCGTACATGCTTTTGACTGCATCGGTGTCCAGATCCAGCTCATCGGCTACGATCTGCATCGTCTCATCCGGTTTTTCTTCCATGAAATCAGCAATCTCGGTCTGTGCTTCTTCCAGCTTCTCGATGATCTCCGGGTGCTCGTCATAGAATTTCTGTGTCACTGCCACTGCAATGATCGCCTTAATCAGGCCTTCGCCGTCAGCTACCAGGTGGTAACCCTGCTTCCCTGCATTGTAAGCAGTTGCGCCAGCAACCAGAGCCACGTCTACACTGCCGCCGTCCAGACCTGCTTTTGCATCCGGGATCGACATATTGACATAGTTGACATCGTCGATCGTCATGCCAGCCGTTGCCAGATAGGAAACGAGAAGCTCATGCAGGTTGGTTCCGGTCGGTCCTGCGATTGTCTTTCCTCTCAGGCTTTCCGGCGTCGTCAGGGACTCATCCTTAGAATACATACAGAATGCCTTCGGAGAACGGCTGTACATATTTAATACCTTGATATCCGCTCCATTTGCTGCAGACAGAATCACCGAAGTTCCGCCAACCGCATACAAAACCTGCACATCGCCGGAAGCCAGCGCCTGTGTCTGATCTGCCCCGGAGGTCAGCTCCGCATAATCAACCTCAATCCCCATATCGCCAAATGTTTTTTCAAAAATACCCTGATTTTTCTCGATGATCGTCGGCACATTGAGCGGAGAAGTTACATACGTAAAGGTCAGCTTATCCAGATCAGATTCTTTCGCTGTCTCCTCCTCGGCTGCCGCCTCCTCTGCGCTGGTTTCTGCCTCTGCCTGCGTGCTCTCAGCCGCATCTTTTGTACCGGAGCAGCCTGCCAGGGAAGCTGCGGTAAGGCAGAGTGCCATTCCCATTGCCATCCATCGTTTCATCATAATCGTTCCTCCTCTAAATAAAATGTAAATTATTTATAATATCCCTTTTCAGGGTTATCATCTCCTCCTCCAAAAGATTCCTCTCTTCCTGCGGCGCCTTGACCTCATAGAGCGCCTTGACCATGCCCTTTTCAATGACCGCAATCTGGCTTCCCAGAATCAGTGCCTCATCGATGCTGTGCGTCACAAACAGAATGCTCGCACTGCGCTCCTGCTGGACGCGCAGAAGCTCTTTCTGCATCTGTTCCCTTGTAAAATAGTCTAGTGCGGCAAACGGCTCATCCATCATGATAAAGGTCGGCTCATACGCCAGCGCCCGCGCGATCGCCGCCCGCTGCTGCATTCCGCCGGAGAGCTGTGCCGGATATGCTTTTTCAAATCCAGATAATCCGACCGTGCGGATAACCGCCTCTATTTTCCCCGGATCTGTCTCCTTTTTTGAAAGCCCGAACACCACATTTTCCCAGACGGTCAACCACGGCATGAGGCGCGGTTCCTGAAAGACAAATGCCGTCTTGTGGGCGCTCTCCCAGCAGATCTCTCCGCTGTCCGCCGTCTCCAGTCCTCCGGTCAGCCGCAGAAGCGTCGTTTTCCCGCATCCGCTCTGCCCCAGAATCACGGTGATTCTCCCCGCCGGAAGCAACAGGTTGATCCCGTTTAAAACGGGAATCTCCCGGTTATCCACCCGGTATGTTTTATGAATATCAATCAGTTCAATTCCAGCCATTTTCCCCGGATCCTTTCAGCACAAATCCTATCATCCATCCAAACAGGCGGTCCGTCACATATCCGACTGCCCCGATCACCAGAATCCCCACGATCACCTTGTCGGTCCGCGACATCTGCTGTGCAAATAAAATCATATGTCCAAGCCCGGTGGACGCCGCCACCATCTCCGCACCGATAATGGCGCGCCAGCTATAGCCAAGCCCGATCCGCATTCCGACCAGAATATCTGCCATCGCATAGGGCAGAATGATGCGGAAAAATTTGCGGCGCTTCGAGTAGCCGAACATATCGCCCACTTCCAGAAGTTTCGAATCGCACCCGGTAAATCCCTTCACGATATTTAAGTACATCGGGAAAAAGGACGCCAGCACAATAATCACCGTCTTCGTCGTCTCTCCGATTCCGCACCAGAGAATCAGCAGCGGAATCATGCTGAGCGGCGGGACATTGCGGAAAAACTGCACAATATACTCATAGTAAACGCTGCTGCCCGGAAACAGCGCCCGGAACGTTCCCAGCACAAAGGCAAACAGGAACGCAATCGCAAATCCCTTCATGACACGCAGGAAACTGATTGAAACATCCCGCCACAGTTCCCCGGTTTTCACCATTTTTAAAAAGCTCGTCCACACCCGCGCCGGGGACGGCAGCACATACGCACTGACCATCTCCATGCGGCAGACCAAATACCAGATCAGAAATACCGCTCCGATTCCCAGCGCCGGACCGAAGTATTTCTGCCAATTATCCTTGAATTTCTTCGTTTCTTTCATTCTTCCCATTCTTTTGCCGCAATTCATGCATTTTCCGCTTCTTCAAGCGTTTTCCATGAAGCGCAACTTTCTCTCACTCTGTCTGCACGCCATCCCCGTGATGGCATCCATCCTTACAATACAAAAGTTCCAGCAGATCCGCCTGCTTCCAGCTTCCGCTCTCCACATATGCCCGGATTTTCTTCGGACTGCTGACACTCTCTACCTTCGCCGCCTGTCCATCTTTCCGGCAGATTCCCGCAAAATACCCCGGCGGAATCGGGCTGTCTTCGATCGCCCGGACGCGCACCTCACCGCCCGCCAGACGATTCCATGCGATAAACCGCGTATTCTCAAGTCCCAGCGAATTTCCAAGCACCGCAAGACTCTGGCATGGCGTCGTGATGATCTTCTCCCCATCCGCCAGATCCGGACGCGTGCTTAATTCCCGCGCACAGTGAAGTAAAATCGGCTCGATCGGGGCAACTTTCAGGTTTTCAATTCCAGATTCGTTTTCCGGCTCCTTCTGTATCTCTTCAAGCAGCCGAACCGCCTCCGGACAGCGCGCATCCGCAAGCGTCACGCCCACCCGCAGACTAGCTTCATATCTTTCCCGGACGATCCGTCCCCAATCGCCCCGGCACTCGACCCGCGTCAGACCATGCCGTTCTAAAAAACGCTTCAGCGAATCTTCCTCACACATCCCGGCAGAAACCGGATTTATCCACAAATACTGCATTGTTTCTCCACTCTATCCAATCAGGCTGCCTAGCTTTCACACCTATGCACCTAATTTACTGCGTTTTCACGTTCCCTGCAAGTTAGTTTTTTCTAACTAGCTTATCATAGCAAAAAATCGATATATTGTCCAGTTTTGATTGTAAACTTTTACAATTTTATAAGTTGACACTAGCCGGTAAAAATGATAAAATCAGTTTTAATAGTTCCTATTTTCCTATGCCTTTAATAGGTTTTATTCCGAACAGATTCCTGTTTTTATTGAATCCTATAAAAAAAGCAGGCGGACAGGGCATCAAGGATACAATTCAGGCGATCGAAAATGCCGGATATACCTATGAGATCGAGTCGGATGACCGTGAAGAATAATGGGACGCATTTTTCTATAAAAAAGGTTTTAACCAATTCTCGCACTTTCCGTGAAAATCGGCTAAAACCATTTTTCATTACAGCATATTAATAAACCCGGTCGATACCAGGAAAAGAACCAGCATGACAGCCGGCACAATATACCGGATTAAGAAGCTGTACATACCTGCTCTTGAAAAATGTTCCCCATTTTTCTCGACTTCTTCCACGATCCACTTCGGTCCGACCACCCATCCAATCAGGATGCTGGTTAAGAAGGAAATGATCGGCATAAGGAAGCTGTTGCTGATATAATCCATCACATCAAGCAGCTGTCCGGTGGAACCGTTCGGCAGCTTCAACTCAAAATACAGAACATTGTAGCCCAGACAAATGAGAACCGCCGTGATCAGGGAATAGATTCCGACCATCACACACATCTGTTTTCTCGTCTTTCCAAACACTTCCATGCAGTTGGCAACCAGCGTTTCCATGACAGAAACGCAGGATGTCAGCGCCGCAAAGCCAAGCATCAGGAAAAATGCAAGTCCCACGATATGACCGGCGCCGCCCATCGCCTGAAATACCTTTGGAAGCGAAATAAAGGTCAGACTCGGACCGGACGCCATGCCGTCGCGTCCTAAAAATACAAAGACCGCCGGAATAATCATCATGCCGGACAGAAGCGCCACACCTGTATCAAAAAATTCAATCTGGTTGGTCGCTTTATTCAGATCAATCTCATCTTTAACGTAAGAACCATACGTTACCATAATTCCCATCGACACACTCAGTGAAAAGAACAGCTGGCTCATCGCATCCAGCAGTACCTCTAAAAATCCTTTCACAGTCAGCCCCGTAAAATCTGGGCGCACATACACCAAAAATCCCTGCAGTCCTGTCCGGACGGTTCCATCCGCATCGGTATAGGAAAGTGTCAGTGAAAAAATCGCAATTCCGATGACCAGCAGAATCAGCCCCGGCATGATGAAACAGGAAAACTTCTCGATTCCCTTCTCCACGCCTCTGTATACAACCCAGATCGTCAGTGCCAGAAAAATTCCGGTAAAAATAAGCGGTGCTTCCTTTGCGGTGATAAAAGATGTAAAATATCCACCCTGCGCTACCTCTCTGCCGGATGTCGTCAGATATTCAAAGAAATACTTCGTAATCCAGCCGCCGATGACCGAATAATAGGTCATAATCAGCATCGGAACCAGAAACGTCAGGTATCCGACAAACTTCCACTTCGGATGCAGCGTTCCAAACGCCTGCAGCGCATTCTCCTTCGTTCTTCTGCCGATCGCCACATCCGTCGTCAGAAGTACAAATCCAAATGTCGCCACCAGCACCAGATACACCAGCAGGAACAGTCCGCCTCCGTCTTTCGCACATAAATACGGAAAACGCCAGATATTTCCTACACCGACGGCACTTCCGGCTGCTGCCAGCACAAACCCCAGCGAACCGCTGAAGCTGTTTTTCTTTTTTGCCATTTACTTATAACCCCCGTGATTGTAACTTTTATGTCCGTCTCCCGAGGACATAGACAGCTTCTATTCTACCTGTTTTTATTAGAATTACAAGTATCTGCCGGCAATTTTCTCCTCAAATTTCTCCCCCTCCCGCTTTTCTTCCCAGCCGCCCCATCGTTACTGTTCACGCATCATGCTCAGTAACGGAATTTGCCGTGGCTTCGCACTTAATTTATTTTCCCCCCCCCCTTCATCTCTACTTGCCTGCCTTATCATCTTCTGCTAAAATTAAAAAGATAAAAACAGAAATTTTCCCATGGAATGAGGCATATACACAATGAACAACAATCAAACCTTCCCGCGTCTTTGCCGGGTTTTAGAAATATACGAAGCCGATTTTGGCTGTGAAGAACGCCCGGACGGACAGGAAACGATGGTCTGTGTCCGTCTGCTGGACACAACTGAAAATGCAAACCTCTCAGAGCATCCAGAATACACGATACGCACCGCGGATCAGGCACTCTATGATGCCGGAATCAATGAGGGCGATCGCGTCTGGTTTGACCCGGAATCCGGGCAGATTGAGAAAGCGGCTGAATCACACTAAAATATAAAGAGTTACAAAGGAATATCAAAATGGAACCATTTTACTATAATCACATGAACAAGAACCAGCAAGCCGCCTACCGCGCCATGCAGCAGGGACTTACCAATCTCTCCGACGAATTTCAGATTCCGCGCCTGGAGGGAAAGGATTTAAGCAATGTATTTTTTGAACTGCGGCTCGATCACCCGGAGATTTTCTGGGCTTCCGGCTTTAAATATAAGTATTACCCAGATTCCCCGAACCTGATTCTGATACCGGAATACCTCTTTGACAAGGGCAAGATCCGCGAACATCAGAAAGCGATGAGCGCCCGCGTCGAAAAACTTGCCCGCCCAGCAATGAAGCTGACTGAACTGGAAAAAGAACGCTATATCCACGATTTTATCTGCGAACACGTTCACTATGACAAATTAAAAAAGCCCTACTCCCATGAGATTATCGGACCTCTGGGACAGGGCGTCGGCGTCTGCGAGGGCATCGCCAAATCGGTCAAAATTCTTTGTGATACGCTCGGCATCTGGTGCATGATCGCGCTCTGCGGCAATAACCCTGAAAAGGGCATCAAATACCGCCATACCTGGAACATCGTCAAGATCGGGAAAACGTACTACCATCTGGACGCTACCTTCGACAACAGTCTCGGCAAATGCCTCCAGACCGGCGAGGAAATCCGCTACGATTACTTCAATCTCGACGACAAGGCGATCTTCCGCGACCACGAACCGCTCATCGCCCCGGCGCCTGCCTGCACGGACAGCGATCATTTCTACTACAAAGAAAAGAAACTCTCCTTTACCAAACAAGAGGATGTATACAAACGTTCTCTCCAGGCTGCCAAGAAAGGAAAAACTCTTACCTTCCACTGGCGGGGCGGCTATCTGACCAAAGAAGTCTTACGGGAACTCCTGGATCTTATCGAAAAAGCCGGAAGCGAACGCCAGAAAACAGCCCTAATTAAGCTTAACTGGCCCCAGGCAGTTCTGCGCGTCCGCTACACCGATGAGGCCATCCAGCCGATTGTCACCATGGAGGAAGCAAATGAAGGGGAAGAAACCCCGGAAGGCACAGCGTCTTTATAGTTCGCTGTGCTTTTCCGCGGAGCATTTTTGTGTCATAGGACGAAGTTTCCTATGACATGAAGATTCTAACAATCATAGGGATCATCTTCCAAAACCAGATCCTGATGTTTATCAAATCTGCCTGCCAAAGGAGCTTATCCAGAAAATTTTACGCTGTTTTTTTGCTATACGTCAATGATTAGGATGAAATTTCTTAGAATTTTTCTCAAAGGAACTATTGCTATAGTCTCTCTTTTACTTCCATAACTGGGCACACACCAACTCCAGTACACTTCCCGCGATACATCTCGCCTTGTCCGAGATCAGAAAACAGTTGGAAAGTTCCTCTTTTCTCGGATCGACATCTGCTACCTTGAAATGTTCCGTCACCCGATAACCATCCCGCAAAAGACCTCGCAGAATGCCCGTGATCTGTGTCTGAACCAGAAGTTTCGTTCCGTCCTCCTGCCAAATCTCCGCGATCGTGTCCCCGGCTTCAACGATATCACCGATCACACGCACATTTTTGAAAATACCCGCTGCCTGCGCGTGAATCACCCGCTCTGCACCGTATCCACCGATCACGCCCGGAATCCCCGTATTCGGGATTGCCGCACCCTCGCGGATAATTCGCCCCAGCCGGTGACCGCGCTTTGTCTCCACCACAACATCCACATCCTCACCTGCCGTAAAGCCCGGACCAAGTGCAATCGTGAGCGGTGCCATATCCCAGCGGGTTCCAAGATTTCGCTTTGCCAGAATCGCATCGATCACAACAGCCGGTTTCAACGCTCCAATCGACACGCCTTTCGGATCAATCAAAATCGGCACGCTATTTTCCTGCCAGACCGCTTCTGCCTCCTCATATCGATCAATCCGGACAGCACGAAGCCCCTCGACCTCAGTTGTTTTTGTATAAACCGCCTCACACAGAGCTACCTGTCGCCGGATCGCCGCCGGATTTTCAATCTCCAGCACCAGCACCCGAAGCCCTGCCGCCCAGAGCCGATGAATCGTCCCAGTTGCCAGGTCACCGCCGCCGCGCACAATAATTAAATCATCTCGTTTCATGAGGATGCCTTCTCCTATCTCACTTTTGTTACTATTATTTCCATTACCTGTTTATGCAGCTTCTTCTTCAAATAATTCCTTTGATTGTGTTTTCTGCTTTTAGAGTAATTCTTTTTACTGCCACACACACGACACCTTATCATAAACAGAAGTGTCTATCCGTCCGCTCCACTGCTCCCACTCTTCCGGACGCATCCGCCACGCAAGACCACAGCCGGCAGAAATCTCCCTCGGAAGTGGAATTAAACGTCCCGGAATGCCCGTTTCCATACATCGTTTTTCCCATTCCATCGCCGCCACAGTTGTCTGAAAGGACAGTACGATAAATGGATGTTTTTCTCTCATACTACCAATTTCTCCCCTACGCTTCCTCTGCCAGTGCCCGAACTGCTTCTGCTGCCCTCTCAATCTCCTCTTCCGTATTAAAATGCGAAAAACTGAACCGCACCACTCCCTGACCGACCGTTCCAAGCGCCCGGTGCATGAGCGGCGCACAGTGTGCCCCCGCGCGGACGCAGATGCCGTATTCCTCCCAGAGTGCATCCGCCACACGTGCCGAATCTTCCCCGGCAAGGTTGAGGGAGACGATCGGCGCATGACATTTTGCCGCCGGATCTCCATACACAATGATGCCCGGAATTTCCTTCACCTGTTCGTAAAAACGGCGTGTTAAATCCCGCTCCCGTTTCTGCAATTTCTCGATCCCCTGATCCATCCGGTAACGGATGCCTGCTGCCAGCCCCGCCAGACCATGGACATTGAGCGTCCCGGCTTCGAGTGCCGTTGGCATTTCCTTCGGATGGTGTTCATCATAACTGTGAATGCCGCTGCCGCCAACCAGAAGTGGTTCCACCGAAAGTCCCGGCTTCACATACAGCCCGCCGGTTCCCTGTGGTCCCAGAAGCGCCTTATGCCCGGTAAAACAGAGCACGTCGATTCCGAGCTTCTGCACGGAAAACAATTCTTCCCCTGCAGTCTGCGACGCATCCACAATCAGAAGCAGTCCATTCCGTTTAACAAACGAAGAAATATAGGAAAGATCCGTCACATTTCCTGTCACGTTGGACGCGCCGGTAATTACCACCGCACGCGTCTCTGGGCGCAGACATGCTTCCAACTCTTCATATTTTAGATTTCCACGCGCATCCACACCCACAAAACTAAGCATCGCTCCCTGATCACGCAGACGATAAAGAGGGCGCAGCACCGAATTATGCTCACAGACCGTCGTGATCACGTGATCGCCCGGACGAATCAGCCCGGAAATGGCTATGTTCAGCGCCTCCGTTGCGTTTGCCGTAAAGGCAATCCGCGACGCATCTTCCGCATCAAACAATTCTGCTGCTGCCGCACGTGCCCCGTACACCAGTCTTGAAGCATGTAAGGTTGCCTCATGCGCGCCGCGCCCCGGATTTCCTGCGGTGCGAAGCGCCTCAAGGACTGCCTGTTCCACCTGCAGCGGCTTTTGACGCGAAGTCGCCGCATTGTCCATATAAATCATGGTTTTACCACATTTCCAGCGCCCAGCATTTTTTCAGCGATGACATACATGTTGGTTACACCGCCGACTGCCAGCTTCTCGGTCAGACCATAGAAATTCAGGCAGGTGCCGCAGGTCAGGATCTCCACACCTTCTGCCTCCAGTGTCTTCAGATCCTCCAGCATCGGAGATCCTTCACAGGTCAGACTGGCTCCGCCGTTATAGAAAAGAATGGTTTTCGGCAAGTTGTCCTGCTGGGTCAGGGCAAATGTAAATGCCTTCAAAAGCGTCTTTCCAAGTTCCTCACTGCCCTCGCCCATCTTATCATTGGCAATCACAACCACGGTATCGGTACGGCTGTCCGGAATACAGGCTTCGCATCCGGCTCCTGCCTGTGCTTTTTCCTCTTCTGTCTGTTCACCCACCGTAAAGATAACCTGATATTCCTGATCCGCCAGCTTCTTTGCACTGCTCTGATAGCCCTTCTGCTCTGCCATTTTCGTCAGATTCTGAACTGCAATCTCATTATCCACCAGCACCTCCACCTGTCCGGCACCCGAAAGTTCCTCTATCGCGTGTTTTGCCTTTACGACCGGAATCGGGCATGCGTCTCCTCTTGCATCTACTTTCTTCATTTCTGTTTCCTCCTATCCTCGTACAAAAATTTCAACCTCTCCCGGTTCCGTGATCGTTCCCACGATCCGCGCCGGAAGCCCGGCGTTCTGCAGCTCCTGTTCCAGTTTCTCCGCCTCATCCGGGGCAGCTGCCATCAGAAGTCCGCCGGAGGTCTGCGGGTCAAACAAGACCTCTTCCATTGAAAACGGTACATTTTCAAACTGCACCGCCGCCCCAACATGGTTGCGGTTTCTCTGTCCTGCCGCCGTGTATAAAAACGCATCTGCCGACTCACGTGCGCCCGGAAGCACCGGGATATGATTCACATCAATCTCGCACGACAGCCCGCGCCCCATCATTTCATGCAGATGTCCCAGAAAACCGAACCCAGTCACATCTGTGCACGCGTGAACCGTGTACTTCCGGCTGATTTCCGCCGCTGTTTTATTGAGCGTCGTCATCGACTGTACCGCTCCGTCCACCTGCTCTTTTGTCACTTCTCCGACGCGGTTTGCCGAACAAATCAGCCCAACACCCAATGCCTTTGTCAAAATCAGGCTGTCGCCCGGCTGTCCGGCATCATTGGCGTACAGCTTTTTCGGATTTACCAGTCCCGTCACGGACAAACCGTATTTCACGCCCGTGTCCGCAATCGAGTGACCGCCCGCGAGAATGCCGCCTGCTTCTGCCACCTTCTCCGCGCCGCCCTGTAAAATCTGTCCCAGAACATTCAAATCCATTGATTCCGGAAAACACACCAGATTCAGCGCCGTCTTGACCTCACCGCCCATCGCGTACACGTCGCTCAGCGCATTTGCCGCTGCAACCTGTCCAAAAATATACGGATCGTCCACCATCGGCGGGAAGAAATCAACCGTCTGCACCAGCGCCAGATCCTCCGTGACCTGATACACTGCCGCATCGTCCCGGCTGTCATATCCGACTAAAAGATTCGGATCCTTCTCGCCGCGCGGTAGTTTTTCCAAAATGCGGCTTAAAACACCAGCTCCCAGCTTTGCCGTACAGCCTCCGCCCGTACAAAATACGATATCTTTTTTCTCACCCATCTCTCTCACTCCTGATTTCGTTCTGTTCCTGAAAAGGAAGTTAAAATTCCCTGAATTCCGTAGCTATGTTTCAGGATATCCAGTACCTTTCTGCCATCCTCCCGGCGCTCTGACGTGTCCGCCTGGTTCAGAACCACAAAAAACGAACGCCCCGATATATCTTTTCTGGCACCGTTTTCGCTACCAAGAAGCCACGCCAGAAGTTCTGGGGTCAAAGGCGTATCTTTCGAAATGGGCACTTCTTTGAGCAGTCTTTTTCCTTCTTTGGGATAAGCTGCGTCCCCATACTCGCACACATCCCTGTTCCACGCCTCAATCGCCAGCTCCGCCCGGAAGCACACCTCCCCCAGCGGACGATACAGGGCACTCAGCCCCGCAACCGCCAGCACGATATCGCTCTGCGGCAGTATCACCGGCTCATACGCCGCCGGAAATTTACACGGAAGACATTTCGCGCCATCCGCCTCCAGAAATGTGATATCTGCATCCGAAATCCATTCGCTTCGAATCGATTCTGGCAGAATTGTCAATTTTTCGTGTGGGGCTGGGGTTCCGGCTACGACATAGGTTCCCTGCTGCCAGAGACGATCGCGCTCTTTTCTGGCATTCTCCCACGCGGTATTTTCTTCCTCATTTACCGCAATCCACGGCACATTTACCGGCTTCCGAATATGCGTCGTCGTCGCCGTCAGCACCCGCCATCCCTTCGCCGTGCAGTACGCCGACAGCGCATACAGAAGCGTCGTCTTTCCGCCTCCGCCAATCAGCGAGACCACGTGTCCTTTTTCACGTAAGAAAGGAAACTTCTGCTCCCAGTCCATCACCGCAGCTTCTCTTCCCATTCCTTCTCCCGAAATCCCGTTAAAACAGTATCTCCATCCACAATGAGAGGGCGTTTTACCAACATCCCATTGGTGGCAAGCAGCTTCAACTGTTCGTCCTCGCTCATCTGCGGCAGCTTATCCTTTAACTGCATTTCCTTATATAGCATCCCGCTCGTATTGAAAAATTTCTTGATCGGCAGCCCGCTTCTCGCCTGCCACTTCTTCAATTCCTCATACGTCGGATTTTCCTCCACGATATGGCGCTCTGTATATGAAATTTCCTGTGCATCCAGCCATTTTTTCGCTTTCTGGCAGGTACTGCATTTTGGATAATAAATAAACAGCATCGTATTCCTCCTTTGTGAGCATGCTTGCTATTATACGGCACCTTCTATTTTAAATGCGGCCGTTTTAAACAAAGCATTTTACCTTTTTAAATTACCTACAGAAATTATACCCAGACACCAGAAAGATTGCAAGGGATGCCTGAAAATGATACAATAATAGTATCTGCAACTATATTCAAGTCGAACGTCCGTGAGACTTGGCGCGTGATCCTGGTCAGCGAAGCTGACATATTCCTATCAGAATCACTGCGCAATCTCGCGGAGCGTTTATCTCAGTCGGAGACAAGGCTTCCACTGAGACAAATTTGCTATTACTCACCACCTGAAGAGGTAGGAATCTTCTCGACTGAGATACCCCCCTCTTTTATACCAACAGGGAAACACATTCACCCAAAAATTATTATAAAAATATCCACTATGAAAGAAAAAATATTTAACATCATCCAGATCGGCGACAAGAGCAACCGTATCAGCCGTGCATTCGATATTTTCATCACCTTCACGATCATCTGCAATATCATTGTCACGTTTCTGGAAACATTCGATCAATTAACATCCTTCGGTGGTCTGTTTACCATGCTAGAACATGCCAGTGTCCTGATTTTCTGTATTGAATACGCGCTGCGCATCTGGACTGCCGACTATCTCTATCCAGAAAAAACGCCGGGACGCGCCCGGTTCTGCTTTCTCATTTCCTTTGATGGAGTGGTGGATCTGCTGACGATCATTCCGGTCTTTTTTCTGTCGGGCTTCATCATTTTCCGTATGCTGCGCGTGGCGCGGATTTTCCATCTGTTCCGGCTCAATGCGAAATACGACTCGTTCAACATCATTACCACCGTACTCTATGAAAAACGGAACCAGATCATTTCCTCTGTGTTCATCGTCATGGTGCTGATGCTGGCGAGCAGCATGTGCATGTATAGTGTCGAGCACAACGCTCAGCCGGACATTTTCCGCAATGCATTCAGCGGCATCTGGTGGAGTATGTCCACGCTGCTGACCGTCGGTTACGGCGATATTTACCCGGTCACAACGCTTGGGCGCGTGATGGCGATCTGCATCGCCTACCTCGGAGTCGGTGCCGTCGCGATCCCAACCGGTATCATCAGCGCCGGTTTCGTCGAACAGTACCAGCGCAAGAGCAGCCTGTCCAGCATGAAGGACGCGGATATTCAGGAAATTGCCGAGGTTTTCGTCGATAAACGGTATGCCGGAAAAACCATTGAAGAGATGGAAGAAGAGCAGAATATCAAGATATTTCTGGTGCTGCGCGATGATCTGTCGGTGCTTCCGCAGAAAAATATGGTTTTGAAATTAAATGATATTGTGATTATACGAATAGAAAATGAAGCGTAATCAAACTTATCATCAAACATTTTTTTATGAACGTGAAAAAGAATGTGCCTTGGCACATTCTCGCGCCGAGCGCGGTCGCTTGCGACATGTTTCTGCTTCGCGCGAGTGCGCATCATTGGCACGTTAGTGCCTTTTTGTGTAATAGGAAATTCCAAGGAATTTCCTATTACACAAAAAGACTGCCGTCCAAAGTTTCTCTCTCTGGACAGCAGCCTTTTCTTTCCTTCAAAATCAGCTTCTCAGCTCAATTCCATACGTCTTATTCAGCTGTTTCAGCACTTTCTTGACATATCCGTCAACGGTATCTGCCTTGAACGCCTCTTCCTTCGGAGTGAAGAGAACGGTAAATGCCATCGATTTCTTATCGGCTGCGATCTGTCTGCCCTCGTATACGTCGAACAGGCTAACATCCTTGACGTAAGCACAAGCCTCGCGGATACAGCCCTCAACCTGTCCGCAGGTGATGTCTTTGTCCATAACCAGCGCCAGATCACGTTTTTCCTCCGGGAATTTTGGAAGCGGCTCAAATACTTTGGCTTTTCCATACCATTTCTCCAGCGCTTTCATGCTGATCTCCAACACATACGCATCTTCGCGCATTGCCTCTTCCTTCATGATCTCATATTTTACCTTACCGAGGTAACCAATCTCTTCGCCCTCGCAGAAGATCGCTGCGGTCTGATACGGATGCAGGAACGGTTTCTCTGCTTTTTCATAGTTAAAAGTAATATTTAAAACATTGGCAACTGCCTCTGCCATTCCCTTTAAGGTAAAGAAGGACTCTTCCTTACCAAATGCACCGATGCACAGCGTCTCTCGCTCTTCCGGATATTCCGTCAGAGGCAGGGACTTCGGAATAAATGCATTTCCAATCTCGAAGATACGTCCCTCGAAGATGCCTCTCTTCTGGTTGCGTCCCATCGCATGAATCATCTGCGGTGCCAGTGTTGTTCTCATCAGGGACAGATCCTCGTTGATCGGATTCATGATGCGGATCGCCCTGCGCTCTGGCGCGTCCTCTGCAAATCCCATTTCATCCAGATCCGACGGGGAGAAGAAGGAATAGTGGATTCCCTCAAATGCGCCAACACTGCACAGCGTTCTCTTTACTTTCAGAATTGTTCTCTGACGCAGGTTGCTTCCACCGATCGTCACCTTAGCACTCGGCATGAAGGTCGATGTGATGTGATCGTAGCCGTACATACGGATCACTTCCTCGGCAACATCCGGATAATCTTCCATATCCTCGCGGTATGCCGGGAAATGCATGGTCAGTTCGTCGCCGTTGATCTCCGGCTGGAAGTTTAAGCCAGTCAGGATGCGTAAAATATCCTCGTTCGGAACGGTAATACCCAGAACAGCGTTTACCTTCTTAACACTTGTCTTGAAGGTAGTCGGCTCTAAGGAGTTTCCGGTATTTACATTTTTATGGGTCTTGGAAATCTTACCAGCTCCCAGCTCCTCAATCAGGTGCAGGGCACGTTTCATCGCCATCTCGGTTGTGTACTCATCGACGCCCTTAGAATATCGTTGGCTCGCGTCGGATCCCTGTCCTAATGCACGGGAGCTTCTGCGGATGTTGTCACGGGCAAATTTAGCTGCCTCGAACATCACTTCCGTCGTGGTATCACGGATCTCAGAATTTAAACCACCCATGATTCCGGCAAGTGCTACCGGCTTTTTGCCGTCGCAGATAACCAGATTGTTCGGATTTAAGGTAAATTCTTTCTCATCCAGCGTCACGATCTTCTCGCCCTCGGCCGCGCGTCTTACGTTGATCGCATTGCCCTCCAGATAATCGCAGTCAAACGCATGAAGCGGCTGACCTAACTCACGCATGATATAGTTTGTAATATCAACAATATTGGAAATGGAATTATTCCCTACCAAAGCCAGACGTCGTCTCATCCATGCCGGGGACTGACCCAGTTTTACGTCATATACATAGTGTGCAATGTAACGCGGGCAAAGATCCTGTGCCTCTACCGTTACGTTGAAGCCTTCTTTCTCAACTTCTGTCTCAGTGTAATCCAGTGCCGGTGTCTTGAGCGGCTCGCCCAGTGCGGCGGCAACCTCTCTTGCCAGACCGAAAATACTCTGGCAGTCCGGACGGTTTGCCGTGATAGAAACATCGAAGATCCAGTCATTTAAGCCAGTCAGCTCTTTGACATCCGAACCAATCTCCGCATCCTCCGGCAGAACCAGCAATCCGTTGTAACCAGCACCCGGATACAGATCCTCATTTAAGCCAAGCTCGGTACCGGAACACAGCATACCCTGGGACTCATAACCTCTCAATTTACCCTTTTTAATGGTAGCCACGCCCTCGATCGTCACATGATCTTTTGCAGTTGCATATACTTTCGCGCCAATCATGGCAACTGGGAATTTTCCGCCAGCTTTTACATTGTCAGCGCCACAGCAGATCTGTAAGAGTTCCGGACCACCTACATTGACCTGGCACACATGAAGATGTGTTTCCGGAATCGGCTCACAGGAGTCAACATAACCAACGACGATGCCGCTGATATCCTTGCCAACCTGCCATTTTTCTTCTACCTCAAATCCACAGTCAAAAAGCTTCTTCTCCAGCTCATCTGCGGAAATATTAATATCTACATAATCTTTTAACCAGCTTAACGGTACAAGCATTTCTAATCCTCCTGTCCTGATCAGTCATCGATCTGATCCAGCACACGCAGATCAGACTCAAAAAGCATCTTGATGTTGTTGATGCCGTATTTCAGCATTGCGATACGCTCCAGACCCAATCCGAATGCGAATCCACTGTATTTATTGGAATCAATGCCGCAGTTTTCCAGTACCTTCTTATTTACCACACCAGCGCCGAGAACCTCGATCCAGCCTGTTTCCTTGCACAGACGGCAGCCCTTGCCGCCGCACTGGAAGCAGCTTACATCGACCTCAACAGACGGCTCCGTGAACGGGAAATAGGACGGACGAAGTCTCGTTTTTGTCTGCTCACCGAAAATTCTCTGAACAAACATATCCAGCATACCCTTTAAATCACACAGGGTGATGCCCTCATCAACAACCAGACCTTCCATCTGGCTGAACATCGGAGAATGGGTCGCATCATCGTCAGAACGGAATACTTTACCCGGGGAAACAACCTTGATCGGCGGTTTTTTCGCTTCCATGACATGAACTTGTCCAGCCGATGTCTGGGTACGGAGCAAGAATTCCGGAGACAGATAGAATGTATCCTGCATATCGCGCGCCGGATGATCCTGCGGTGTATTTAAAGCTGTAAAGTTATAATAATCGGTCTCGATCTCGGTTCCCTCATATACCTCAAATCCCATAGAGGTGAAGATATCCGTCAGCTGATTGCGGACCGTCGTAACTGGATGCAGATTACCGTAACGGATTTTAACCGGCGGCATCGTGATATCAATCTTCTCCGATTCATAGCGCTGCTGCTGCTCTTTCTCTTTTAATTTCTGATCCAGCTCGTCAAAGAAATTGTTTGCCCACTCCTTGGCGCCGTTGATAGTCTTACCAAATTCCGCTTTCTGGTCATTGGCAACATTGCGCATTTCTTTCATCAGCAGACCAATTCTGCCCTGCTTATTATCCAGAAAGGTCTTCTTAAACTCATAGACACTCTTGGAAGTCGTCAGAGCATCCGCACCCTGGCGGATTTCCTCTTTGATCGCAGTGATCACTTCATTCAGCTCTTTTAAATCCTGCATGATTTCTCTCCTTCTATTACTTTTGTTGCTTTTTATCTTGATATTGCTTTAACTTGTGGACACGAATTTGGGCATAAAGGATGTTCTCTGGCACATTCGGGTGTCTCGCGCGGTCGCTTGCGACATGACATAAAAAAATCCCTTCGCACAAAACGTGCAAAGGGACGATCATATCTATACCGCGGTACCACCCAGCTTCCTGTCGGCAGGTCATTTTTTCGTCTGCCACAGACACTTTCCGGTATGTAACGTACACCAGACGGCAATGCCTACTCTAAATTTCAGCAATGCAGCTCCCGTGGGAAATTCGGATATCTGTCTGAACGGAAAAAGGCTCACAGCCGCTGACCTCTTCTCTCTGACCGGAAACAGTATCTTATAAAACACGATCATAGCTTTTGGTTTGTTTGGTTTGATTGATTTCATGTATGCAATCTGTTTATTATTTTAGGCATGTTGGTGGGAAATGTCAAGGGATTTCTTTCCTTGATATTTTCATTGATATTTTCATCTTGGTATTTTCAAATTATAAGAAATTTTACTTACTGCAAGCATTTTGCAAGCACAAAGCCCAGAAACCTCTAAAAAAGCAGATGTTTCAGTTTGAAAACTTCCGTGTAAGGAAGCTCACTGCAATCAATGCCCTAAATTTTTATATTACCCTGTGCATGGCATTTCTGGCACATATGTCCATGAAATCAGAAACGCATGCCCTGAAGGTTGCAATCATACAGAAAGCAGACCCTATAAAAGAAAAAATCCATTTCAGCTATTATCGGCTGGCTAAAGGTATCTCAGGCATACTGTCGTATGTAAAAGAAGGGATCAGGCTATGGTTTCGGACAAAACGTCCGATATACCGTCAACTTTGCCTTAAGCTGGTCGCTTAAATAGATAAAAGAATAACTCTCCCAAGTAGTGAAAGGAATCATCCATTTATTATTTATCTCCTTCTTCTATCATATAGAATAATTATAATTCAAACATTTAGAATTGTTATTATATTTGTGGTGTATGTCAACAACTTTTTTTCTTTTTAATTCTACCAGCAGACAGCATCTCTTTTTATGCAAGGTTATCATTTTATCAACTGTATAAGCACGCAAAAAGCACCAGCCAACTAAGTGACTGATGCTTCTCACATCTGATATCCTTTATTTTTTATAAACTGTATTCCCTTTTGCAATCACTTCAACAAGCTGAAGTTCCTGGTCGAGAATACAAAGATCCGCATCATAGCCTTCTTCAACCTTACCTTTTCCCTTAAGACAAAGAATATCTGCTGGATTCGATGTAATTGTAGAAATTGCTATTTCTAAAGGAATTTCTGTTTTAAATACACATTCCTTTACTTCCTTCAGAAGGCAGCTGGACTGTCCAACGCCCATTCCAAGGAATTTGCCATCACTACTGTACATCGGAAGGCTTCCCTGCCCGTCAGAAGAAATTGTTATGCGGTCAGGATTTACTCCTGCATCTAACATCCGTTTGATACCATTACATACACGTACCTCATCACAGATAGTTTCCCAATAGTCAATATCTTCATTTCCAGTAAAGTCTACTGCTCCGCCTTTCAGTGCATATTCAATCGACTTGCCAAAAAGCATCTCATTTCGATTGATATGTGTTGGCAGTATTTGAGTTGCCGGTATCTCTGTCTCATCGACTACTCGTTCAATCAGATCTAAGCATCTCGGACTATCGCCCAGATGAACATTTACAATGCCAGCTTTCCCGGAAAGAACACCACCAAGCCTTGTATCCGCAATGACACGTGCAAATTCCTCGAAAGTCGGCTGTGAAGAACGATGATCAGAGATCGCGATTTCTCCCGTTCCAATGATTTCCTGAATCATCATAATATCTTTCACAATACTGTCAGTCAACGTGCGGACCGGAATCTGATAACTTCCGGTATAACAGTATGCAGACATTCCCTGCTCATTCAATCCTTTTGTCTTTGCAACCAGTGCACACATATCACGACCGATTCCATCTGTTCCAAGGCAGCCAACAACGGTTGTCACTCCAAACTTCGTAAGTCCTTCCATGGTTGCTTCCGGAGTACGATTGGCGAATCCGCCTTCGCCACCGCCTCCGAGTACATGAACATGACTATCAATGAATCCCGGAGTTAAAAGTAGCCCCTCTCCATTGATCCTTTCTGCCTCAGAAAGAAATCCGTCTGCGGATATAGAACCCGCATCTTTAATCTTAACAATCTTATCATTTATTATAAGTACATCTTTTTTCCCCAGATGCTGTGGAGCATAAACATCAATATTCTGAATTAATTTCATCACAAATCACTCCCACTGAGACAAATTTTCTATTACTCGCCACCAAAAGAGGTGGGAGTCTTCTCGACTGAGATAAAATACATATTTTAGAATCCAATTCCAACTGCAACAAGAACTGTAATGATTGCACCAATCATTAAGACACCAAGGAATTTCCACATGAATTTAATCCAGTTAGACCACTCAATCTTTGCAATTGCAAGAGATCCAATCAAGCATCCGGATGTAGGAACAATCAGGTTTGTAAATGCATCACCAAGCTGGAATGCAACTACAGCTGTCTGACGCGAAACACCTAACAGGTCTGACAGCGGAGCCATGATCGGCATTGTGATGGCAGCCTGTCCTGTTCCGGATACAACGAAGAAGTTAAATACGGACTGGAACAGATACATAAGTACGGCTGCAACTGCTCCGGAAACTCCAGACAATGCATTTGAAATATTATACATAATTGTATTAATAACTGTAGGTGTTGTCGGATCAGAACCACCAAGAACCTGCATGATTCCCTGTGCCATAGCAACGACAAGGGCAGCACCGATCAGGTCTTTTGCTCCATCTTTGAAAGATGTTGCAATATCATTCAGTTTCATATCATTCAGTTTAAAGATAACTCCAAACACACCGGAAACAATTCCCATAATAAAGAACTGTGTTGCAATCTCCGGCATGTAGTATCCCTGAGTCATAACTCCCCAAACTACCCATACTACTGTAACAGCCAGTGTCAGAAGGACTAAAATGTGTCCAAGACCAAATGAATGTCCTTCGTCAATTCCTGTTGTTTCATTCTGCTCACGGAAATATGAATCCGTCTTATATGCGATTGAGATTGTCGGATTCTTTTTAATCTTTGATGCATAGAACATAGTCATTCCACAGCCGAGTGCTGTAAATACGACCCACATTACCATACGGAATCCTGCACCGGAGAATACGTCAATACCTGCAATACCCTGTGCAATGCCTACAGAGAACGGATTCATCCAAGATGAACCGAAACCAATCTGTGTGGCAACATAAGTAACAAGAACTGCGATAACTGAATCATATCCAACTGCTACAAACAACGGACAAAGAATCATAGTAAACGGAAGCGCTTCTTCTCCCATTCCGAAAACTGCTCCACCAAGAGAAAACAGTACGAAAAGTATCGGAATCAGTAGTTTTTCTGCTCCCTTGGCCTTACGGATCAATCCGATCAATCCAGATTCAATCGCACCTGTACGGATCATGATACCAAATGCACCACCTACTACCATAAGGAATGCGATAATCTCGATTGCAGAACTATTTACGATTCCGTTATACATATAGTTGAAGAATCCTGTTCCACCATCTCCGCTAAAGAGTGCTACTCCTTCTGTTACTACATTTCCTGCATCATCTGTCAGATACTGGAAACTTCCGTCCTTGATTACTGTACGGGTTTTCTCAACACCATTGATCATATATGAAATATCCTGTGTTTCGTAAAATCCCTTTGGTACAAGAAATGTCAGAAGTGCTGCGATAACGACTACTAAAAAGATGATAATGTAGGTATCTGGCACTTGGAATCCCTTGTTAAAGGACTTTAGCCCTTTTTCTTCTTTTTTGCTCATTTTTGAGTCTTCCTCCCATTTTTTGATATACCATATTAGTCTACCATAGAATGCTAAAAAGCCAACTAAAAATTTACATGTTTTTTGTCATTTTCCTGTATTTTTATACACCAAAAATGGAATTGGCTCTGGTAATGCAAATCATGACCACTGGCTTAGCCAGTGATTAGACTGCGCCTTCCGGAACCTGCGGAAAGGCCAGATCCTCAATCGTGCCATACTGAAGAGCCGCATTTCTCTCATCCTCTGCCCAAAGTTTGCTTGGATGATTGGAAAAATTGATAAACATAGTAACATCCCCCTCATTTTTATCTCTATCTTATCTTAAATCCTCTTTCTTCTTCACAGGGAATCTCTGTGATCTCCATATCCGTCACGTTGATCCATCTCTGCTGCTGAATCCGAGCTAACATTTCCCGAATGGAAGCTTCGCTTCCCTGCACTTCCATCTCCACTCTTCCGTCCCACAGGTTCTCCACCCAGCCGGCCAGGCCAAGGGACTGGGCGATATAAAAGGAGCGGTAGCGGAAGCCGACGCCCTGGACATCACCTGAAAAAAAGATGTGTTTTCGTACCATAATTTACATCTCCTCCGGATACTGAAATCCCCATTCTTTTCTGAATTCCGTCATCATATCCATCACATCTTTTGTATAATCCAAATGCATGCATTCTGCATCCCCACGGATGGCTTTCTCCATATCCGCCAGCTCATAGGCCAGCGCATCTGCATGCTCACCGGTCTGAATCACTTCCGTTTCTCCGGAATCTGTATAGGTGATTCTCGCTTCCCAGGCTCTCGGATATTCCATGATTTCTATATATCCCTTTTCACAGGATACCATGCCTCTTTTCGGCTGCTTGGAATGCAGCGACAACATGACAGATGCCATCTGGCCTTCCTGATTCATCAGCAGCAATCCTGCCTGTTCATCCACTCCTGTAGGTGCCGGTTTTACCTGAGATAAAAGCTGATCCGGCTTGGAATCCATAAACCACCGAATAAAGGAAAGCGCGTACACCCCGATATCCAGCATGGCACCTCCTGCCAGGTTTTTATTAAAAAAGCGGTTGTTCATATCATATTCTTTGAAGCTTCCAAAATTCATAGTAATCAGATTCACCTTTCCAAGTTTCCCTGACTCAAGAATCTCTTTAAGCTTTTTATAAATCGGCATATGATAAATCGTCATGGCCTCACCTATGACAACACCCTTTTTATCCGCCAGAGCAATTGCCTCATCCAGTTCCCGGCTGTTTAAGGTGATAGATTTTTCGACCAGAATGTGCTTTCCATTCTCAATTGCCCTGCGCATAAAATTAATATGGGTATTATGGGGAGTTGTGATATAGATTACATCAATATCCGGGTCTGTAAACATGTCATTATAATTATCATATACCTTTTTTATCCCATATTTTTCTGCAAATGCAACCGCTTTCTCATGGGTTCTGTTTCCCACCGCATCGATGTTTCGCCCGTTTTTCTTTAAGGCCACGGCCATTTCATTTGCAATCACTCCGGTTCCAAGAACTGCCCATCTGATGTTCTGCATGTATCTCTTACCTTTCTTTATCCAACTAGCACTCCACCGCTACCTTAATCACTCCATCTTTCTTGTTCTCAAAAAGCTCGTATGCGTCTTCGATCCGGCTAAGCGGATAGGTATGAGTAATAAGCGGTTCCGTATCGATCTTGCCCTCTGCAATGAGGCGAAGCGTCTCCTCACAGTCGCATCCATCTACACCGCCGGTTTTAAAGGTAAGATTCTTGCCATACATATCCGGAAGCGGCAGCGTCTGGGCTTCGTCATAGAGCGCTACCACTGTGACGATTGCATTAGGCCTTGCACATTCCCAGGCTAACCGGAAAGTAGAGGGGGCTCCTGCCACCTCAAGGACTACATCGGCTCCGCCATGATCACTGTTTTTCTGAACATATTCCAGACATTCCTCCGGTAAAACGGTGTATACATCCGGATAGTGCTCCTTTATAAAGCGGACGCGGTTTTCATCTTTCTCGCAGACAATAATTCGTTTCGGTTTCTTTAACATTACGCATAGAAGGGTACAAATACCCGTCGGACCGGCACCGATGATCAAAACCGTATCTTCCTCCGTGATCTCAGAGATTCTCGCCGCCCAATAGCCGGTCGCCAGCACATCTCCCACAAACAGTGCCTGCCGGTCCGTCACTCCATCCGGAATCTTATTTAATCCCTGATCTGCAAATGGAACCCGCACATATTCGGCCTGCCCGCCGTCGATACGGCATCCCAGGGCCCAGCCGCCATTCTCGTCCGTACAGTTATTTACATATCCATTTTTACAGAAAAAGCATTCACCACAGAAGGTCTCTACGTTTACAGTGACTCTGTCCCCCGGCTTCACATGGGTCACCGCTGACCCAACTTCTTCCACAATTCCTACCATCTCATGACCGACTGTAATTCCAGGGACCGCCCGCGGCACACTTCCGTGTTTGATATGCAGATCACTGGAACAGATGCTGGCCAGTGTTACCTTTACAATCGCATCCCGTTCGTGCATAAGCACCGGTTTTGGTTTTTCCACTAATTCAAACTTTCCCTTAGAAATATATGTATATGCCTGCATTGCTTAACCCCCTTCTTTCTATTATTCATACTGAATCCTATTATAGGCGAAACCTGGGGTTATTAGCAAGATTTGCCGTAAAAAACATGCTTCTGCTTCATTGAAACATTCCGCGTACATGATGGCTAGTTCCAACTGCTGGCAGGCTCCGGTATCATATGTCATTTTTTCAGAAAAACGTCCAAAGCGAGTTGCCTGCGCAAGGTTCCATTTTTCAAGGATCACCTGCATCTGCTGGTTTGTCCGTTTCAACTCATCCGTAAGAACAGCCAGCTGGCTACGTAATTCTTTTTCCTGCTCCATGCTTTCAAGCAAGAGCTGCAGGATATCTTTTTTATTCAGTTTTGCCAGCTGTTCTTTTGATAACGCAAGTGCCATACGGACGATCAGTTTCCTTCGCTTTTATGGATCCAGTATAACAGAAGAAGCGAAAAAACACAAAAATCAGACCGATATCTTTTCGGTATTTTGACGGTGGAAAACTCCTGCTCCAAAAGCAGTTCTTTCTGTAGAGAATACCTTCCAGGCTGCCTGAAAACAGGTGGATCCGGCTTACTTTTCATGTGGCAGAGAAGACTGTCCACAATTCATGTTAAGCGGATAAAAAACAGAACTTTTTATCCCCATACAGGCTTTCGAATCAAACAGAAAACTTCTCTGTTTTGTACAAAAGTCACACTGGATGTTTTGGATCGATCTTATGGACAGATGGATCTATGGAGTATCCGCTCATGAGCAGATGATACTGCTCCGAAGTGATGTTCCGGGCTTCCGCTTCCGATCGGGGCCATTGAAAAGTTCCCACCTCCAGCCGCTTATAAATAAGCAGGAAGCCGTCTTCCTCCCAGGCCAGCCCTTTGATCTTCCGGTTACTGGAACCACAGAAGAATTTGAGCGTTAACATTTCATTTGGATCAGCTGTTACAGACCTCTGCACAGGGAACTGCTTTGGCTGCGTTACTTCAACAAAGCCGCTTTCTACAAGCAGGGCCTCTTTCACTTTGCGGAGCCAGTAATAATAAGAGTCTCATGAAAGCTGATGCTGTGCACAATAATCTTTGACAGACAGACCAGATTCGTTGCGCTCCTGAATAATAGCAGCCCAGTTTTTTACACGGATCTGTGCTGTGGCAAGTTTGGTGTTCATAATTAACCTCCTAGTGTGAAAAATGGGAAAAGTGTATTGTACAACTTTTCCAACATTATCTCAAACTTGGAGGTGTAGTTCTAGAGATGTGTGGTTTACCATTTACGGTCGAAATGTTCCAAGACAAACTCAAACCAGATAAATAAGCACGACAAAAGCCCTTAGCTATGAGTTTTATACCCACAGCTAAGGGCTTTTTAGATAAATATGGATTTATTTGTTGCACAACCACCTGTCATCATTCTCTAACCCTAAAACCACTGGATTACAAGAATAATGGTTCTCATGCAACCGTTATCAAATTGTTATCAAAAGACTTTTAAAAGTGCTGCAAACCCGCATAAACGCTGGATTTACTAAACATTTTTGTTTATTCAAACTCTTCTTTGCCAAGTTGTTATGAGGTGTTTTTCGTTGGTTTTGATGGTAGAAAGCAGGGAGTTTTGTCTGATTTCTACCTGTTGCGTGGATCTTCGAGAGATTATATTGTCATTTTGTTGTCACTCATAAGTTATGCGCCTATAATCCCTCAAGACATGGAGATTGGCTCTTAACTCCTTTTTCTAAGTTCTATCATATACTCACTCAATTTTAATGGCAATTGACTTTGGTTACTTCTAAATCTATTATAATCTATATACTCAACATTTACATCACCATACTTCTCCATCAATTTCACCAAAGTTTCCAATGGAAATAATCCATCTTCGCTATAGCTAACTATAAAATTATTGCAATTCATTTCACTAATAACCTTTTCAAAAGATTGCAATCCCTTTGTTTTTGTACAAAATTTCGAATGCTGATCCCACCAATCTCTCAAACCACTTTTCCCTTGTGCCTCTGGATAATCTCCCCGTGCGATAGTCTCAAGAATATGATAATTTGCCGCATATTGGCGTTTAATATATGGTGGGTCTATATAACACAAATCAGCAGTAATTTCTTGTGCAATGTCTTCTGCAAAGCCTTGTATTACCCTATTATTCTGAATATTCCCTTCGCTAAATCGAACTGGCAATAAAACAAGCGGTTCCAACGCATTTTTCTTCAATTCTGCCAAATAATAACCATATGTACCAGATATGTTAGCAACAGTATTAACAGCCATAATCAATGAATGCTTTAAAACAGCTTCCTCTTGCTCTGACAAGCAATTTGATGCAATCCATTTATTGATTGTTTCTCTAATTGCATCAATTTTGCACGCATTTTCACTTGAAAAATATTTTCGACTGGCTGTTCCATTCGCAGGAGTCCCACCTGGTGAAAACTCTCTAAAAAAATAACCTTCAACAGGTTCTAAATTATTCAAATAGTCTAATACTGCCTGATATTTGCTGACATGATGCGATGGTATATCCACTTCTTCAAATCTAGGTTCTCTGTCCATCATTATCTGAGTAATCAAATGCCATTTTGTATATGTCATCATATCAGATGCAATTACAGAATAACCTCTTTTTCTGTATTCAGCAGACACCAACCCTGTACCAGCCATTAGATCTACTACTACCCCTGTCTTCCCTATCATTCTTTCTGTACTATCCATAATGAATGGTAGCAATTTCGTCTTATTTCCTATATATCTGTACATTTTTCAAATTCTTCCTTGCTAAATTTCATATTATTTATGGCTGATAAATCAGGTAATTTATTAATCTCATCCATAACCATCATAATTTCTTCATCTACCAAACCATAAAGTTCAAATATCTTTTTTTCAAGTTTCAAATCCACATCCCTATCATAGCTAATTAGTAGTCTTTGTGCAAGTTGACATATTTGACTTGATAATCTAGACTTGATATATTTTTTTAATGGCAATGAAAATATAATTTTTTTAGTCAAATATGGATGTGATTTCCACTCATTTTCTCCATATTTTTTCAAATAGTAATAATAAATTATCCTAGAATTCAAGAGTGCTAAGTAATATTCCATAGGTTCATCCACTTCTCTATCTATATATTGGCAAGAATATACGGTTTGACTAATATATGTACTTTCATTATCAAGAAAAGCATTAATTCCCAAACCTGTTTTCCGAATAAGTATTTTGGGCGGCGTATACAACATTTTACCTTTATAATTTATCCCTTGAATACCTAATTTTAAATATCTATGCCCACTCATCATATATCTATGCAAATTTTCTCCCACATAAATTTTCCTCATACCCTCTTTTTTTCTTTCCGATATTACTTTAACAATCTTACTATCTGCAAAATCAATTATTTTGCTACAATTAGTACAAACCTTTTTTTTAGTATTCTCTTGAGATTTTGTATATCCTTGCGCAAAATTACACTCTTTACATATCACTGCATTACCTGATTTTGAAATTTCGACCCCTCTTCCAAAGCTAAATTTTGTATTCCAATTTATCTTATCCTGTTCAAGTTTTGTAATAAGATTTTCTTCCACCTCATACAAATCAATATCAAAGAGACACTCTTCCGTTTCAGAAAATCTACTCTGTTTCACTTCATGAACACTTGTTAGATAACAATCCATTAGATTAATTTCATTATTTAAAAATTTTTTTCTTTCTTTAGTACCAAGTCTAAAACATTTTGTTCGAGTATCATCTGTTGGTAATTCATTTCCTACTATTATAACAGTCGTAGCACGATTTACGTTTGGAAATATTTTTTCCCCTAACCTTGCAATAACAAAAATATGAGTTTTTTCACACAACAATTTTCTTAGTCTTATTGCATCATCAGAAAAAATAGAATCTGGCAAAATAAAAGCAGCTTTTCCACTCATCTTTAATATTTTAAGGCTTTGCTCTATAAAAAGGAAATAGTTATCATATTGTCCATCAGCCAATATAAATCCTTCTCTTGATAAAACTTCTTTTTTATATAATCGTTCACTACTCCATGGCGGATTAGCAATAACACAATCAACTTGTCCAATCTTCTTCAGCCAAAAATCGAGTGTACTATTTTCCCCTGACTGAATCAAAAAATCTCCATAAAAATAATTAATATCTTCTCCATTGTTAATTATATTTACATTGATAATATCTTCATCTATGTCAATCCCTATGTATCTGTTCGTGCCCGTACTTTTTTCTTTCATTGCCAAAAGCAGTGCACTTTCTCCACATGCGGGATCTAAGATAGTCATTTTATCGTCTCGTTCTATTCCATATTCTCCGTATAATAACTCAGCTGTAAATTCAGCCAGTTTGTCAGGAGTATACACAACTCCATATTTTTTCTTATCTACCATTTAAACTAGCCTCCTCAGCAATTTTTTTTATTTTTTTTAAGTATTCAAACTCTACAGAACTATTTTTTAAAGCTCTAACCACTTCAATAATTTCTTTATGTTCCAAAACATATTCTGTTACATCTGCCGGAATACTATTACGCTCTTTAGCTGCTAGATCGAAAAAAAGTTCTCTTTCACCTTCACGAAACTCTAATTTATCAGCCAATGCTAACAAAACCGTTTCCTTTGGTGCCATTCTTGCCCCTTTTTCTATATCTAGTAAATACACATAGGAAATCCCAACTTCTTTTACAAGTTGAGAAGCATTTTGTCTACTACGTATTATATGTAATAATTCACCAAAACTTTTCATATAAAACTCCCAGATATAAATATTTAGCTTATAGCTAAGTACAGTTTACAAGGGACTACACAGGGTAGGTATCTGACGGGAGGGGTACCACCCGTCAGATTTTCCATGTGATATTCAAGCTGTCGCTTGTGGCAGCTATGGTGGTAATCATCAAATCCACCACCCGCCGCTTGTCGTCAAAGGATACATTCTCCCAAGTGTCGAGGTAGCCGGAAATCTGGCTGACCTGTTCCGGGCTAATGGCTTCCACCGTCAGTTCCGCTATCCTCGCCAGAAGTTCCTGCTTGCGCCCGTCCAGTTCCGCTATCTTCACATTCACATAGGAGAGCAGGACATTGTTTGCACCCGTCAGACTGTCCACCAGCTTTTCAATCTCGCTGTCCACATGGGCAAGCTCCACTTGCAGTGCTGCAATTTTTGGGTTTGCCTTTGCCGCTTTCTTTCTGCCTGTCAGCGTCTTGTAGCTTGCCAGTTTCTTTACCATCTGCTGATAAACAACCGCTTCTAGTTCCGAAGTAATGATTTTCCCGCACCCTACACAGCTTTTATTATCCAGCCGTTTTGTGCAGCGGAGATACTGTTTGCCGGAGGGATTGTAGATACTCATAAGGGCATACCCGCAGTTCCCGCACTTGATTTTTCCCGCCAGCCATGTATGGGTGGCTTTCCGGGCAGACTGGATTTTCATGTTGTTCATCAGCTTCTTGCGGCAGGTCAGCCAGATGTCGGAGGGGACAATGCCCTCATGGGGAGCCAGCACCAGCATTTGGTCTTTCAAGTCGTTCTTCTTGCTGGGCTTCACATCCCGCCCTTGATACAGATAGCAGCCGTTCATACCCGTAAAATCGGCAGCGTCATTGACAATGACTGTCCCTTGACTTTTGAAAAACTCGTACACATCAAGGTCTGCCTGCACATAGACAGGATTGCGTAACATCTGCGCCAGCGTGGGGCGTATCAGCTCTTTACCGTTGAATAAAATCCCCTGTTCGGCAAAGTACCGGGTAATGTCCCCGTAGGAGGTTGTGGGCAGGGCGTACATCTCAAACATCAGCCGGATATTTGCCGCTTCGTCTGGATTTACCACCAGCTTTTTTGTATTGATACCGTCCATCTTAATCGGCTCTGTATGGAAGCCGTAAGGGGCTTTCCCGCCCATCTTGAAGCCTCGCTGGCTGCGGGAATAGTAAGCGTCCGTTACCCGCTTCTGTATGGTTTCCCTTTCAAGCTGAGCGAACACGATACAGATATTCAACATCGCCCGCCCCATCGGGGTGGAGGTATCAAACTTTTCCGTAGAGGACACAAACTCTACATTGTACTGCTGGAACAGCTCCATCATGTTTGCGAAGTCAAGAATGGAACGGCTGATACGGTCGAGTTTGTAAACCACGACTTTTGCAATCAAGCCCCGCTTGATGTCCCGCACCAGTTCTTGAAACTTCGGACGGTCTGTGTTCTTGCCGCTGTACCCTTTGTCTGTGTATTCCTTGCAGTTACCGCCTTTCAACTCGTATTTGCAAAATTCAATCTGGCTTTCAATGGAAATGCTGTCCTTTTTGTCCACCGATTGCCTTGCATAGATTGCGTCTATTCTGTTGTTCATATTGTCGCTCCTTTTCTTAAAAAAGAAACGGAGCTGCTGACAGCTTTATTATACCGCCAGCAGCCCCGCAAATCAACGATGGCTTCGGAAAACCTTATGCCCCGGCTTCCTCACTCTGCCGTTTGTCGGCATACTTGCGGAACACCTCATAAAGCTGCTGTTCCAGCTCCCGGCGTTTTGCCGCTTCCTGCTCCGGCGTGAACACCGGGGAGAGATTTTCCAGCGTGATTTCCTTTCCCTGAAAAGTCACGACTTCGGTTTCTTTCTTGTATCTGATATGCTCCATAGTACCTCCATATTTAATTTTCAAAGTGCAGTGCCGCCATGCTGCGGCGTGAAATGTTTTCTGTCATCAATCACCGTTCCCTTGTGTGCCGCTGCTGCCGTTTCAGCTCTGCCAGCACCTCCGGCGGGATACGGTCTACCAGCCGCTGAATGTCTTTCAGCTCGCTTTCCAGCTTTGCCCGTTCCATCGTATCTTTCATCTTGCCTTTTTCACTGGCTTTGGCTCTGGCTTCCAACTGTTCATTTTCTGCTAAAAGGTCGTTTATTGTGACCTTATATTTTTTGAGCTGACCGGAGAAATTCTCCATCTGCGGAAACCATTTTTTCAGCAGGGAGAGGGCTTCCTCTTTTTTCTTTCCGGCATTGAACGGGGTAATACCGTCCAGCGTGGCTTCAATGGCTCTTGCCTGTTTGGAGAGATTGACCGCCTGCTTGAACAGACGGGTGGGGATATGCTTCCTGCCTGTCTTGCTGGCACTTTCCCCACGCTCCAAGTCGGGATATTTCTCCACCATATAAGCGTGAAAATCGTCCTGCCATTTTGTGAGGTTGGCTCTGTTCCCGATAATCTCCTTTGCACACAGGCGGTTGTCCTCTGTCAGAGGGACAAAGACCAAATGCAGGTGGGGCGTTTTCTCGTCCATGTGTACCACCGCCGACACGATATTTTCTTTCCCTACCCGCCCGATTAAGAAATCAGCCGCCCTCTGGAAAAATTCCTGTATCTCCTTTGGGGACTTCTTCTTGAAAAACTCCGGGCTGGCGGTAATCAGCGTATCCACAAACCGGGTACTATCCTTACGGGTGCGGCAACCAGCTTGTTCAATACGGCTTTTAATGAAGTGGTAGTACCTGCCCTCCGGCTTAACAATGTGGAAGTTGTACTTGCTCCGGCTGGTGTCAATGTCGGGATTGCTGGCGTACTGTTCCTTTTGCCGTTCGTGATGGGCTTCCAGTGGTCTTGCCGGATTGCCCTTGTGCTTTTCAAATCGCAAAATTGCGTGTTGTGCCATGAAACTCCTTTCCCCGTTCCGTTCCTTTCCGGGACTTTTCCACAGGAAAATCCCGCAGAAAATATCTCGGATAGGATAGGAATGGATAAGATATAAATAAAATCGTTTTAATCTCTGTATTTCTATATACCGTCCGGTTTTCGTACTTCAAGAGGATTGATTATCGTACTTGTGGAGTGCGGTTTTCAGTCCTCCGGCGTTCCATAACCGGATTTCTTGAAGTCGGTGTTTGGAACCGCTTCGTAGGATTTTGGGTAAATGCGGTTGGGTTTTCCACAGCCCTGCTTCTGGATTTCCACCAGTCCGGCATATTGCAGTTCCCGCAGGGTGTTGACCGCCTTCTGCCGTCCGCAGTGGAGCAGCTCCACTACTTCGTTGATGGGATAGTAGAGGTAAATCCGCCCATATTCATCTGCCCAGCCGTTTTTCCGGGACAGGTCTGTCCGGCGCAGGATAAAGGCATACAGTACCTTTGCTTCGTTGGACAGGGGTGTGAATGTGGGGGCTTCAAAAAGGAAATTCGGAAGCCGGGTAAAGCTGACCGCCTTTTCCGGCTGATGGATATAAATGGTGTTTGTCATATCGTGTTTTGTGGACGGTTAGAAGCCCGTTTTCGGAGGCAGACGGTAGTTTCTATTGCCTGCCCCTGTTGTATGCTTGCAAAGCCTTGTAAATCAAGGACTTTTCAGCCCCTAACTGTCCACACAAGACCTCCTTTTCCGTTCACTTTCTGTTTTCTGCCGCCTGTGAACTCTGGCGGCACAGTCGGGACAGTATTTCGCCCGGTTGGACTTTGGGACGAACACTCTGCCGCAGACCGCACAGCGTTTTAGCTCCTTATCCCGGAAAATCTCCGCTTTCAGCGTCCCGATTTGCGGCAAGACCGACCAGCGGAACCACTTACAGCAGACCGAGAAAGAAATGGTTTGGGGGCAAGTGTGGGTGTCCCCATCGTCAAGGAGCATACAGTTCCCGTCCTCATAACAGCAGCACTCCCGACGGATCAGAGCGTTCGCCTGTTTCCTCTGTGCCGGTGTCATGCGGTAAAGGGAACCGTCCGGCTTGCGCTCTATTGGCGGCAGTCGTTTATATGGGTTCTCTCTCATGTGTTCCCTCCATTTTTCCTTTGCCGTTCTCCCTGAAAAGGCTTCCTGCCCCATTCCTGCGGCGTGTTTCGGCGTTGGCACGCTCCCCGGACTTCGGGACATTTTGTCCCGAAGTGGCTCGTTGCGGTGCTTCCCCTGCCGGGGTATTCCTTTTCGGACGGTCATTCTGTTTTCAAGGTGCAGCTCATCGATGAACTACCCTAAGTCTACACCTAAAAGACCGCCCGCCCCGTATATCCATAAGGTCGGAAATCAGCCCGGAAAACTCTCTATTTCCACGCTCTCGGAATTGTGGTAAAATGGAAGAAACAAAACAGTAAATCGAAATTGTACTACGGTGACAACATGAAAAAATTGGAAATATCTTTTACAGATACAAGCGAAAAAGTTGTGATTGACGAAACTTCATTGATTATAGCTCTTAGTAACAAAACCACACCCGATGGCTTAACCGAGAGTTTTATATTAGATTTTGATGAGGACTTGCCAGATAAATTATTGAAACATCCTTTGATGTTTTACATCTATGATGATTTGCCTATCTTAAAATTATATAGGAGCGTATATATTTCCTCTTATCAATGGATAACTTAGAGCAATGTAACTACCAAGCAGACAAGGAGGGAGAGCATGGAACTGTCCATACAAGAACGATTGAAAGACCTGCGTGTGGAGCGTGGGCTGACGCTGGAGCAACTTGAAGAACAAGTAAATCTCTCCAAGTCTGCGCTGGGCAGCTATGAAGCAAAAGACTTCAAGGACATTAGCCACTATGCCATTATCAAGCTGGCGAAGTTTTACGGCGTGACCGCCGATTACCTGCTGGGGCTGTCCCAAACAAGAAATCACCCAAACGCTGATCTTGCAGACCTGCGTTTGAGTGATGATATGATTGTGCTCTTGAAAAGTGGGCTGGTGGATAATTCCCTCTTGTGTGAACTGGCAGTACACCCGGATTTCCCCCGGCTGATGGCTGACCTCGAAATCTATGTAAACGGTATCGCAGGAAAACAGGTACAGAGTGCAAACACCATTGTGGACGCTGTAAGCGCGACCATTATGAAGCAGCACAATCCCGGCTTGACCGACCCGCAGTTAAGACAGCTTATCGCCGCCCATATTGATGACGACAGCTTTTGCCGCTATGTGATACAGCAGGACATAAACAAGATAGCTCTTGACCTGCGGGAAGCACATAAGGACGATTTTTTCAGCGTCCCGGAGGATAACCCACTGGAAGATTTCTTGCAGACCGTTGACGAAGCTGCCAACCCAGACAGCGACCCAGAGCAAGCGGCTTTGGCGTTTATCTGTAAGCGGCTCAAATTGAATTTAAAGAAGCTGTCCGAAGAAGAAAAGAAGTGGCTGAAAAAGATTGCGCAGAAGTCAGACTTGCTGAAAAATCCAAACCCACAGCGGGGAAAAAAGTAAAATAAGTACGGAAAAGAGGTGCTTAGATGTATTATAGAAATACTTCAGATAAATCAGTTCAAATGCTTATGGAAGTATTGGAAATGGAAGCTGTGAAAAAACAAAATTGGACAATGAAGCATATTATTTCTACATGTGAAGAAATTGATTTTATCGTAGATGAGCCAGAACACGCAGATTATTCTGACAGCACTTATTTAGTATTGGCGGAGTTATTTTCTGATTTTAAGAAATTTGGGCATTTTATAAATGTGCCAGAAAGATTGAAAAGTGTAAAATCTTTCATGTTAGACGAAACATCAAAGCAAAAAATACTATCTGCCCTTAATGATTTAAAACGGGGGACAATAGGTAATGGAAAGACTAGGGTTTTGATAACAGCGTGGGAAAAAGATGGTACCCTTTCAACTTGGCAACAGCATATTAACAACTTGATTATTGATATTGCGAGTACTCCTATTGAAGAGGAATTGTTCAATTCCAATGAAGTTTCTCCAGTACCGAATAAAAAGCCACGAAACTTGCAGAAAAAGAGGAAGGAGTGTAAAAAAATGACAGTCCTGTTTTGGATTCTCTCACTGTTGTTTACAGGATTTTCTTTTTATATCATATTGTATGGAGCTGGTGTAACCTACAACTCGATGCATCTTCGTATTAGTGGAATAAAAACCACCGCAGAAGTTGTTGACATAGTTGGTGAAATGCGCCCACGAAAAACAGATAGCATTAAAGAAAGAACAGAGTATACTTATTTTGAAATAGTATCCTTCACAGCAGAAAATGGGGATAAAATACAGTCACAGTTATATGGTAAAGGAGAATCAGAAGAACGATATTCTATTGGCGAACAGATTGAAATATATTATAATCCTCAAAATCCGAATCAAATTGTAGACGCTGGCTCGAATTCAGAGACAGTAAAAGGAATTGTTGCTGTAATATTTGGGTTATTCATATTTTTAGTTATTACCTCATTAAGTAAAGGGCTGTTTTCCTCTTTGGGTACAATAGGTGGTGTTATTTCCATAACTACTAAACTACTTCTTTTTCTCTTTATTTTTGGACTGTTGATTTATAAAAAGTACAAATTATAGCTCTTAGTAACAAAACCACACCCGATGGCTTAACCGAGAGTTTCATATTAAATTTTGATGAGGACTTGCCAGATAAATTATTGAAACATCCTTTGATGTTTTACATCTATGATGATTTGCCTATCTTAAAATTATATAGGAGCGTATATATTTCCTCTTATCAATGGATAACTTAGAGCAATGTAACTACCAAGCAGACAAGGAGGGAGAGCATGGAACTGTCCATACAAGAACGATTGAAAGACCTGCGTGTGGAGCGTGGGCTGACACTGGAACAGCTTGCGGAGCAGACCAAGATTTCCAAGTCTGCATTGGGCAGCTATGAAGCGGACGACTTCAAGGACATCAGCCACTATGTCCTTATCAAGCTGGCGAAGTTTTACGGCGTGACCGCTGACTATCTGCTGGGATTGACCGAAACAAAAAATCACCCAAACGCCGATCTTACAGACCTGCGTTTGAGTGACGAGATGATTGACCTGCTGAAAAGCGGGCGAATTGATACCGCCCTGCTTTGTGAACTGGCGGCGCACCCGGATTTTGTGAAGCTGCTGGCCGATATACAGATTTATGTGGAGGGTATCGCCGCCACACAGATACAGAACTTGAACGCATGGGTAGATGTGGCAAGGACTGAAATTATGGAGAAATACCAGCCGGGGGAGCATGACAAGACCGCTGGTGTCCTGCAAGCCGCCCATGTGCGGGAGGGCGACTATTTCAGCAGCCGGGTACATCACGACATAGACGCTATTATGGAGGACATACGGGAAGCCCACAGGGGCAGGAGCGACAGCGCCCCGGAGAATACCATTGTGGACGAACTCAAGCGGGATTTGGAGGAAGTGGCGAACTTCAAGGGCAGCCGGGCGGAACAACTGCTGATGGTGTTCTGCAAGCAAACGAAGCTGCGTTATACCAAGCTGACAGAGGAAGAAAAACAATGGCTGACCCGGATTGTCCAAAAATCCGAACTGGCGAAAAGCTATGTGCCGCAGAGGGGAAAAAGAAAATAGAGAGTGATAAATTGTATTTTGCGGAGGTGGTTCTATGAAGAAAATTCTTACACTATTCATAACAAGCTTGTTTATAATCGTAATATATTCAGGTTGTTCAGTAAAGGAGGAACAAACTACTGTGTCTGAAGATAAAACTACAAATTCTATGTCTGGTGAAAGCACTATATCAGTTCCCGCTTCCGACAATGATTTATATAATGAAAACTGTCTGACAGGAATTATGGTGGGCCGAAGTAGTACACATAAGTGTATATGGGTCACTTTAGAGGAAGATATTGAGGGAATAGAAAAAGGTCAGGATGTTATTATTGAATTAACTGATAAATTGGAAAAACAGGTCATGGATTATGAACTTGGTGCCAGACTTTCTGTTTATTATGATAACATTTCTATTACTGATGAACCTCAAATAACTGCCCCTCATAAGATTGTACTGTCAGAGTAAAATAAGAATTGATATGCTTTCGCTTCAGCTATTTGTAATTATTTTAGCTATATGGGGAATCGCATAGCGTCCAGTTTGTCGGGGAGATAGCAAAGGCAGGCGAGCCAGTCAACGGTCAAGATGAACGGCACATAAATGTGCCGCCGTTGACAGTCCTGCCTGTCTTTGCTAAAGGGTAATCAAGGCGGGAAAGCCCTAAAATGGCTTCCCGCCCATTTCAATTTTAAGAGAAAAATCCCTCTGCCTTTTCGTGAGTGTGTCCACAAGTTCGGGACATTTTGTCCCGAAGTCCGGCGTAGGACGAGGGACGGAGGCTTTCATATACGCCCTGTCTGCTGACGAAACCAGCCCTGCGCTTGCGGCTCCACGCCACGCAATCACAGCCCTGTTTTCCTGCCGCTTCAAATGCCCTTGCCCTCCCCGGCGGCAACCGCATTTTCGCAGCAACGCCGACAGAGCGTATAACACACTACACTTTGCAAGCAAAGTCGTGTGCCAAGGGGCAAGCCCCTTTGGAAACCCCAGACAACAAAATAGGCTGAATATCTCGCACTTTCCCGGTGCTTGATACTCAGCCTTTATTTGTTGTCAGCAGCCCCCGTTTCATGGTCTGCGTGTAGTTCCTTGTAAACTGACCTTATGTGTTTATATTAACACGTCTTCTTCATTTCTACAACATAAAACTTTTTTCATTGGCGAACCAATTTCGGTTCGCCATACGTTCTGTTTCGAGTTAAAATGTCATATATAGAACAAAAGAACGGAGGACCTAATGATTCAAAAACTAAAATCAAATAATTTATTAGGAAAACGCATACGTACGCTAAGACTAAATAGCGATTTTCATGTTGCAGAGTTAGCAAGAGAAATGCAACTAAGAGGCTGCGATATTACGCGAGAAACTCTTGTCAAAATCGAAAGTGGCAAGAGACACATAACAATTAAGGAATTGATTACACTCAAAGAATCTTTAAATATAACCTATGAACAAATTTTTGACAACCTACTTAATGAGGAGGAATAATTATGGAATATGTATCTGCAATTTTATATCACAAAATTCAAGATTCAGACTTTACAAATATGTATGGAATAAAAAAACCTTCTGGTGGTGGTGGACAAACATACATCCAAGCTGCCGGATATGATTTTACTGAGCTAGATAAAATGTTTTCCGATTCTGATAGCATAACAGATACACTTGAATTCTGGGATTCTGAAAAGAAATATCCTCGCAAAAGATATAACTTTAACGCCATTGCTATCGGCTCGAATCAATCAGCAGAAATTGAACTAGCACCTAGAACAGGCCGTAAAGACTATAGAATTTCACGTCAAGGATTGAACCATCGGCATCCAGCTTGGAGCACTCATAATGGTTTTCCTGAACCACAGCATAAATCACCGGTTCCTTCAACTGGATCTATTTACGAATATACAAAAAACTACCCTGGAATAATAGACAATCTTTACATTTACATCTTGAAAACCATATCCACAGAAAATAAGGTAAAATACTATGCCTCATTTATCAATGCTAATTCTATGCCTAACGATTGGCCTTCTGGACTCGGATTAGAAAGAATATTCAAAAAACAGTCCAAACAAGGTATTATCTTTTTTGATGGCATTTACATGAGATTTAGCAATAATCCTGCTTGTCCTTTTTCAGCTGGTTGTGTTGCAGACTCCGAAATCAAAAATGTAACACTTCCATCAGACATTGCAACAAATACCGAAGATGCAGTTGAATATGCTCACAATGAAATTTCAATTGAAGTAGATTATTCTTCATTGAATTTTGTTAAAGTTCCGGTTCCTTCAATAGCACGTAAAACAAAAACAAGTTCAACCTATATACGAAAAGATTCAAACCACAGCAGAAGGGAGAAAAACAAAAAATTGATTGGAGATATTGGCGAAGAAATAGCTCTAACTTTCGAAAAGAACAGATTGACACAATTAGGCAGACAAGATTTAGCAGAAAAAGTTGAACATGTAGCAAAAACCAAAGGTGATGGTCTTGGTTACGACATTCTTTCGTATGACATTATTAATGATGCTATAATCGAAAAATATATCGAAGTAAAGGCTACAACTGGTAACAGCACAAAACCCTTTGATATTTCATCAAACGAAGTCGATGTTTCGGAATTATATCCTGATCAATATTATATATATCGAATATTTAATATTCATAATCAAATGCATTCCGCATCATTTTATGAGATGAAGGGCTCTGTTCGTTCAAACTTCCATCTCGAAGCAACTTCGTATAAAGCATATCCCAAATCTCTGTAATAATAACCTCAAGAATGGATAAGGTGGGGCTCCTCTCCACCTTATCTTTTTCTCCCCACATCCTTAACCTTCTCTCCAATCCACTCCATAAACTTCTCCAGCAGGTTAATCCCGCCAATCACGAACTGTTTCATAAACTCATATGCCTTCTCCAGCTTATCCTTGAGGCTACGATTTTCCTCCCGCAATATCTGATTCTGATACCTCAGCTCTATCACCTGCTCCTTCAGATAATCATCTCCATCGACCGCACCAACCAGTTCCTTCTTAAGCCTTTCCGCATCTTCCAGTTCAAATTCAGCCCGTTCAGTCTGTAATTTTGCAGTATCCGATATCATCATCCACTTGTCAGCCTCTTTTTGAGCTTCCTCAATTTCCTTCTGTTTATCCGTGAGCTTATCTGCATTCTCATAATATTCCAACCGTAATTCCGAATTCTTTAGGCGTAAATCCGTTGTTTCCGACTATAATTTCTGATTTTCGGCTATGGTATCGTCAAGCTTCGTTTGAGCCTCAGACTGTTCTTTTCTGAAACTGTCTCGCTTACTTTCAATTTCTTTTTCCAGAGACTCAATCCGTTCCTCTTTTAATTCCAGAACAACCTGTGCGCCCTCTATCTCCTCCTCAAGTGCAGCCACTTCTTTTGCCCGCTCCTTCTTCTTATAATCCAGTACGGATAAATGCTTATTGTGTGTATCTTTCTTTTTCCAGTCAATTCCGTACCGGCTCATAATAAGAGCAATATCCTCTTTCTCTGCCTCCGCCCACTGCCTCCATTCGGTATTGCCTTTTCCTTCACTTACAAATCCTCTGGTAGCAAGTGCCGCCTTAAGACTTGTCTTTGTCTCCAATCCTCTCTTGCAACCGGATACCCAAGGGATAAAATTCAGATGCAAATGTGGTGTTTCCTCATCCAGATGAATATAAGCACCAATCACATAAAGCTGTGGATTGCGAAGTTGAAACTTTTTCACATAATCCTTTAGCACCCATGTTGCAACCTCTGCAGAAGAACTACCTACTCCGGTATCATCCCTATTGCCTATCTGAACGATAACCTCATAAAATAATTTTTCCTGCTTGCTTCGGGAAATCTTACCATAATAACTTTTAATCTGCCTGTCCTTGCGTTTCTGTTTTGCATTGTATTCCTTAAGTGCCTTGTCAAACAATTTATGATAAGCCTACTTAATATCCTCGTGGATAAGAGTGATGTTATTCTTGGTACGGCTGGCATCTACATTGTGAGCTATAAATCTTCTAGTGTTGTGCCCGATGGAACCTTCTCCATTCATGAAACTGATTGTTCTTTCCATTGTCAAAATCCTCCTCTTTTGGTATGTATATAGGCACCACCTTCTTATCCGTAATGAGTGCCGGATACGGCACGAAACAGCAGATTTCCTTGGGAAGGTTTTGTTACTTTTGTCAAAAGTAACGCAAAAGCACTTTTGACAGCTTCGCCATCAAAAATGCAGACCCGCAAGCGGGTTTTGCGCTCCTCGCCGGAGTGGCTATACGGCTCTCCCCGCCGGATAAAGCTCCCATTCGGGAGCTTATAAGTCGCGGATACGCGACATATTATTTACCAGCCACAGCTCCGATACAGAACTCCACTTATCCCCTAATGAAAACAATTCACCACATCATGCAGAACTACTTCCTCTGCTATCATTCTCGCCTGAGTTCGTAGCTGATACATTTCCACAAAAGAATTCACATGCTTTGGTTTATGTTTACGCAAACACTCATTTTCAATATCCTCCAGCAATTCATAAGCCACTTCATTTACCTCGGCTGCTTTATCATGTAATTCGCCAAATCGTACCAGACTTCTGTATCGTTGCGGATATTCCTTCTGTATGTAATCCATCCACATACGACCATATTTACCAACATCTTTACTGTTCTCCTCTCCACCTAATGTAATCAACGGATAAAAAATGCCGTCTTTTTCTATGTATTTCACACCTAATTTTTCAAATAATGTTTCTTCGCTCATAGCAGTCACTTCCTTTATACAAAATATCTGTTATTCCTCATTTGGTACTGTTAGTTTCTTCATATCTGCCAATGTTCCCGGTTGTTCCTTGAAACCTTCCAATATTTCCAGCATGGAGCGGATGGGAGTAAGTAACTCCCCATCCATATCCGATGCCTTTTCAATTCTTTCAATCTCACGCTCTATCTGTTGCAGATTCTTCCGAAATTGCACCAGCATCAACGGATTGCCCATTGCAACCACCTTCTGATGAAGAACACTCTGGATAATATAATCCTGCTTGGTGCGAAATCCGCTGAGTTTCACCCGGTTATTTAGTTCTTCATTCTCCTCCGGTGACATGCGAAATGCGATTGTCACATTACGCCATCTGTTTTTATCATCTCTATTCTTTTCTGACATTGACCAACGCCTCCCTTTCTGTTTCCAGTTGTGCTGCCATATCCGTCTGCACCGTTGGAAATAAATGTGCATAATGATAAGTGATATCTACCGCCTCATGTCCGACTCTTTCCCCTATTGCCAATGCTGAAAATCCAAAATTGATTAACAGGGAAATATGCGAATGTCGTAATCCATGGATTCGGATTCTTTTCACTCCTGCAAGCTTTGCTCCCCTATCCATTTCGTGATGCAGATAGCTTTTTGAAATGGTAAAAATTCTGTCATCCATCTTGATTCCGTATATGCTTTTTATAAAATCCTCCATCTCTATAGTAAGGAAATCCGGCATGACAATGGTTCTGTTACTCTTTGGTGTTTTCGGATCTGTAATTACATCTTTACCTTCCAGCCTCTGATATGACTTGTTTACCCGAAGCGTTTTCTTTTCAAAATTGAAATCTGCCGGTGTCAGAGCAAGCAGTTCACCTTCACGAAGGCCTGTCCAATAAAGCATTTCAAATGCATAATAGGAAATAGGCTTATCTGCCACGCACTCTAAAAATGCCTGAAATTCATCCTGCGTCCAAAACTCCATTTCCTTATTTTCTTCTTTACCCATGGTTCCGGCTTTTCATGCCACATTATCTTTCAGACCATACATATTTACTGCATGATTCAATATGGCACTGAGCTGATTATGAATGGTTTTCAGATAGGTAGGGGAGAATAACTCCCCATTATCCTTTTTCAGCTTCATAATCTCATTTTGCCACTGGATGACGTCCGAGGTTCGAATATCATCCAGTTTTCGTTTCCCGAAATAAGGCAGAATCTTTGTCTCAATAATGTGCTTCTTTGTCAGAAAAGTATTGCGTTTTATCCTTGGCTCTAAATCTGTCAGATAAATATCCACAAAACTTTTGAAGCTCATACTGATACTCTGATCCTCTTTCAGTTTGAAATTGCGTTCCCATTCAAGGGCTTCGCTCTTCTTGGCAAATCCCCTCTTGGTTTTCTGCTTCCTAGCTCCGTTCAAATCCTTATAATAGGTTCTCACCTCCCACATTCCGGTCTTATGATTCTTGATAACTGCCATCTATCCCACCTCCTTATCCGTAGATAGCCCGTAGATTCGTTTCATAAAATACTGTGTACTGACACGTCCTTTTATTGTCACGAATCCATCAGCCTCAAGTTCTGCATTCAACCTTCGTATCAGTTTATAGGAATACGATAGTGAAACTCCCAACATTTCCATGACATCCTGCGCTGTCAAAAATCTCTTGTTCTCCATAAGCTAATTCCTCCTCTCTTTCGTTTTTATTATTCAGTTCATTTCTGAACTGTTGTGATGTGTATTATATTAGCAGTTCACTTTTGTACTGTCAATACTTTTCGCAAAAAACATTTCACTTTTGCACTGTTGATGATATAATGTATGCAGATGCATGTTTTGTACCTCGTATCGTCGTGCATGCTACAACCCTCATTAACCTTATAAGGAGCAGTAAAAATGGGCGAGAAATTCACCAGCCGAGTAGGCTATTTGATTCGAAATTTCAGAATTGCATCAGACATGACGCAAAAGGAATTAGCAGAGAAATGCGGATTAAATGAATCTACTATTAGAAACTATGAACTCGGAAACAGATATCCGGATGAAGCGACTTTATTAAGTATTGCAAACAATCTAGGTGTCAGTTTTTATGCATTATCTGATCCTGATGTTGCCAATATATTCAGTGCACTTCATGTACTATTTGACATTGAATGGGCATACGGACTACGACCTACTATGAAAGATGGAGAAATATGCTTCAAATTTGAAGAGCTGCTTCCAAGTGCTGGTCCCCGTCCACAGGAAGACCTTAATAACTTCCGAAAGATGGTTGAGTATTGGGCACGTTTACGAGACAAGCTAGAGGATGAAGAAATATCAGAAACGGAATATTATCTCAAAGAGGTAAAGTACCCAATGAACCCAACAGACCCCAATAAAGAGTATACTGTTTCGTTGAATCTTGATGATGACGACCAGCTACTTGTTCAAAATATGGATGAATATGACGATGTAGAAGAAACTGCTGAATTGTTAAAAGACTTGTTTCCGGATTTCTCTTATGCGAAGAGGAAAAGGAGACCGAAGAAAGAGTAGTTCAACCATAATCATAGGAAAGGATTTATTATTATGAGAAGATTTATATATTTAGATACTGATACACTTAATTCATATATTGCACAAATATATGATGGCTTAGTGCAAACACAAGAAACAGAGACTCAATCTAGTCAAGCAACTGATAAGCAATCTGAATATACATCTGACTTAGGAGCAGATGCAAATTTAAAAGTATTTGGAAAAGGCATTGAAGGCAAAATGGATTTTACATATCGCCATTTAAAAGAGACCTCTAACACTGAACTTATTAGCGATGTACAGACTAAGCTTTTACATGACAACGCATTCGATCAACTCATGAATTATTTAAACAAAAACGAACATTTATCAAATCACAATATTGGTGACTTCATAGAAATCAATGACGAATTTTATATTATGGATTTAGACTATTATAAAAAGATTTTTAACGACAAAAAATTTTTGGATTTTATGAAGAAAAACGACCGCGACAAAATACAAGCCTTGCTTAAAATACAACAAGATATTGAATTAGAGCAGGAAGGCGCTAATTCTAATGAAATCAAGAAAATTTATACTAATCTTGCCAAAAGCAAATGTGCAGAATCTGATAAAGGCTATGATGATACAAAGGACATAATTGAAATGCTTTGCACACTTGTTCCATATCGAAGAACCTTATGTATTGCAGACAATATGGTTGTACTAAATGACAAATATATGCGCGATAGCATTGATATGACATCTTTTAAATTCGGCGGTAAAATCAAAGTTCTTGGATATATCACTAACAAAATAACAACAGATACTAATGACAGTACAAATATTTCTCCATTAGCTCAAGTTGGCATCGGGTTGAACCAAATCATGCTTTCATTCTTTGGTCAACAATCATCCTTAAATATTGTACATCCTATTGCAATATACTACGAATAAAAAGGAGATATTCATATGAGATTTTGTGACTTATTTATCAGCTATAAAATCGGATTAAAAAGTATTAAAAGCACTATTCCTTTTACAAAACTTCCCCTTTACCGAAAGATTTTTGTAATCATCCTTTTTGCAAGTGCTATTATTAGTGGTATCTTATTAATTTTTAAGCAAACTTGGGCTTCATATATCCCGATGGCATTAGGTATTATATCACTTATAATTTTCTTTATAATTGATTCCATGAAAAGGAATCTTAAAGTAATGCTTCAGCAACACTATGCCCCTTATTCCGAAAAACGAATGAATATGACCATTAATGTATTAAAAGACTACGGAATAGAAATTCAAAATTTTGACTCACTTGATATGTTAATTGAGGAAGCAAAACAGGCACAAATCCAATGTGACTACATAGCCCCATTAAAGAAACCATTTAAGACATTAGGTGCAATAATTATTCCTATTGTTGCATTTGTATCACAAAAGATTGGAAATGCTGCTTCACAAGACGAAATGATTACCATGGCATTACAAGTTATAGTTCTTGTGTTATTAACTTTTTCACTAATTTTCTCATTAACACCAATTATTAAAGATATTCTTTATAGAGATTATAATAAATACGATGATTTTATTTATGATTTGAGACAAATAAAACTTTTCTATGCAAAAAAAAATGCTACATATTCAAATCCGATATGAGCACATACTAATTTCCAAAATTATTGTCATTTAATTGTCACGCAACCAAAAACGAGCCAAGAAACGCCGTAAATTAGGCATTTCTTGGCTCGTGTACATTATTCAAACTCCAGACAGACAGTATGCTATATAAGTGAAAATCATTGATTTTAAGGCATTTTCAGGAACTATCAACCACTAAAATTTATATGAAAAAAAATAAAAAATGCAATAAAAATGCAATCGAAGTACATTCAGATTTTATAAGATAGACCAGCAAACCTCAATATCATCCCAAAATAGACGTTCAAGAATGAGCGTCTATTTTTTGTTTCAAAATTAAATGGGGCTGAAAACAGCCCCGATGGGAATTGGAGATTTGACCCTCCCGGATTCTTCATGTCATGCCAGCCGTAATTTTTCCCACTGCCCCTGCACACTTTAGCAAAAATTCCCAGAAATTCCGTTGCCCACCATAATGCTTTTTACAGTCGTTATTATTGTCATAACCGTACCTCCTGATATTATAAATCTCCACTGAAATCTACTTTTAAGTTGTTGGGAGTACATGACAGAGCTGCATGAGAAAATACAAGCTAACAATCCTAACCATGACCACTTAATTTTTAACACTTAGATAATATCACAACCCTGTAATTTCTTCAATAGCCCCAGAAAGGATGTGATACTACGAAGAACTCACCACCGCTGGAGCGTTCCCCTCCGCTTCCAGACCAGAACCCAAAACCAACAAACACAACATTCAGAAAGGACAGATACATCTATATGGAATTAAAATTCGTTATCCCCAACATGGAAAAAACATTTGGCAACTTGGAGTTTGCCGGAGAAGACAAAACAGAACAGAGAAGAATCAACGGACGCATGGCGGTACTCTCTCGCAGCTTCAATCTTTATTCAGACGTACAGAGGGCAGATGATATTGTGGTTATCCTCCCTGCTGAAGCAGGAGAGAAACATTTTGACTTTGAGGAACGTGTGAAGCTCGTCAATCCTCGTATCACCGCAGAGGGCTATAAAATCGGCACAAGGGGCTTTACCAACTACATTTTACACGCTGACGATATGGTAAAAGCGTAAGGAAAAGGAGGACATCAGACTATGAGATTAGCAAACGGAATCGTGATTGACAAGGAAGCAACATTCGGGGCATTGAAGTTTTCTGCCCTCCGCCGTGAGGTTCACCTCCAGAATGAAGACGGCTCGGTATCAGAAGAAATCAAAGAACGTACCTATGACTTAAAATCCAGAGGGCAGGGGCGTATGATTCAGGTTTCCATCCCTGCCAGCGTGCCGTTAAAGGAGTTCGATTACAACGCAGAGGTAGAAATTATCAATCCTGTGGCGGATACCGTAGCAACGGCTACCTTTCAGGGAGCAGAGGTGGACTGGTACATCAAGGCGGAGGATATTGTCCTGAAAAAAGGGGCTGCCATGAATCCGCAGCAGCCGAAAAAAGATGAAGTAGTTAGAAAATAGGAATAGACATGGTTACTGAATATAAATAACATAGGTCAAGATTTTTTGCATAGCATCCAAAACCTTTAGTAGCCGAATTACTCATACAGCGAGTAGTTCGGCTACACCTTTCATAAGTTATTATAAAAAGTTTTCAATCAATAAAAATATAACTAAATCAATAAGCAAACTATCTTGTATAGTGGAACAGAACGGTAAAATCTTATTATAGTTAGTAAGAATAAAAGATATTAGTTGCTTACCGATTTTGGGTATTGCTGACATGTTCGATGAATCAAAAGTTGATTTAGACGTTGATGACGTTGTTAGAGATAACAATAACTCTGTTTTTGTATCTGTTTTCTCTCGATGAAAAGAAAAAGTAGTAGAATGTTTAATTTTTTTCATAACAATCCTCCTTAGCTGTTTGAGGTTAGCAACATGAATCTACTTTCATGCCGGTATCATCTAGTTATATTTATTGTATAACACTTATTCATTCTTTTTGTCAAGATTAAAAATTTAATTTATGAAAAGGAGGATTTCAGTATGAAACCATTTTTCCCCCGTGGAAAACGTATCCGTCCCACGGATAAAGACCTTGTGTTCCATACTTCCCTTGCCGCCCTGTTCCCTGTCTTCCTGCTGGTTGTCCTGCTGTTTCATATCCGGCAAATTGCCGGAACCAACTGGCAGGAAGTGTCCCTCTCCCAGATAACACAGGATGTAAATCTCCCTTATCTGCTATTCAGCATGGGCGTGGCAGGAATGGTGTGCCTTACAGCCGTTCTTCTGTTCTGGCGATACCGCAGGGATGAAGTAAAGCAGCTCATCCACCGTCAAAAGCTGGCAAGGATGGTATTGGAAAACAAGTGGTATGAATCAGAGCAGAGAAAAGAAGACGCTTTTTTCAAGGACTTGTCTTCCAGCCGTTCCAAAGAAACCATCACTTACTTTCCCAAAATCTACTACCGGATGAAACAGGGCTTGCTCCATATCCGTGTGGAAATCACCTTGGGGAAATATCAGGAACAGCTCTTAAACTTGGAGAAAAAGCTGGAAAGCGGCTTGTACTGTGAGCTGACGGATAAGGAATTAAAGGATTCCTATGTGGAGTACACCCTGCTCTATGATACCATTGCCAACCGTATCTCCATTGAGGATGTACAGGCAAAGGACGGCAGGCTCCGGCTTATGAAAAATGTCTGGTGGGAGTATGATAAGCTCCCCCATATGCTCATTGCCGGAGGAACCGGCGGCGGAAAGACCTACTTCATCCTGACCCTCATTGAAGCCCTGCTCCGCACCAACGCTGTCCTGTTCGTGTTAGACCCAAAGAACGCTGACCTTGCGGATTTACAGGCGGTTATGCCGGATGTGTACTACAAAAAGGAAGATATGCTCGCCTGCATTGACCGTTTCTATGAAGAAATGATGAAACGCAGCGAAGACATGAAGCTCATGGAGAATTACCGGACAGGGGAAAACTACGCTTACTTGGGACTTTCGGCACATTTCCTTATCTTTGATGAATATGTGGCATTTATGGAAATGCTCGGCACAAAGGAAAACGCCGCCGTCCTCAACAAATTAAAACAAATCGTTATGCTTGGGCGGCAGGCTGGCTTCTTCCTGATTCTCGCCTGCCAGCGTCCGGACGCAAAGTATCTGGGGGACGGAATCCGTGACCAGTTCAATTTCCGTGTGGCTCTGGGGCGGATGTCGGAAATGGGCTATGGGATGATGTTCGGGGAAACCACAAAGGACTTCTTCCTAAAGCAGATAAAGGGGCGTGGCTATATGGATGTGGGAACTAGCGTTATCTCGGAGTTTTACACGCCCCTTGTACAAAAAGGACACGATTTCCTCAAAGAAATAAAAAAACTGACAGACAGCAGGCAGGGAGTGCAGGCGGCGTGCGAAGCGAAAGCCGCAGAAGCGGACTGACCTGCTGTGGCTGGTGTGCCGCAAGGCACGCCAGCATAAACCCCTCGTATCTAACAGAGGGGTACAAATCGACAGGCAACAACCAAACAACAGGGCAGAATCCCATGGTACACAAGGGATTTTCCCATATCCGGCGTGTGTCAACAAGGCTCTGAAAGTTGACATACGCTTTTTTAGACAGGAGGGATTTTCACTGAATGAAGAAACATGGGTACGGGACATCAAAGAAAAACGGGAAAGTTACGGTATCTCACAACAGAAACTTGCCCTAGCTGCCGGAATCACCCGTCCGTACCTGAGCGACATTGAAACAGGCAAGGCTCACCCGTCCGAAGTATTACAGGAAGCCATCACGGAAGCTCTGGAACGATTCAACCCAGACGCTCCCCTTGAAATGCTCTTTGACTATGTGCGGATTCGCTTTCCCACTACGGATGTGAAGCATATCGTGGAAGACGTGCTGCGGCTAAAGCTCCCCTACTTTATCCATGAAGACTACGGTTTCTACTCTTACACAGAGCATTACTATCTGGGGGATATTTTCGTTCTGGTATCACCGGAACTGGAAAAAGGGGTGCTGCTGGAACTGAAAGGGCGTGGCTGCCGCCAGTTTGAAAGCTATCTGCTGGCACAGGAACGGAGCTGGTATGAGTTTTTCATGGATGTTCTCATGGAGGACGGCGTGATGAAGCGGCTTGACCTCGCCATCAATGACAAAACGGGAATCCTGAACATTCCCCATCTGACAGAGAAGTGCCGGAATGAGGAATGTATCTCGGTCTTCCGCAGCTTCAAAAGCTACCGCAGCGGCGAACTGGTACGGCGTGAGGAAAAAGAATGTATGGGGAACACCCTGTATATCGGCTCCCTCCAAAGTGAGGTGTACTTCTGCATTTACGAAAAGGACTATGAGCAGTACAAAAAGCATGATATTCCCATTGCGGACGCAGAGGTAAAGAACCGCTTTGAAATCCGGCTGAAAAATGAGCGTGCCTTTTACGCCATCCGTGACCTGTTAGAACATGACAATCCAGAACGGACAGCCTTTCAAATCATCAACCGCTATGTCCGGTTCGTGGACAAGGACGATACGAAACCCCGTTCTGACTGGCGTATCAGTGAGGAATGGGCGTGGTTCATTGGGGAACACAGGGGAAGCCTGAAACTGACAACCAAACCGGAACCCTATTCCTTTGAACGCACCCTGCACTGGCTCTCCCATCAGGTAGCACCCACATTAAAGCTGGCTCTCCGTCTGGATAAGATGAACCACACCCAGATTGTCCATGACATCATCACCCATGCAAAGCTGACGGAGAAGCACGAAAAAATCCTGAAGCAGCAAGCCGCCGCTGCAAAGGAGGTGGTGCTTTAACGGCGGCAATTTTGGAACCTAAGAACTCTTACAGGAAAGAAAGGAGCTTTTATGAATTTCGGACAGAATCTTTACAACTGGTTTTTATCCAACGCCCAGTCCCTTGTGCTGCTGGCAATCGTGGTAATTGGACTGTACCTCGGATTTAAGAGGGAATTTTCCAAACTTATCGGTTTTCTGGTAGTTTCCCTTGTAGCGGTTGGGCTGGTCTTCAATGCGGACGGTGTAAAGGACATCTTACTGGAACTGTTCAATAAGATTATCGGTGCATAGAAAAACCCATTTTACACTTCCGTTATGGAGCAAGCTCTGATTGCTTCATGGCGGAAGTCCACTAGGGGCTTGGGGAGCGTAACTCCCCAAAAGAAAGAAGATGTAATATGATAGTGTATGATAATTGAGATAAACTAAGAATGGTGGTATAATTTCTTTATATAGTAATTGAAAGCGGAGGAAATGTATGAAGGATTTTATTGATTTTTTGAAATTACCACCGAACATTTTAGGAGCTTTATCTATTGCCAGTGGTACATTATTATTATTGCCTCAAAAGTTAGCCCAAAAGTTTTATATTATAAATTTTCGAGAAAAATATGGTTTTACAATAGGCATTGTTTTTGTGATTTCCACAGCCTTACTAATAGTTTTATTACTATCTAAAATTTTTCATTTCTTTTATGACAAGTATGCTTCAAAGAGATTAGGAACTGCTCAGATTAAATATTTGAAAAATATGACACCAGAACAGGTGACAATCATTCGGGAGTTTTTACGTGAACCAACTCACACCCTGCCATTACCCATGAACAATGGATTAGTAATAGAACTTCAACATTTACAAATATTAACCCCTGCCGGACAAACTCATTTAGTAAGTATGTTAGACCCACAAATCAATTATTTTTTACAACCTTGGGTAATTAAAAAAATCAATAGTGATGAAGAATTAAAGCGAATATTTTATTAGAAAAATGGCAACTGACAAACAAAGTTAGTTGCCATTTTTTGTTCTAAGAAAGGACGTGATACTAATTGAGAAAATGAGAATCTACATCCTGAACACCACACGGTTTTACCATGAGGATTTTGAGGAGTACCCTGGGGCATGGTTTTCCTGTCCCGTGGATTTTGAGGAAGTCAAGGAACGTCTTGGCGTTCAGAGTGAGGAAGAAATCGAAATTGAAGACTATGAGCTGCCGTTTCCGTTGGAGGGCAACACAAGGCTCTGGGAAATCAACGCCCTTTGCCGGATGGTACAGGAAATGCAGGGAACGCCCCTCTATTATGAAATGGATGTGGTACAAAAGCGGTGGTTTTCCAGCTTTACGGAATTTATCGACCACAAAGACCAGATACGCTGCTATCCGGTTCAGGACGGGGAATCCCTCGCCCGTTATCTGGTGCAGGAGGTACAGATATTTGGAGAAGTACATCCAGACCTGTTGAACCATATCGACTACGCTTCCATTGGTCGGGAGCTGGAAACCAGCGAAAACTATCTGTTTACGGACAATGGTATCTTTTATTACCGCTAAAAGGAGGTGGAGGAACTTGGAAGAAATGCGGATTTACATTGCCAACTTAGGAAAATACAATGAGGGCGAACTGGTAGGGGCATGGTTCACGCCGCCTGTGGATTTTGAGGAAGTCAAGGAACGTATCAGTTTGAATGATGAATATGAGGAATACGCCATCCATGACTATGAACTGCCCTTTGAGATTGACGAATATACCCCCATTGAGGAAGTCAACCGCCTGTGTGAAATGGTGGAGGACTTACCGGAGTACATTCAGGAGGAACTATCAGAGCTGCAATCCTACTTTGGCAGTATCGAAGAACTCTGTGAGCATGAAGACGATATTATCTGCCATTCCGGCTGTGACGATATGGCGGATGTGGCTCGCTACTATCTGGAAGAAAGCGGACAGCTTGGAGAACTTCCGGCACACTTACAAAACTATATCGACTATGCAGCCTATGGGCGTGACATGGAATTGGAGGGAACCTTTGTTGTCACGAACCACGGCGTATATGAAATCTTACGGTAGACCCGTCTGTATCTCTTTCAGGAAATACAGGCGGATTTTTTATTCAGGGGCGGCTCTTTTGCTGTCCCCATCTTTTAGAAAGGACGGACAACATGAAGAAAATACGAAGCTATACCAGTATCTGGTCGGTGGAAAAGGTACTCTATTCCATCAATGATTTTAAGCTGCCATTCCCCATCACGTTCACACAGATGGCGTGGTTCGTGGTATCGGTGTTTGCAGTTATGCTCTTGGGGAACCTCCCTCCCCTTTCATTCATTGACGGGGCATTTTTAAAATATTTCGGCGTACCTTTTGCCCTCACTTGGTTCATGTGCCAGAAGACCTTTGACGGGAAGAAGCCTTACGGCTTCCTGAAATCCGTACTGGCATATCTGGTACGCCCGAAACTGACCTATGCAGGAAAGCCCGTGAAGCTGGAAAAGGAATATCCAGCACAGCCCATCACGGCAGTAAGGAGTGATATTTATGGCATATCCGATTAAATACATCGAAAATAACCTTGTGTTCAACCATGACGGGGAGTGCTTCGCTTACTATGAGCTGCTTCCCTACAACTATTCCTTTTTAAGCCCTGAACAGAAATATCAGGTACACGATTCGTTCCGGCAGCTTATCGCCCAGAACAGGGACGGGAAGATTCACGCCCTGCAAATCAGCACCGAATCCAGCATACGGGCAGCACAGGAACGCTCCAAACAGGAAGTAACAGGCAAGTTAAAAGATATTGCCTGTGCAAAGATTGACGCACAGACCGAAGCCCTGATTTCCATGATAGGGGAAAATCAGGTGGACTACCGCTTTTTTATCGGCTTCAAGCTGCTTGTCAATGAGCAGGAAGTCACCATGAAGCAGTTTCGCAGGGAAGCAAAGACCGCCGTTTCCGATTTTCTCCATGAAGTCAACCACAAACTCATGGGAGATTTTGTTTCCATGAGCAATGAAGAAATCTGGCGGTTTCAGAAGATGGAAAAGCTGCTGGAAAGTAAAATCTCACGCCGCTTCAAAGTCCGGCGGCTTAACAAGGACGATTTTGGCTATCTGATTGAGCATTTATACGGGCAGACCGGAACCGCCTACGAAGATTATGAGTATTATCTTCCGAAGAAACGGTTTCAGCAGGAAACGCTGGTGAAATACTATGACCTCATCAAACCCACCCGTTGTCTGATAGAGGAAAACCAGCGGTATCTGAAAATCGAACAGGAAGACGGGACAGTTTATGCCGCCTACTTTACTATCAACAGCATTGTAGGGGAACTGGACTTCCCATCCTCGGAAATCTTTTACTATCAGCAGCAGCAATTCACTTTTCCCATTGATACCTCTATGAATGTGGAGATTGTGACAAACCGGAAAGCCCTCTCCACGGTGCGGAACAAGAAAAAAGAGCTGAAAGATTTGGACAACCACGCATGGCAGAATGACAGTGAAACCAGTACAAACGTGGTGGACGCTTTAGACAGCGTAAATGAGCTGGAATCCACCTTAGACCAGAGCAAGGAATCTATGTATAAGCTGTCCTATGTGGTGCGTGTGACGGCTCCCGACTTGGAAGAACTGAAACGCCGCTGCAATGAGGTGAAAGATTTTTATGACGATTTGAACGTGAAGCTGGTTCGCCCCTTTGGAGATATGCTGGGGCTGCATGGGGAATTTCTCCCTGCCAGCAAGCGGTATCTGAACGATTACATCCAGTATGTAACCAGCGACTTCCTCGCTGGTCTTGGCTTCGGGGCAACCCAGATGTTGGGGGAACCGGAGGGCATTTATATCGGGTACAGCCTTGATACGGGAAGAAACGTGTACTTAAAGCCTGCCCTTGCCAGTCAAGGAGTAAAAGGCTCCGTCACCAACGCCCTTGCTGCCGCTTTTGTCGGCTCCCTCGGCGGTGGAAAATCATTCAGCAACAACATGATTGTCTATTATTCCGTATTATTTGGGGCACAGGCTCTCATTGTTGACCCGAAAGCAGAACGGGGACGGTGGAAAGAAACCCTGCCGGAAATCGCCCATGAAATCAATATCGTAAACCTGACTTCGGAGGAACAGAACAGGGGCTTACTTGACCCGTATGTGATTATGGAGAACCCAAAGGATTCCGAATCACTGGCAATCGACATCCTGACTTTTTTAACAGGCATTTCCAGCCGTGACGGAGAGAAGTTCCCTGTTCTTCGGAAAGCCATCCGTGCGGTAACAAACAGTGAGGAACGGGGGCTTTTCAAGGTGATTGAAGAACTTCGGGCGGAGGGAACCACCATCAGCACCAGCATAGCCGACCATATCGAATCCTTTACGGACTATGACTTTGCACACCTGCTCTTTTCGGATGGGGATGTCACACAGTCCATCAGCCTTGAAAAGCAACTCAACATCATTCAAGTGGCGAATTTGGTGCTGCCGGATAAGGAAACCTCGTTTGAAGAATACACCACAATGGAGCTACTTTCCGTGGCAATGCTCATTGTAATCAGCACCTTTGCCCTCGACTTCATCCATACCGACCGCAGCGTGTTTAAGATTGTGGATTTGGATGAAGCATGGAGCTTCTTACAGGTGGCACAGGGCAAGACACTCTCCATGAAGCTGGTTCGTGCCGGACGTGCCATGAACGCAGGCGTTTACTTTGTCACCCAGAACACGGACGATTTGCTGGATGAAAAGCTGAAAAACAATCTGGGCTTGAAATTTGCGTTCCGTTCCACAGACATCAACGAAATCAAGAAGACCCTTGCCTTTTTCGGGGTGGATTCCGAAGATGAAAACAACCAGAAGCGGCTCCGTGACTTGGAAAACGGACAGTGCCTTATCAGTGATTTATACGGGCGTGTGGGAGTCATACAGTTCCATCCTATCTTTGAAGACCTGTTCCATGCCTTTGATACCAGACCGCCCGTAAGAAAAGAGGTGGAGGAATGAAGATAAGAAAGCCCATCCAACAGGGGACAGCTCTTGTCCCTTGCCGGACAAAGGGAGAAAACTCTTTTAAAAAAATCGGGAGTATAGCAGGAAAAGTGCTTCTGGCACTCCTTTTCATCCTCCTGCTGTTTGCAGTCTTCGGCACAGCCGCCCACGCTGCCGGACTGGTGGATGATACGGTGGACGCTGCCAACGAATACAGCAAATATCCTCTGGACAACTACCAGCTTGATTTTTATGTGGACAGCGGATGGGACTGGCTCCCGTGGAACTGGCTGGACGGTATCGGAAAACAGGTGATGTACGGGCTATATGCCATCACAAATTTTATCTGGACAATCAGCCTGTACCTTTCCAACGCCACGGGGTATCTGATTCAGGAAGCCTACTCGCTGGACTTCATTTCCTCTACGGCGGATTCCATTGGAAAAAATATGCAGACCTTGGCAGGCGTTACCACAGGCGGCTTGTCCTCGGAGGGATTTTATATCGGGTTCCTGCTGATTCTCATTCTGGTGGTGGGGATTTACGTTGCCTACACAGGGCTTATCAAACGGGAAACCACAAAAGCCATCCATGCCGTTGTCAATTTCGTGATGGTGTTCGTGCTGTCCGCTGCCTTTATCGCCTATGCCCCTGATTATATCGGGAAAATCAATGAATTTTCCGCAGACATCAGCAATGCCAGCCTGACCCTTGGTACAAAGATTGTGCTGCCGAACTCGGAAAGTCAAGGAAAAGACAGCGTGGATTTGATACGGGACAGCCTGTTTTCCATACAGGTAAAGCAGCCGTGGCTCCTGCTGCAATACGGCAACTCAGATGTGGAAAGCATTGGGGCTGACCGTGTGGAAAGCCTGCTCTCAACCAGCCCAAACGAAAACAATGGGCAGGACAGGGAAGAAATCGTAGTGGAGGAAATCGAAGACAGGGAAAACACCAACCTTACCATCACAAAGACCATCAACCGCTTGGGAACCGTCTTCTTCCTGTTCATGTTCAATATGGGTATCTCCATTTTTGTATTCCTGCTCACAGGGATAATGATTTTCTCACAGGTGCTTTTTATCATCTACGCCATGTTCCTGCCTGTGAGCTTTCTCCTTAGCATGGTTCCCTCTTTTGAGGGGATGTCAAAACGTGCCATTACAAAACTGTTCAACACCATCCTTACCAGAGCCGGAATCACCCTGATTATCACGGTAGCGTTCAGTATTTCCACCATGCTCTACAACCTGTCTGGGGAATATCCGTTCTTCCTGACGGCGTTCTTGCAGATAGTGACCTTTGCCGGAATTTATTTCAAGCTGGGGGATTTGATGGGGATGTTCTCCTTACAGAGTGGGGATTCCCAAAGCATGGGGAGCCGTATCATGCGAAGACCCCGTATGCTCATGCACGCCCATATGCACCGTTTACAGCATAAGTTAGGACGTTCTGTGGCGGCTCTTGGGGCTGGTACGGCTGCCTACCATGCAGGAAAACAGGCTGGCTCAGACCAGAGAACTGCTTCCAGCTCCGGCTCTTCCAAACGGACGCAGGCAGACCACAGCAGACCAGACGGACAGGCAGCACCGGAAAAGGAATCCGCATGGAAACGGGCTGGCTCTGCGGTAGGTGCGGTGGCAGATACCAAAGATAAGATAGCCGATACTGCCGGACAGCTTCGGGAGCAGGCAAAGGATTTGCCTGTCAATGCAAAGTACGCCCTTTACCACGGGAAAACACAGGTATCAGAGGGAGTACGGGATTTTACTTCCAGCGTGACCCAGACCCGAACTGCCAGAGCCGAACAGCGAAACGCACAGGCAGAAAGCCGCAGACAGACCATTGCAGAACGCAGGGCGGAACTGGAACAGGCAAAACAGCCGCAAAAGACAGCTTCCGAAGCACCCAAAGGGGCGGCTCCTGTCCATGAACGCCCTGTTACTGCAAAGCAGCCAGAAGATTTCCGACATCATGCAGGAAAACCAGCCATGCAGCCAGCTTCCCCATCCATCAGGGAACGGGGACAGGTTTCTTATGGGGGAACTGTGGCGGAACGGGCTTCGGTTCCGGTGGTAAAAGCAGCTTCCATCCACCATGAGCAAACACCGCCAGTAAGGACGGAACGCCAGATACTCCCTCCGGTTTCCCCAGACAAACCAGAGGAAAGACAAAAGACAAGTCCCACCATCACCCCTGCTGCTCCCCATCCGGCAAGACCTGTCCAGAATGATACGGCTCCTGTGATACCGGAAAGAAAACGGGCTGCCCCTGTGGTAAAAGAATCGAACTTTACCATCCGGCGTACCACCGCCAGAAAGGAGTGGACAAAAACGGTAAAAGCGGCTGCCAAACAAAAGCAAGGGGAGAAACCATGAAGTTAAGACACCTTTTCTTTGCCTGTTCCGGCGTGTTCGTGATGATGTTCTCCCTGCTCCTTTTGGTGGTAATTGTCTTCTCGGATGAGGAAGACGGCGGAAGCGGCGGAAACCTTATCTATGGGGGCGTGAGCGTATCACAGGAAGTCCTCGCCCATAAACCTATGCTGGAAAAGTATGCAAAGGAATATGGCATAGAAGAATACTTAAATGTGCTGCTCGCCATCATTCAGGTGGAATCCGGCGGCACGCTGGAAGACGTTATGCAGTCCTCGGAATCTCTGGGGCTTCCTCCGAACTCCCTTAGTACAGAGGAATCCATCAAACAGGGCTGCAAGTATTTCTCGGAACTGCTCGCAGCAGCAGAAACAAAGGGCTGTGACTTAAACAGCGTGATTCAGTCCTATAACTACGGCGGCGGTTTTTTAGATTATGTAGCAGGACACGGGAAAACGTACACCTTTGAACTGGCAGAGAGCTTCGCAAGGGACAAATCCGGCGGAAAGAAAGTCACCTACACCAACCCTGTTGCGGTAGAGAAAAACGGAGGCTGGCGGTATTCCTACGGAAATATGTTCTATGTCCTCTTGGTATCGCAATACCTGACCGTGGCACAGTTTGATGATGAAACGGTGCAGGCTATCATGGAGGAAGCCTTAAAGTATGAGGGCTGGACGTATGTGTACGGGGGCGATTCCCCCTCCACTTCCTTTGACTGTTCGGGACTGGTGCAGTGGTGCTATGGCAAGGCAGGAATCGCCCTGCCACGGACAGCACAGGAACAGTATAATGTGACGCAGCACATCCCCCTGTCCGAAGCAAAAGCAGGGGATTTGGTCTTTTTCCACTCCACCTACAACGCCGGAACCTACATCACCCATGTGGGGCTGTATGTGGGAAATAACCGGATGTACCATGCCGGAAATCCCATTGGTTACGCAGACCTGACAGGCTCCTACTGGCAACAGCACCTTGCCGGAGCCGGACGAATCAAACAATAAGAAAGGATGAACCGATATGATTCAGATTAGAAAAGAGGATAACCAGAAAAAGCAGAAAGAAAAGAAACTGAAAGTTTACAAAGTCAATACCCACAAAAAAACCGTGATTGCCCTGTGGGTGCTGCTGGCAATGAGCTTCCTGTTTGCCGTCTATAAGAATTTCACGGCGATAGACATTCATACTGTCCATGAAACCAAAGTGATTGAGGAAACCATCCTCGACACTCACAAGATAGAAAACTTTGTGGAGAATTTCGCAGAAGTCTACTATTCATGGGAACAGTCCGCCACTTCCATTGACAACCGGACAAACGCTTTAAAAGGGTATCTCACCGGAGAGCTGCAAGCCCTGAATGTAGATACTGTCCGAAAGGACATCCCCGTATCGTCTGCCCTGACCGATTTTCAGATATGGGAAATTACAAAAGAAAAGGAGCAGCATTATCAAGTGACCTATACAGTGGAACAGCGTATCACAGAGGGAGAATCCAGTAAAACCGTCCGTTCCGCCTATCAGGTGACGGTCTATGTGGACGGCTCTGGAAACCTGACGATTATCCAGAACCCAACCATCACCAGCGTTCCTGTAAAATCCGGTTACACCCCAAAAGCGGTACAAAGTGACGGTACGGTGGATTCCATCACCACGGAGGAAATCAACGAATTTCTCACTACCTTTTTCAAGCTGTACCCTACGGCAACCGCAAAAGAGCTGACCTATTATGTGAATGAGGGCGTGCTGAAACCTGTGGGGAAAGAATATATCTTCTCGGAACTGGTAAATCCTGTCTACAACCGAAACGGAAATCAGGTGACAGCTTCCCTTGCAGTAAAATATCTGGATAACCAGACCATGACAACACAGGTATCGCAGTTTTACCTTGTGCTGGAAAAGAACGGGGAAAACTGGAAAATTGTGAAATAGTTATAGAGAAACGTGCATTTCTCATTTGGAGATTTGCACGTTTCTCTTACAAAGTATTTAAAAGAAATTTTCGTTTAATCTTTATATTTTTGATTAGCTCCCAGCAGTAGTGTATCAATTGCTTCGGATAATTCTTTTCTTACTTTATCAGGATTTGAAAAGGCATATCTTAATTGTAATGTTGTATAACCATGAAGCATACCTGTTACCATGCTCAAAATTTCAGTGGTCTTATCTGGATTAAAGCCACATGAGCAAATAAGTGTTTTAAGTAAAGATAGATAATCATTAAAAATGATTGCTGTTTCCTCTGTTCCATTCCAACTAGCCCATTGAATTATTTCATACACACCGGGATGTTCAATCATATAATTAAGATATTCAACTGCCACTAATTTTAACGCTGAATCCCCTGTCTTACCGATTGCTGCACGAATCATTTTTTCATTCATAGTACGCATACCACTATGTGCTATCTCCCTAAGAAGTTCATCCAAACTTCCTATATGATTATATAAGGAGGGGGTACGAATCCCTAAATTTTCAGCAATAGCTTTCAAAGAAACATTATGAAGTCCATTTCTATCAGCCATATCAGACGCTGTTTTTATAACTTCGGCTCTTGTAACTCGCATATTCATTTTCCTCTTTCTTCACATCATTTACCTCATTTTAAGTAATTAAATTAGCGAAGTCAATAATTAGGTTAGAAAAAAAGAACTTTTATATTGACAAATTGTATTATAATATTTAATATTACTAATATAATTAGTTTTGATACTACTATAATTAGTTTATGAAAGGAACTACAAATATGTGTACAAGATTTGTGTATAATGGGAAAGAAACCATTGTTGGGTTCAATTTTGATATTGACCTTTCTGAATGGGAACATACCGTAATTGCTGAAAAAGACCGTTTTTTTATAGGGATAAAAATGTCCGATAATAAGTATCACTCTTTTCACGGAATCAATAGAAATGGGAATGTTGGCACATTGTTGTATGTACATGGAAATGACAATGCACAATTTTGCGGTAATGAATCATGCTATACAATAGCTGATTTGACAGAAAATTTTATAAAAGGCAACCTCTCTTTTGATGATTCATTGGAAATAGTGAAAAAAAAGAAAATTACTTATGCTCCTGACACTACTATGCAGGCTATGTTTTCGGATAGAACTGGGCGTGTTCTCATTATTGAACCGGGGATTGGGTATCGTTTGGAAAAAGAAAAATATTCCTTAATAACAAATTACTCCATTCTAAAACCAGAATTGACTAATCCATATGTTTTATCTGGGGATAACAGATATGAAAAGGCAAAGGATTTACTGCAAGGATATGGAGAAAACTTCTCTATTTCCAACGCCTTTGATGTACTTAGGTCAGTACGTCAGGAAGGACTTTGGGCAACCAGAGTTTCTTTTGTATATTCCGTTGCTAAAAATAAGGTATATTATGTGTTGAACAATGATTTCAAAAATATTGCAGAGTATCAATTCTAATATCACTGCAATTATAAACAAAAGTGGAGGATTTACATTTCCCCCACTTCCTTAGATTTGACAATACCATCTGCGACGCTTTCCATAATAACAAGGTCAGCGTCTGTGAAATTGTCTATTTTGTTTTCTAACTGCCTGCGTTTGGTACTTTTCACCCGACTGCTGGCAGGCAAGAAAAACTCATCCACTGATACATTCAGCAGAGATACAAGGTCGTAAAGCACCTGTAAGCTGGGATGCTGCCCTTTGTTCTCAATATTGGTTAAATAACGTGGGTCAATCTCAATCATTGCTCCCACCTGTTCACGGGTCAAACCCTGTTTTTTACGGGCTTCTTTTATGGCAAGCCCCAAAGCCCTGAAATCATATTTATCTTCTTTTTTACGCATAATACACCACCTCTGTACATTTTACTGTTCCTGTTATAATAGTGACAGGTATAGAAAAACGTATTGTACAGTTGTACAGTTCCTATTATGTGTACCAAAGATAAAACTATGCTGCTGAAACGGAAATAAAAAAAACCGTTATTTGGCAGTACACTTTTCTTGCGTCAAAATCACATAAGCCTTTCCAGACGACGGTTTAATAAAAGCCGCCGTCTTTCTTTTTTCCAGAACACATGGAGGTTGTATTAAAGTCAGCTTTTTTTAGGCTCCGGCGGCTTACAGGAGGAAGCCGCTATGCAAAATATTTTCTTAAATATATCTACATTCGGTAAACCGTTAAAAAAAGCCATCCACCTACGCTAGAAAAGTCTGACCTGCAATATGGTTTTTCACAATACATAGTAAGAACTATCGAAGCACACAAGCAGAAATATCGTCTGTTTGCGTGCTTTTTTAGTTGGAAGAAAAAGTTTTTAAATTTTTCTTCTCAAAACGCAACTGCACCCCCTGTCCTGTCGGGACTAAGAGCGAAAAGGGGGAAAGAAGCAGAAATTCCTATCAACTCGCTCCCTTTCAAGGCTGGAAAGGGGGTGAGCAATGATGAAGCCATCTGAATTTCAGACAACCATAGAGAACCAGTTTGATTATATCTGTAAAGTCGCTATGGAGAATGAACGCAAAGACTATCTCAAAGCGTTGTCCAGACAGTGTAAACGGGAAACCCTGTTCTGTGATATGGACGATTACACCGTCAATCTGTTTTCTTCCGAAGACACCTATCCCTCCCATTTCCATACTTTTGAAATGGATGGATTTACTGTCCGCATTGAAAACAGCCTATTAGCAGAAGCATTAGAAAATCTGGATGAAAAGAAACGTGACGTTATCCTGAGATATTATTTCCTCGGATTTGACGATACGGAAATTTCAAAAATTCTGGAAGTCAACCGTTCTACCATCCAGAGAAGAAGACACGCCGGACTGGAATTTATCAAAAAATTTATGGAGGAAGAAGCATGACATCAAAGCACCCTATGATTCCGTTTCCTGTAATTGTAAGGGCTGCGGACGGTGATATTGAAGCAGTCAACCAGATTGTACGCCATTACAGCGGTTTTATTGCCAGCCGTTCCATGCGTCCCATGAAAGACGAATATGGCAATACTCACATGGTTGTAGATGAAACCCTACGCCGCCGGATGGAAACACGTCTGATTGCAAAGATTTTATCTTTTGAAATCAGGGAACCAAAGTAAAAATAACGCTCTCCTGTGGAAGCATGGACAAGCCCATGCTTCCCAGACAGAGCTTGCCAGCCTATTAAAGTGCATTATCACCAGTGCATTTTAACAGGCTGACAAAGCCGGATTGTTCCTTGAAAAAGAAAGCGTCTAATCAACGCAGCATAAAGCAGCCGAATACGTTTCGATAGAAAGAGAGCCGTTGGGCTGGCACGCCGTGACCCACCAAAGGAGGGATGAAACCGGATAGCGATTCCTGCCAGCGTTCCATAAGCAGCTTACCGCAGAGCTGCCGCCATGACCTTTCTATTGTGATAATGATACTTCCGTACAGCCTTAGTCCGTGTGATGATGTAGCACCGCTGGCAAAGGGTACGGCTGGATGAGAACCATGCAGGGGTGAGATTCCCATGAGCTTTAGCGAAAGCTGCTCGGCTTGCTTATATACTATTTTGAATTAGAATTTTTCATTCAAAATCAAATAACTATTCGCAGGAAATACAATCTTAATATTACTTTTGCCACAAAATCTGATATAATATAGACAGATATTGAGGGTTCCATATCTGGTCTATGGAAAGGAGGAACATGATTACAGTAACAAAAAAAGACTTAATAGAACTGGGTTATGGGACTTCATTCGCAGCAGACATCATAAGAGAAGCAAAAAAACTTATGATTTCAAAAGGGCATACCTACTATCAGTCACGCAAACTGGACAGGGTTCCCAGAGAAGCTGTGGAAGAATTGTTAGGGATTACTTTTACTGATAAATCAAACTGATTGTACTTCTTGCACATTTATGTAAGGAGTGAAATCATGGCAAAAGACCCTATTAAGAAAGCAGAAAACGGAACTTATTATTTTAGAGCAAACTTAGGTTTCCACCCGATTACCGGAAAACAGATTCAGAAATACAAAAGCGGATTCAAGACAAAAAAGGAAGCCAGAGAAGCATATTCAAAGCTTATGCTTACATCCACAGAGGAATTGACAGAAAAGAAACAGCAGCTATCCTTTCAGCAGTTCATTGAAGAGACTTACCTACCTTGGTATAAAACACAGGTAAAGGAAAGTACCTATCTGAACCGCCGTTCTACCATTCAGAAACATTTTTCATACTTTTACAAAATGACGGTGGATGAGATAGAACCCATTAACGTCCAAAACTGGCAGCTTGAACTCGCAAAAGAATTTAGTCCAAACTATATCCGTATTGTACAGGGTATGCTCTCCATTGCCTTTGACAGAGCAGTTGTTCTCGGTCTTGCAAAGAAAAATCCGTCACGAATGATAGGAAACATCAAGAGCAAGAAAACAAAAGTGGATTTTTGGACACTGGATGAATTTCAAAAGGTAATTTCCCTACTCTACAAGGGCGATTATTACGAACATTACCTTTTCATTTCATACTGGCTCCTGTTTATGACTGGAATGAGAATCGGAGAAGCCGCAGCCCTGCAATGGTCGGATATCAACTTTGAAACCGGACTTTTAAGTATAACGAAAACGCTGTACTATAAAACAATAGACGAATACAAATTTGTGGAACCAAAGACACAAGCCAGTATTCGCACTATCTATATTGACACAGATACCATTAAAGAATTAAAAGCATGGCAGGAAGTACAGCAAAAGGTTTTAAAGGACTGTGACCTTGTACTAAGCTATAATGGGATTCCCACCAGTAAGCACACCCTCCCACGGGCATTAGAAAAACTTGCTGGATTGGCAGGCGTACACCGTATCAAAATTCATGCACTCAGACATTCCCATGCTTCCCTGCTCATCAGTATGGGAGAAAATCCTTTATTGATTAAAGAACGTCTGGGGCATGAAAAGATACAGACCACGTTAGGAACCTATGGACATTTATATCCCAACACCAACGTGGAAGTTGCCAAAAAATTAACTGGCGTTCTCACTTATACTCCGGCAACAACCAGTGTTGCCGATTACACCAGCAATCAGCATACAGCAATCTATCACAGAGCAGTTGAATAAAAAAATGCAATCAAAATGCAATTCTAAAAGAAAAGAGCCTCAAAACCCTTGAAAATAAAGGCTTTGAAGCTCTGCTCCAACTATTCGAACTCTACAAAGACTAACGCTTTTTGTTTAGGAATTATTCTCTGTAATGTTTCTCGTTCTTTTGATTATTTGATATATCCATATTATCCTGCCTATACGAGCTAATGTTATCATTTTGTTATCGGCATTGATAACACCTACTCGATAACTGTGGATAATAACTATATGTAGCATGTCAAATTATAAGCTATTTTGCTTAGAGATTCAACACAAAACTGAAATTTTACTTTTCCTTATATTCATCTGGTATTGCTATTTGAAATGTTTCACACAACAGCATCACATCATGCACATCATTTTTATCGTGTTCATATCCCAAATGAAGCATTACCTGACTCAATGGTTCAATACAAGAAACAGTTATATCTCCAACTTTTCCAATACCGGAAAAAGTTTTTGATGGAAATATATCTCCCTCATAAACAATTCCGTCATCTGTAAATTCAAAACAATGTAAATCAATGATTCTTTGTTTATCATCTTTCCAGACAGTATGACCATCCGTTGTATAATCAGTATTTACTTCCTCAAATCCATGCTGCTTAATCACATAAATATAATCATGATAATGTTTCAGTTCAACAAACAAATCAATATCATTGTGTATTCTTGATTCTCTTTTAAGAAGTGCATCAACACCCCATCCGCCATCTAAATATACTTTAATTTCGTTTTGCAAAGCATATTTTATAATTTCACATGCATCTTCTGTACGTACCATAATCTATCCTCCAAATTCAAATCTTTGTATGCTTTCCAACTCACTAAAAGCCTGAAATTTGTCAGTCTTTCATCCTTTTTGTTATCAATCACCAATTAGCTGTAATCCATTAGGATTTAGCTGATATATTTTATCGCACACCTCTTCAATATACTTTCTATCGTGAGAAATGCTAATGACAGCCCCCGGAAATTCTCGGAGCATTTTTCTTATTACCGGACCGGACAATGGTGAAAAATTTCTTGTCGGTTCATCCAGAATAAGAACATTTGCACCACTTAAGCTCATCCTCAAGAGAAGCACTTTCGCCTTTTGTCCGCCTGATAACTCCCGAATCGGATGCTCCATTTCATCTGGTGTGTATTTAAGTGAACCAAGGTATGTTCTAATTCTTGTACGCTCTTCTTTATCTCCTGTTTTATCAAGGTAATCAACCGGTGTAACATCCAAATCCAGCAGGTCTTCATAAGTTTGAGGCATATATTCTGCTTTAATGTCATTCCGATTTAGGAGTTCTTCCGCTATCTTTTTTAGAAGAGTCGTTTTTCCTGCCCCGTTGGCTCCTATCATACAGATTTTTTCTGAACCTTTTATTTTTAAATGAATTCCTTCTGCTAAAATTCTTTTGCCATCCGGAGTCACAAGCTTTGAAAGTTCATATTCTATGACCGTTTTTCCTGCGGGAATGTGTGAGTTTTCATCCCCTAATTTGACAAAGATTGCTTCTTCCTGTTCCGGCATCTGAGTCATATTTTCATCTTCTTTTTCAAATCTTCGTTCCATTGCCTTAACCGTATGCATTTTGTCCTTTAAGTTTTTGGCAACAGACGGTGCTTGTCTGGTACAACTTCTTAATGCACCTTGTACACTCTGCATAACTCTTTGATATTTTTCATCGCGAATCTTTTTCTCCCTACGGTCACTCAGTGCCCGCTGTTTTTGGATTTCAAATTTATGAAGCCGTTCTTCCACATAGCGTCTATAGGGAAGCTTTGCCACGGTATATCTCGCCTTTGTTTTTCGTATAATCTGCTCGATATGTATCACCATGTTGGCAGTACGCTCTATCAGCGTTTCATCGTGTGAAATAAAAAGCACAATGTGCTTCCAGTCATTTATGATTTTTTCCAGTAATGTAAGCGTCGCAATGTCGATGTCATTGGAAGGTTCGTCCAACAACAGCACAGAAACATCGCGAATGAAAAGCCTCATAAGTTGTGTCTTGACTTTTTCGCCTCCTGAAAGACTACCCATTGTCTGGTTACTGTAGAAAAAATCATTTTTCATTCCAAATTTTCCCGCAATAACAGACAATTCTTTAGGCGTTTTCTCCCAGAATATTTCCTCTTCAGAAAAATATTCGTATATTGTTTTTTCCTTATCTTCATCGAGCATCTCCTGCGGAAGATAACCAAGACGTTCGTGTCCCATTATCCTTTCCCCATCTGCTTCTATATAGTTTTCTACAAGCGACGGATTGTATATCCACTTCATTAATGTCGATTTCCCATTTCCCTCTTCTCCAATAATAACTGCCTTATCTCCATCATTTAGCACAAGGTTGAAATCATTAAGAATTATTCTCAGGTCTTTTTTATGTGTTAAATTTAATTTTTTTATCTGCAACATTAAAGTTTCTCCTTTTCGAAGTCTGAGCCAATTATTATTTTGAACACACAAAAACGAGTCTTTTTTGCATACGCAAAAATAGACTCGCTAAATAGACCCTTATTTCTTTTCCAAAAGGAAAACAAAGGAAATGCCTCTTGCGATAATCCAACTTAAGCGTACACAAAACAAACCTATTCTCTACAGGCTCAATAACTATATGTGTCTTACTTAAATCAAATTATCTATTAATCATTTCCTCACCTTACACAAAATGTGCCTTTCTTTCTTCTAATGGCAATACTATCATACTGTATTTTTTGTGTCAATACATTTCACCTTATGGAAGTGCAAATTAAAATTTTCACTTCCTAATTATACATCCAACCATTACGAAATTCAATCTTTCACAACCTCTTTACAACCACAACCACAGCACTCCAGCAAACGCAGGAGCACCATACCGTAAAACGCTTATGTGTAAATCAACTCCGTTCCTACAACTTCCCTCACACAAGCCTGAATATTATTCATTCTTCCAATCCATTCGTAGGGATTATCTTTCTTTAATTGTTCCGTCACATCTTGTCTGTCGGCATATTCCTTTACCAGTCGAAGAAACATATCCTCTGCTTGCTTATCGACTTCTGCAAGATAACTATGCAGCTTTCCGCTTGTCAGCAGGTTCATATATAACACTTTATAGTGTTCCTTTAAATGCCTTGCATGTCGTTTCCCCCATAAACCAATCGGCTCTATTTCTTCTTCGGCTGGTACTGTGATGTTCGGCAATAAATAATCACCCACCTGTCTATAAGTTCCGCCCATTTCTTCAAAAATTGTCTTTGTCATTTTCCTTTTCCTCCTGTGATTTTTGTCTATCGTGATCGTGTATTATCACGCTTGCGACCTTTAACTGTTCTTGCCTGCTCCAACAAATCATCTATCTGTTTGCGACCAAAAACCTTACGGAGCAGGCTGTAATCTTTATTTTCTGCTTTTAGGATTTTGTTTTCTTCGGTCAATCTTTCATTGACTTTCTCCAAACGCTGATTGGTGCGGTATAACTGTGCATTCGCTGTATTCAGCCTATGATAGTTGTCCCACCCCTCAAAGCAGCGGGCAAGCACCGTTTTGACAAGTTGCTTCAATTTCCTTACAACCGGCTCTGCCATTTTGGTTTTATATGCCTTTGCAGTCATAAATTTCTCTGGTTCTGGCAACTGATATTTCGGTGCAGTATCAAGCTCTATTTCAAGATTTGACAGCTCGTCTTTTGCCTTATCATAGTTCAATACTCGTTCCGACAACACATCAAATTCAATCTGTTTCTGCTCGATTTTCGCACCTAATGCCGCCACTTCTTTTTCTCTTTCCTGCTTTTTATAATCCAAAACAGAAAGATGTTTTTCGTGTGTGCCTAAATGTTCCCACTCAATCCCATAACGTTCCATCACCGCCGCAAGCTGTTCTTTTTCGGACTGTATCCATTGCGACCACTCCGTATCGCCACGACTGCCGCCCTTAAAACCTTGCGTTGCAAGAGCCTGCTTTAGTGACACTCTTGTATCAAGTCCACGCTTGCTGCCTGTGGTAAAAGGTACAAAATCTATGTGCAGATGTGGTGTAGCTTCATCCATATGCAGATGAGCCGAGAACACCCGAAGCTGTGGATTTCGCTCCTGAAAACCCTGATAGTATTCATCTAAAATCTGCTTTGCCAGTTCTCCGTTTTCCGTATCGGCGTTCATATTTCCCTTACCGCCCACCTGTAAAATGATTTCGTGGAACGGTTTTTCCTGCTTGGAACTTCGGATTTTTTCATAATAATCTTTTATCTTTCGGTCTGACCTTATCTGCTTGGCATTGTATCTTTCCAATGCTTCATCAAACAATTCGTGATAAACTGTCTTTATATTTTCATTGCAGTAGTCGATATTGAGATGAGTACGAGTTCCGTCTACATTTTCTGCTCGGAACTTTCGGCTATTGTGATTGACCGAGCCTTTACCGACCATTGCACTTATCGTTCTCTGCATTTTTTCATCTCCCATCTGTAAATTTCAACATTCTCAGGTTTTGTTACTTTTGTCAAAAGTAACGCAAAAGCACTTTTGACGGGTACACCCATCAAAAATGCGACCTGTAAACAGGTTTTGCGTTCTCCGAAGGCTCTCCGAGGGGTGAGCGTGTGCCGGTGGCACACACGCCTGCGAACCGACCGAGCCAGCAGGCGAGACCAAAGAGCCGCCTTTGAAAAGGCACTCTCTGCACACTCCCCTAAACTTTATCCGGTGTCAAAGTGTGACGATGGTGACAATGTTTTTCACAGCGTGCTGCTCTCAAAAACATTGACACCTTTGACACCGTTTGTCACGCCGTCTGCTCGGTTTCTTTCCAAAGTGAAACCTTTCTTCCGTCGTGTGTGCGGCTGTTCTGATAACGGATACCGTAATCACGAAACAGCCTGCTTGCGTTGATACTGAGCCTTAAAGAAAGTACATTCGGCTTTATATCCACCGCAAGCCTTTCGCAAAGTTCCGAAGCAGTTCCTTCCCATCTGTCACTTTCCGAAAAGAGCGTATCCGCTATCTTCTCAAGCAGAGGTTCGGGCGGTTCTTTCCACATCTCCGTTTCCGATTTTGCAAAGTTCCACACCAATCGCTCGCTGTCCCTTACAAGATGGATTTTCATATCCTGCTGGTCTCTGCCAGCAACATCAAGTGTGGCATTGTTGGAAGCACGCTTGTCCTTACTGAGAACAAATGCACCGTCTGCCGCACCCATCAGACCATTCGTGCCTGAAATCATATCGAATATATCTTCCGATTTTTGTTTGCGTGTATGATGAACAATAAGCATTGAAACCTTGTAACTGTCTGCCAACGCTTTCAGCCTTGCCACAACATCATAATCACTTGCGTAGCTGTAATCTGCTCCGCCTGCTTCACGCACACGCTTTAAGGTGTCTATGATAATCAAGCCTGTGTCTGGGTGTTCCCTCATAAACCCTCTTATCTGTTCTTCCAGTCCGCCATTGACCGTTTTACATTCCGTTGCGAAATACAGATTGCCTGTCTCCTTTGCACCGAACATCTGAAACAATCGCTTCTGCAAACGTGGGTAATCATCTTCAAGGGCAAAATAAAGCACCGTTGCCTTACGCACCTTATACTCCCAAAGCGGTGTGCCTGTGCTGATATGATAGGCAAGCTGTGCCATCATAAAGCTCTTTCCCACTTTCGGGGAACCTACGAAAAGGTAAGTTCCCCTTTGGAGCAGACCGTCGATAAGTGGTGTCTGAACCTCAAACACCGTATCATACAGCGTTGTCATTGATACTGTTTTCAGATAGGAAGGGTCTAACTGTCTGAGTATTTCCCTTTGCATTTCTTCAAAAGATTGCTCGTACCCCTTGAAATCCGTATCCTGATTGACTATACTATTGTCAGTACATTTGGAAAGTGACTGTTCCGCATCTGTTGCCGCAGATACATTTGGAATAGTCATTTCTTTTTTATTCTCCATTCGCATCCTCTCCTTTCAAACCGCCGAGAATAATGGAAATCAGTTCTATTACACTCAGCAGTTCATCATCCACACCTTTTCCTGCTTCAATCCTTTTCAGTTCCGCAAGGACTGTGGCAAATTCCGTTTTCAACGCCTTATACACTCTCGGATTGCCCTGTACCACCACATCCTGATTTAAGCAACGGCGGTAACAATACTCCTGTTTTGGCAATCCTGATAGAGCTACAGCTCTGTTAATGAGTTCGTTTTCTTCGGGCGATACTCGAAACCCTACTGTGATATTCCTCCAACGATTTTTGTTATCTCTGTTCTTAGCTGACATTTTCAAAATCTCCTTTCCCTAAATCATCTAATTTTTCTGCCATCTCAATCTGCTTTGACGGAAAGAGGTGTGCGTACTGATAAGTAATATCAATACTTTCGTGACCAACTCGGTCAGCAATCGCCACCGCAGAAAAGCCCATATCAATCAAGAGTGAAATGTGGCTGTGACGGAGATCGTGAATGCGGATACGCTTCACGCCTGCCGCCTTTGCCCCTCTGTCCATCTCGTGATGAAGATAGCTTTTCGTCACCGTAAAGATACGGTCTTTCTTCTTCAATCCGTAAAGCATACCGAGATATTCTTTCATTTCCTCACACAGAAACTTCGGCATTTTAATCGTGCGGTTGCTCTTTTTCGTTTTCGGAGAAGTAATCACATCCTGCCCTTTCAAACGCTGATAGGATTTATTGATTGTGACTGTTTCCTTATCAAAGTTGAAATCTGCCGGAGTCAAAGCTAACAGCTCGCCCTCTCGGATACCGCACCAGTAAAGCATTTCAAACGCATAAAAGGAAACAGGCTTGTCCATCATCTCAAAAGAGAATTTCTTGTATTCTTCCTTTGTCCAGAACAGCATTTCCTTGTGTTCCTCACGTCCCATATTTCCCACCTTTGCCGCAGGATTGGAACGCAGTTCATAGTAGCGGACAGCGTGATTGAAAATGGCGGACAACTGATTGTGCAGCGTTTTCAGATACGTCTGTGAATAAGGCTTTTTCTTCTCATCACGATAGGCAAGCATTTCATTCTGCCAAGTAATAATCTCCTTTGTGGAAATCTCGCTGATTTTCAGTTTCCCGAAATACGGAAGTATCTTTGTGCGTATGATATGCTCTTTGGTAAGCCACGTGTTTTCCTTCAAACGGTTCTTCACATCATTGATATAAAGCTCCGTAAAGGCTTCAAAACTCATATCAAGGTCTGAAGAAGTCTGCAATTTGAACATTCTTTCCCATTCCTGTGCTTCTCGTTTGGTAGCAAAGCCACGCTTGCATTTCTGCTTGCGTTCCCCTTTCCAGTTCACATACCTTGCCATCACATACCAAGTACCGTTATCTTCATTCTTAAATACCGGCATTTACATTTCCCCCTTTCCTGCTCCGTAGAGCCTTTCGTAAAAATACTGGCGATTTACACGCCCTGCAATCGTAATAAAGCCCTTTGCTTTCAATTCCTCATTTAATTGTCTGATGAGTTTATATGCATAAGGTTTTGATACGTTTAGTTCCTGAGCCACATCTTCGGCTCGGATAAATCTGTTTTCCATATCCTTTTTCTTCCTTTCTTAAAATAATTTTTTGCTTGCCGCTTTCTCCGTGTTAAAGTTCCAACAGGCACTCCTGCTTGTCGGCAGGCGCTGTGCTGTCCCAATGCACCGCAGTACATCAGGCGCTCGCTCGTATAGGGGTTCCCGAAAAGTCGGAGACTTTTGGGGAAGAGGAGGAGCAGTGCAGCGAATGAGCTTTTGTGCTTGCACACAAGCGAACGATACGGAACTTGCTCCGACGAGGTCTTGGCGGTTTGGCTTTTCGGACGGTCATTCAGTTGTCGCATTAAGCATATTTGTTTAATTCGTAATTTATTTTACTAAACATATTTGCTATTGTCAAGTGGTTGCAAAGAAAATATTAAACATTTTTGTTTCGGTTTTTCTTGACTTCCACTAAACATTTCTGCTATACTTATTTCACTAAATATAAAAGGAGCGTATCATTATGGCTATCAGCGAAAGAATACATTTTTTCAGACTAATGCGTGGTATGACACAAAAGTATCTCGGTACAGCAATCGGTTTTCCAGAAAAGAGTGCTGATGTGCGTTTGGCACAGTACGAAACTGGTACACGCAAACCGAAAGCAGACCTTACAAATGCATTGGCACAGGTGCTTGATGTTTCTCCACAGGCTCTTGATGTTCCTGACATAGACAGCTATATCGGTCTTATGCACACTCTGTTTACCCTTGAAGATATTTACGGTCTTACTGTCAGTGAAGCAGACGGAGAGGTATGCTTAAAGGTCAACAAGGACAAAGGCAGAGAAGCATATGAACTCCTCAAAATGCTGTATGCTTGGAAAGAACAGGCAGACAAGCTATCTTCCGAAGAAATCAACAGAGAAGAATACGATAACTGGCGTTACCATTATCCAGAGTTCGACACCACACAGCGTTGGGCAAAAGTTCCATCACAGGAATTAAGTGACGCTCTCGTGGAAGCATTCAAAGACCACTTGAAAGATAAATAAGCACCTACAGGACCTGCCACTGGCAGCTCCCTACAGATGCTTTGGCAACGACAAAAAAGCCCTTAACTATGGTTATTAACCACAGCTAAGGGCTTAGTTTATAATATGGAATTTGTTCAGAGCCAAGCTCCGAACTTTAGTCTGCAAGCCACCTGTTAATTGTTCCGTTACCCATAAACCACTGGATAACAAGAATAATGGCACTTGCTATGACTGTTATCAATTTGTTATCAAAAGACTAATCGAAATCGCTGAAACCCGCATAAACACTGGCTTTTTTAAGCAACTCGATTTATTCAAACTCAATCGTAGCCGGCGGTTTCCCCGTGCAATCATACAGTACGCGGTTTACACCTTTCACCTCATTTACAATTCGGCTTGTGACTTTTCCGAGTACTTCCCACGGAAGTTCTGCGGATTCTGCGGTCATGAAGTCGGATGTGAGGACGGCACGAAGTGCGATGGCATAGTCATAGGTTCTGACATCGCCCATGCAGCCTACGGAACGCATATTGGTCAGGGCTGCGAAGTACTGACCGAGTGTGCGGTCGATACCTGCTTTTGCGATCTCCTCGCGGTAGATAGCGTCTGCATCCTGTACGATGCGTACCTTCTCTGCTGTTACCTCACCGATGATACGAACGCCAAGTCCCGGACCCGGGAACGGCTGACGGTATACCAGATTTTCCGGAATACCAAGTTCCAGACCGGCGCGGCGGACCTCATCTTTAAACAGCATACGCAGCGGCTCGATGATCTCCTTGAAATCTACATGTTCCGGAAGTCCGCCTACGTTGTGGTGGGACTTGATAACAGCGGATTTTCCAAGACCGGACTCAATCACATCCGGGTAAATCGTACCCTGTACGAAGTAATCTACTTTGCCAATCTTCTTTGCTTCCTCCTCAAATACGCGGATGAACTCTTCGCCGATGATCTTACGCTTGCGCTCCGGATCGGTTACACCTGCCAGCTTGTCGTAGAAACGCTGCTGTGCATTGACACGAATGAAGTTCAGCTTGTACGGACCGTTCGGACCAAATACTGCCTCTACCTCGTCACCCTCGTTTTTACGAAGCAGACCGTGATCGACGAATACGCAGGTCAGCTGGTCGCCGATCGCTTTCGCCATCAGGACGCCTGCTACGGAAGAGTCTACACCGCCGGACAGAGCCAGAAGGGCACGACCATTTCCTACTTTTTTACGGATTTCTTCGATGGATTTCTCTACGAACGCATCCATCTTCCAGTCACCTGCACAATGGCAGACACTGTATACGAAGTTATGCAGCATCTTGGAGCCTTCCTGTGTATGAAGTACCTCAGGATGTGCCTGGATGCCGTACCAGCCTTTTTCTTCATTTTCCATACCTGCAATCGGGCAGACCGGAGTATGGGCTGTCACACGGAAACCTTCCGGCATCTTGGAAATATAGTCGGTATGGCTCATCCAGCATATGGTCTTCGGGGATACACCCTCATACAGCTTAGATGTTGTGTCTACCTCTACCTCAGTCTTTCCGTATTCGCTGACCGGTGCTGTGGCAACCTCGCCACCTAACAGGTAGGACATCAGCTGTGCGCCATAGCAGATACCCAGTACCGGGATTCCCAGATCAAAGATTTCCTTTGAACATCTCGGAGATTCCTCCTTGTATACACTGTTCGGTCCGCCGGTGAAAATGATACCCTTCGGGTTCATCTCTTTGATTTTTTCCAGCGGCAGGGTGTAAGGATGAACCTCACAATATACGTTACACTCTCTTACTCTTCTGGCAATCAACTGATTGTACTGTCCGCCAAAGTCCAGTACAATGATCATCTCTTTCTCCACGAGTATTCCTCCTATAATTTTATGCTGCGATCCGTACTTCATCAACTTGTAGCTTCGAATCAACTTCCAGGATTTATGGTCACACGCTTGCACAACATGTGAACTGTAACAGTCATACTGCTGCCGCAGGTAATCGCTCCGTTTCAGCCCCATCGCCGCCAATCGAAAAATAACCGGTCGCAATCTGTTCAGCAGCTATACCACGTTCTCTTCCTGTCAATTCCTGTAACTTTTATTATAAAATACCCGGCAATTAAAGACAAGCCATTTTTACGGTATTTTCAGGCACTTTTTTCAGAAAAATGCTTTTCGATTCAATTCAAGTCGAACATCCGTGAGACTTGGCGCGTGATTCTGGTCAGCGAAGCATCGGCAAAATCCGCTACCAGTATGATATCGTACGGAATTTTCAGTGCAGAAAATTCCTATCCGCAAGTAAAAATGCATATTCTATGCAGAATCACTGCGCATCCTCGCGGAGCGTTTATCTCAATCGGAGACCTAACTCCCACTAAGACAAATTTGTTATTACTCGCCACCTAAAGAGGTGGGGCTTCTCAACTGAGAGCAAAGGATGAGAATTATTATACTATTTGCATTGTGCAGATATGCACACTACTGCGCTTTCATCTCGGTAATTGAATTGCCGAGGATTCCCGCTTATTGTCCTAAACATTTAAATATTTCTTCACATACTTCCCCGTATACGATCCCGGCGTCGCTGCCACCTCTTCCGGTGTTCCTTTCGCAATCACGGTTCCGCCGCCCTCGCCGCCTTCCGGTCCGATGTCGATCAGGTAGTCAGCAGTTTTGATGACATCCAGGTTATGTTCAATGACAACCACGGTATTTCCACCATCCGACAAACGTCTTAATATCTCAATCAGACGGTGTACATCGGCAAAATGAAGTCCCGTAGTCGGTTCGTCCAGAATATAGATCGTCTTGCCGGTTCCACGCTTGCTCAGCTCCGTCGCCAGCTTGATTCGCTGTGCCTCACCGCCGGACAGCTCGGTGGACGGCTGTCCCAGGCGGATATAGGAAAGTCCTACATCGTAGAGTGTCGCAATCTTCCGGTGTATGGACGGCACATTTTCGAAGAATTTCATCGCCTCCTCAACCGTCATATTGAGGACATCATAGATGCTTTTCCCTTTATATTTGACCTCCAGCGTTTCCCGGTTATAGCGCTTGCCGCCGCAGACCTCACACGGCACATAGATATCCGGCAGGAAATGCATCTCGATCTTGATGATACCGTCGCCGGAGCACGCCTCACAGCGCCCGCCTTTTTTATTGAAGCTGAAACGTCCTTTATTGTAGCCTTTTGCCTTGGCATCCGTAGATGCCGCAAACAGATCCCGGATCAGATCAAATGCCCCCGTATAGGTTGCCGGATTGGAACGCGGCGTCCGCCCGATCGGAGACTGGTCGATCGCGATAATCTTATCGAGCTGCTCGACGCCCTCGATGGATTTATGTTTTCCCGGAATCGTGTGTGCTCGGTTCAGCTTCTTTGCCAGCGCTTTATAAAGAATCTCATTGACAAGTGAGCTCTTTCCCGAACCGGAAACGCCGGTGACGCAGGTCATCACGCCCAGCGGGAATTTGACGTCGATATTCTTAAGATTATTTTCCGCTGCGCCTTTCACCGTCAGCCAGCCGGCCGGTTTTCTCCGCTCGGACGGCACCGGAATCTGAATGCGCCCGCTCAAATATGCGCCGGTGATCGATTTTTCATTTTTCATGATCTCTTCCGCTGTGCCGATCGCCACGACCTCGCCGCCGTGTTCGCCCGCGCCCGGACCGATGTCCACGATACAGTCTGCCGCGCGCATCGTATCCTCGTCATGCTCAACCACCAGAACTGAATTTCCCAGATCCCGCAGGTGTTTCAGGGTATCCAGAAGCTTGTCGTTGTCCCGCTGGTGAAGTCCGATACTCGGCTCGTCCAGAATATATGCCACACCGACCAGACCGGAGCCGATCTGGGTTGCCAGGCGGATTCGCTGCGCCTCGCCGCCGGACAGCGTGCCAGTCGCACGCGACAGGGAAAGGTATTCCAGACCGACATTGATAAGGAAGCTGATCCTCGCCCGAATCTCTTTCAAAATCGGCGCACCGATCGCCTGCTGCATCGGCGTCAGCTCCAGCGCATCGATAAATTCGCGGAATTTGACGATCGACATATCGGTCGCCTCGAAAATATTTTTCCCGCCAACCGTGACTGCCAGAGATTCCTTCTTTAATCGCTGCCCCTTGCAGGCTGGACACGGCGTGATCCGCATAAATGTCTCATATTCCGCCTTCATTGAATCAGAGAACGTCTCACGGTATTTGCGGTTCATGCTCTGAATCAGCCCCTCAAAGGCAATATCATAAATTCCCTCGCCACGCTGTCCACGGTAATACACCTTCACAACCTTGCCGCCGGTTCCGTAAATTAAAATATCATGGATCTCCTTCGGATAATCTTCAAACGGGGTATCCAGACTGAAATCGTATTCTTTTGCCAATGCATTTAAGATCGCGCCGGAAAAGCTCGTTTTGTCCGTGCAAGACTGCCATCCCATCGCCGTGATCGCACCCTGATTGATGCTCAGGCTCTTGTCTGGAATCATCAGATCCTCATCAAACTCCATCTTATATCCCAGACCGAAGCAGTCCGGGCACGCACCAAATGGGTTGTTGAAAGAGAAGCTGCGCGGTTCGACCTCATCCACGCTGATACCGCAGTCCGGGCAGGAAAAATTCTGGCTGAACGTCAGGGTATCGTGCTTTTCTTCGCCGTTTTCATCCCGCACCGCCGTATCGGTCAGCATCAGACCATTGGAGAGACCCATGACCGTTTCAATCGAATCCGAAAGGCGTTTCTCAATCCCCGGCTTGACCACCAGGCGATCGACCACAATCTCAATATTGTGCTTGATATTTTTATCCAGCGTGATCTCCTCGGAAAGCTCGTATAAGCTGCCGTCCACCCGCACACGGACATAACCGCTCTTCTTTGCCTGCTCCAGCACTTTCTCGTGGCGTCCTTTCCGCCCGCGCACGACCGGGGCAAGAAGCTGGATCTTTGTGCGCTCTGGCAGCGCCATGATCTGGTCAACCATCTGATCGACCGTCTGGCGGCGGATCTCACGACCGCACTTCGGGCAATGCGGAATACCGATTCGTGCGTACAAAAGACGCATATAATCATAGATCTCCGTCACTGTGCCGACCGTCGAACGCGGATTCCGGTTCGTCGATTTCTGGTCGATAGAGATCGCCGGGGACAAGCCCTCGATGCTCTCGACATCCGGCTTTTCCATCTGACCTAAGAACTGACGCGCATAAGACGACAGGGACTCCATATACCGCCGCTGCCCTTCGGCATAGATCGTGTCAAATGCCAGAGATGATTTACCCGAACCAGAAAGTCCGGTCAGGACGACCAGCTCATTTCTCGGAATATCAATGGAAATGTTTTTCAGATTGTGCTCATTGGCACCTCGTATCTTTATATATTGCTTCGCCATATCTGTACCTCAATTATCATTGACTCTGCTCTGTTTTATCATGTCGCTACTGACTTATTTTATAGTCATTATAGTCACAGTCTTCCCTGTAATTATGCTTAGTATAACACATTCCAAAAGTCTTTGCAAACATTTGTTCTGTTTGATAAAATTGAATCAGCTAAACATAGATATTCCTTGGGAATAGAAGTCAAACTTTTCATCAATTCTAATACAAAAAGGGCACCTCCGCCCGACTCCAAACCTAACATGGAGACCAGACAAAAATACCCTTTCGCCCTATTTCATTTTTTCACGCATTCATTTTATTTCACGATTTTTCGTTCCCCGAAGATACACCAGCCAGTACCCGCCTCCAATCACCAGCATCCCGCCGATCATATTTCCGATCGTAGCCGGAATCAGATTATTGAGAATAAAGGTTCCGATCGTCAGCCCTTCCGCTGCCAGACCGTACTCGCCCATGATCATCAGCCCCGCCGGGATGTAAAACATATTGGCGATGCAATGCTCGAAGCCGCAGAGAATGAAAATCGCCACCGGCGGGTAAAGCGCCAGAATTTTGCCAGATACCTGCTCGGAGCTCATCGCCGCCCAGACTGCAATACAAACCAGCACATTACAGAGGATCGCACGGCACAGCACCTCCGACAGAGTCAGGGTCACCTTGGAAACGGCTGTATTCAGAAGAACCTGCGCCAGATTGCCGCCGTACAGGCTTGGAATATGCCCGTAGACAAATAAAACCGCCACAAAGATCGCGCCAATCAGATTTCCCAGATAGACAAACAGAAGATTTTTAAACAGCCCGCCCACGGAAATCCGTTTCTGCAGCGCCGAGATCGTCATCAGGCAGTTCCCAGTGAAAAGTTCCGCCCCGGTGCAGACCACCAGCGCCAATCCTGCCGGGAATACGAGTGCCGAAGCAATCCGCGATGCCGAGCCATTTGTCATTGCTGCCGAGGCAACCGACGCCCCCGCGCCTGCCAGCGCGATGAACATTCCGGCGAAAAAGCCGAGTATCAGCATATGAGACACCGGAAGTTCCGCCTTTTTTCTGCCCGTCTCCACATAATTTTCTGCAATCTGTTTCGATGCAACCATAGATTTTCCTCCCATCAGCCTTTCTATGTCCGAAATCCATTTTTCAAATTCTTCCTTTTATCTTCTGAATTTCCGAACCTGCCACATCGTTTTATAACCTTTCCTTCCATTTCAAACAGAAAAAGACGGTTTTCGTCCGATCTTTCTGTTCTATCCCTTTAAAATCTTTGACAAACAACCGTCTTTTCTATTATTTCTATATCATTTCTGATGTCGTCCTATCATCTCAAGCCGCCATCTGACATCACCTATCAAGGGCTTCCCTTATTATTTCATGTAACTACTTTTTGCAGCCCTCCCACAAATCCTATAAGTTCCCCTTCATTTTCCTACCGTTCCTCCCGGAAATAATTCTCGCCCAGATGCGCCGGGATATGTGCCCCTTTATTCTTACGCATCGACGCGATCACCAGCACCAATGCGGTGATAATGAACGGAAGGGCATCGAAAAATGCCGTTGGAATCGCATACGTGTTTTTCGGCACATAGTATTTCAGCACGCGCAGCGCCCCGAAAATAAAGGAACCGTAAATAACATTGATCGGCTTCCACGCCGCGAAGATAACGAGGGCAACGGAAATCCAGCCAAGACCGCCGACGCTGTCGCGCAGCCACACGCCGCCGTTGATGATCATCGAGCAATATGCGCCGCCGATACCGCAGATCGCACCGGATAGCAGGATATTAATGTATCTCCACTTTGTAACTTCGATACCTGCCGCATCTGCTGCGCCCGGATTTTCTCCGATCGCCTGCACATTTAAACCAACCTGTGTTTTATATAAGTAGAAACTCGCCACAATCGCGATGATGATTCCAAGATAAACGAACGGGTTATAGGAAAATAATAATTCTCCGACCACCGGCAGATCACTGAGTCCCGGGATGTGGATGTTACGCATCTGTGCCGTCACCGCATCCGGAAGTTTCAGGGTGCCGTTCTCTGATTTTTCCAGCATAAAGACGCCGATAAAATTGGATAATCCGACACCGAAAATTGTCAGTGTCAATCCCGTTACGTTCTGATTTGCCATAAATGTGACAGTCAAAACACCGTAAATCAATGCCGACAGCATTCCAGCCACCGCCGCAGCTAACAGCGCCGCAACAAAGTTATCCGTCTGATAGCCGACCATAAATCCGGCGCACGCGCCAATCGACATCATTCCCTCGACGCCCAGATTCAGGTGTCCGACCTTCTCACTCAAAATTTCGCCAACCGTGCCAAACAGGAAAGGCGTACCCGCCAATACAGCCGCCACCAGAAATTTAATTACGATCTCGCTGCTCATGCGCGTGTACCTCCTTTTCCGCGAAATACAAATTGATACCGGATAAACAGTTCACATCCCAGAATGAAGAACAGGATGATTCCCTGCAGCACATCCGCGCAGTCCGAGGACAATCCGAATGAAGACTGAACTACGCTGCTTCCTTTTTCCAGCACGCTGAACAAAAAGGTAACCAGCAGAATCACTGGCGGATTCAACTGTGCCAGCCATGCCACGATGATCGCCGTAAATCCGACACCGCCGGCAACTGCCGTCGTCAGCGTGACATCCGAACCGGTCGCCTGCACCATGCCGCCGATGCCGCAGACAGCGCCGGACAGAAACATCGTCCGCAGAACCACTTTTTTTACATTCATGCCGGCATAGCGGGCCGTCTCCTGGCTCTCTCCCACGACGCTGATCTCATATCCCTGCTTGGAACGATTTAAGTAAACCGCTATCACTACCACAAGAATCAGCGCAATCACCCAGCCGAACTGGATGCCGAACACCTTATCGAGCGCCGCATTCTTATTGAAACGGGCAATCTTCGCATATCCCTGGGAACCTGGGTCACGCCATGCGCCCTCTCTCAAAAATACGATGACATTCAGCGCGATATAGTTTAACATCAGCGTAAACAGCGTCTCGTTCGTATCATACCGGGTCTTAAACCACGCCGGAATGAGTCCCCACAGACCTCCGCCGATCGCGCCTGCCAAAAACATCACGATCACCAGCAGCCAGTGATTCCAGTTCGCATGGAACAGGGCAAAATACGAGGCAAAAATACCGCCCATAATGATCTGTCCCTCAGCTCCGATGTTCCAGAATTTCATTTTAAATGCCAGCGTCACGCCCAGCGACGCAATCAAAAGTGGAATCATGATTTTGACCGTCGCCTGTATCGCCATCTCGCTTCGCAGCGCTCCGGTTACAATCGTCTGATAAATGACAAATGGATTCTGCCCAATCAGCAGGATAAAGAATCCGCCTGCCACCAGAGCCAGCACGATCGCCTCCAGACGGAGGATCAATGTTTCTCTTTTTCCAAGTTCCGCCTTTTTTACAACGCGGATCCACGGTTCTTTCATGCCTGTTCCTCCTTCTTTTCGGATGCCATACTCTTATCCAGCCCCAGCTCGCCCGCCTCGGTACCGGTCATCATCAGTCCCAGCTGTTCTTTCGTGAGCTTCTTCGCATCCACGATACCCGTGATCTTTCCATGGCAGAGTACCATGATCCGGTCTGAAAGCTCCAGAAGCACATCCAGATCCTCGCCGATATAGACAACCGCCACGCCCTTTTTCTTCTGCTGGTTCAGGAGATCGTAAATCAGATAGGAAGAATTAATATCAAGCCCTCGCACCGGGTAAGCCGTGATCAGCACCTGCGGGCTCGACTCAATCTCACGTCCCAAAAGTACCTTCTGGACATTGCCCCCCGACATCATACGCACCGGCGTATCAACGCCCGGCGTCACTATTCCCAGTTCTCCGATCAGGCGTTCTGCCATCTCCCTCGCCGGTTTCCGGTCTACAAACAATCCTTTCCCTTCCGAATAGGACTTGAGCAGCATATTATCAACCATACCCATTGAAGCAACCAGTCCCATGCCGAGACGATCCTCCGGCACGAAACTCATACTGATTCCGAGGCGGATGATCTCCGCCGGAGTCTTACCGATGATATTTTCCTTACGGTACAAAATAGCGCCCTTTTTCGCGTCCATCAACCCGGTCAGCGTCTCGCAGAGTTCTTTCTGGCCGCTTCCGGCAACACCGGCAACGCCCAGAATCTCGCCTGTTTTAATCTCAAAAGAAATATCATCCAGCGCCACGCCGCCGTCACTCTTATCGACGGTCAGATCGACAATCTTCAAAATAGTCTCTCTCTTCTCCATCTCCGGGCGCTCGATATTCAGGCTGATTGGTCGTCCAACCATAAGCTCCGTAAGTTTCTTCTCATCACATCCGGCAGTTTCCACCGTCTCGATGCTCTTTCCTTTTCGCAGAATCGTGACACGGTCACTGATAGAAAGGACCTCATTTAATTTATGGGTAATAATAATAATCGCACAGCCCTGTTCCCGCATCCGGCGCAGGATTTTAAACAGCCGCTCCGTCTCCTGCGGCGTCAGGACTGCCGTCGGCTCGTCCAGAATCAGGATCTGGGCGCCTCTATATAATACCTTCAGGATCTCGACCGTCTGCTTCTCGCTGACCGACATGTCGTAGACCTTTTTCTCCGGTTCAATTTCAAGTCCAAATGACTGTCCAAGCGCTTCAATTTTTTCCCGCAACGCCTTTCTTCCCAGCCGTTTTCCCTTGGTTCCCAGCACGATATTATCCATCGCACTGAACACATCCACCAGTTTGAAATGCTGATGAATCATACCTATTCCTAAATTTCTCGAATCTACCGGCGAATTTATGGAGACTTCTTTTCCTCCAACCAGAATCGAACCGGCATCTGGGTGGTAGATACCGGAAAGCATGTTCATGAGCGTTGTCTTACCGGAACCATTTTCTCCCAAAAGTGCCATAATCTCGCCGTACCGGACGGTCAGATCAATCTTATCGTTCGCCACGACGCTTCCGAATGCTTTCGTGATCTGCCTACACTCAATGGCATACTGTTCTGTCATATCGTCACCTCAAATGAATATTTAACCAATTTTTTAATCAATTTTCTAAAAAAGAAAAAAGAGGTGCCGCAAATGAAAGTGGATCCATTTGAAGCTGCCTCCTTTTATCTGTTATATACTCTTGGAATCTGCAACACCCGGAAGCGTTTCCGAACCTGTTTCAGCATCGCTTCCAGGTATATAATTCCGTGATTATTTCTCTACGATGTTCTTGAAGTACCAGTGGATATTGCCTGTGATATCTGCATCGGACATATGCTCGCCCTCGGTGCCAACGGTGGTTCCGTCGTTGCACTCGATCACGCCATCAAATACATCCCAGTCGCCAGACTCGATCTTCGCACGTGCCTCATCGATCTTCTCCTGCGTACCATCTACGCACAGGTCAGATAACGGGGAAATGTCTACCAGACCTTCCTCCAGACCGCCGAAGTAGTTCTCGCCTGTCCATGTACCATCAATCAGATCCTGTACAGCTTTGGTATAGTAAGCGCCCCAGTTCCAAACGGTGGAGGTCAGAACTGCCTTCGGAGCATCCTTGCTCATATCAGAGTTGTAACCAACACCAAATACGCCAGCTTCCTCAGCTGCCAGCTGCGGGTTCGGTGTATCGCAGTGCTGTCCAATGACATCACAGCCCTCGTTGATCAGGGCTACGGCTGCCTGTTTCTCACCTTCCGGATCGTACCAGCTGTTGGTGGTCTTGATGTAAACGGTTGCATCCGGGTTTACAGAATATACACCCATTGCAAATGCGTCACATCCGCCGGTAACCTCGGCATTGTCCTTGCCCCAGGCGCCGACATAACCGATCTTATTGCTCTCTGTCTTTAAACCAGCCGCGATACCAGTGAGGTAACGGGACTGATAAATCCGTCCAAAATAATTGTTAAAGTTCACACCGTTGGATTTGTAGCCGGTTGCATGGGAGAAGATAACGTCCGGATATTCTTCTGCCAGTGCCTCGCATGCATCCATGTAGCCCCAGCTTGTCGCGAAGATAATCTGGCATCCTTCCTCGACACACTCGCGCATTGCTGTCTCGATGGCAGTCTGATCATCGTCTGCTACGTTGTTCTTGCGGATAATCTGATCATCCTCCAGACCAACGGCTTTCTGCATCGCTACGATACCCTGATCATGCGTATAGCTGTAACCGGAACCATCCGCCGGATTTCCAATATGAATCACTCCGACCTTCAGATCCTCTTTAGCAACTGCCGGCATCACGCCCTCTGCTGCCTCGCCTGCTTCTGTGTCTGCCGCGTCAGCTCCCTTTTCCTCCGCTGCCTTCGTATCTGCTGTATCAGAAGACGAAGAAGAACAGCCTGCACACAGGGACAGCGCCATGGCAGCGCTCAGTAACACGCTTACTACTTTTCTCATAACATTTCCTCCTAAGAATGCCTGCGAATGCGGTTCTCTCCCTTTCTCATCGTTTGTCAGAATTCCCTCGCAGAACCTGAAATCCGAAAATAAAACCGCATTCCCGAAAATTTGGATCGATACAGGAGATATTATTGCATATTTACAGACGCTTTTCAAGGAATTTGCCTGATTTTTACTGTGATATTTATTAATCTCTTTTCATAAGTTTTACTTATTTCTTTTTCTCTCCTGTAATCCCCCGATATGCAGGAAGGGAACACCGGAGGAATCAGCTGCCAGCATTTTTTTTCGACGCAGACAACACAAAAACAGGCACCAGACATTTCCTTTCAAAATGCCTGATACCTGCTCAGCTCACTGTAACTGATTTCTCTTATAACTTCGGCAAACACGTAACCGTCCACCTTATAATACACGGCTCCGTTTTAAGCCTCTGCCTCGCCATCCTCTTTCTTCTCTTCCAGAATCTTCATAAACTCCTCACCGGTGATCGTCTCCTTATCCAGAAGATAGTCTGCCAGCTCATGAAGTTTATCCTCATGCCCGGAAAGAATAGCTTTCGCTTTCTCATACGCGCTCTTTACCAGCGCAATCACTTCCTCATCGACCCTCGCCGCCGTCTCTGCCGAACAAGCCAGGGAAGTATCGCCGCCTAAGTAGGCGTTGTTGACCGTCTCGAGCGCTACCATGCCGAAATGGTCACTCATGCCGTAACGCGTCACCATCGCACGGGCGATCTTGGTTGCCTGTTCGATATCATTCGAAGCCCCAGTCGTGATAGAATGGAAGATCAGCTCCTCCGCCGCACGGCCGCCGGTCAGTGTCACGATCTTGTTGAACGCCTCTTCCCTGCTCATCAGGAAGCGCTGATCCGCCTCCACCTGCATCGTATATCCGAGTGCCCCGGAGGTTCGCGGCACAATCGTGATCTTGTGGACCGGAGCCGAGTGCGTCTGCAGCGCCGCTACCAGTGCATGACCGATCTCATGGTAGGAGACAATCTTCTTCTCATCCCCGGAAACACCGGCATCCTTCTTCTGATATCCGGCAATAACCGTCTCGACACTCTCTTCCAGATCCTGCTGGGACACGGTCTTTCGTCCCATCCGTACTGCCCGCAGCGCCGCCTCATTGACAATATTTGCCAGCTCCGCGCCGCTCGCACCGTTGGTGGCACGGGCGATCTCATTGTAATCCACACTCTCATCCACTTTAACCTTTTTGCCATGGACTTTCAGAATTGCCTCACGGCCTTTCAGATCCGGCAGCTCTACCGGAATCCGGCGGTCAAAACGTCCCGGACGAAGCAGCGCCGGATCGAGGGATTCCGGACGGTTGGTCGCCGCCAGAATGACAACACCCTTCTTGCCGTCAAAACCATCCATCTCAGTCAGAAGCTGGTTCAGCGTCTGCTCGCGCTCGTCATTGCCGCCCATGCCGGCGCCGTCACGCTTCTTACCAATCGTATCGATCTCGTCGATAAATACGATACACGGAGCTTTTTCATTGGCCTGTTTAAATAAATCACGCACCTTCGCCGCACCCATGCCGACAAACATCTCAACAAATTCCGAACCGGAGATCGAGAAAAATGGAACGTGTGCCTCACCGGCAACCGCTTTCGCCAGCATTGTTTTACCAGTTCCTGGAGGTCCGACTAACAGGGCGCCCTTCGGAAGCACCGCACCGATCTCCGAATATTTTTCCGGCTTGTGAAGGAAATCAACGATCTCTTTCAGTGCATCCTTGGCCTCTTCCTCACCGGCCACATCCGCAAAGGTGATGCCGGTCTCGGATTCCGCATAAATCTTTGCATTGGACTTGCCGAATGTCATCGCATTTCCGGCGCCGCCCATCTTCTTCATCAGCGAACGCCCCATCAGCTGTCCGATTCCGATAAAAAGAATCAGCGGCAGAATCCAGGTCAGCAGGAAATTGAGAAGCGGAGAAGCCTGTGTATTGATCTCCGCACTGTATTTTACATCTTTTCCATCAAGCAGCTCATACAGGTTTACCCCCGGAATCTCCCCAGTCTTGTAGGTGACATTCCAGGTCTTGTTTTTATCGTCATTTTTCAGCGTATAGACGATCTCATTGTTCGTCGTCACATACACCTCATCGACATTATTCTCTTTCAGCTGTTCACTGAACTGGTCAAACCGCACTTCCTGCGTCCGATCCATCATGGATGGGAAGAGGAAAATGTTTAACAGCATGACAACCAGCATTACCAGTCCATAATAATATAGAAATGATTTTCTGGGCGGCTGCTTTCCGCCGCCGTTCGTGTTCTCTACCATAGATTGTTCTCCTTATTGTGAGTCTGTGACAGATGGTTTCTGTGTTTCTGTCACATCGTTTCGTGATACATTAACATATACCGCATTCTTTGTTATTTGTCAATCCACAACAGTAAATATTTATTTACTTTTTATATTTGTTGACCTTTTTGTCTGGATGTGCTAGAGTACAAGTAAATTGATGTTTCCTTGTTTGCAATTTATGTTTGTGAAATGGACCGCATTTTATTACTTTGATATTTAAATTTGGAGGTTTTCCTATGAATCCAGGCAAAAAAAATTCAAATCTTTTAAAAAACACCGGTATCCACTTCCTGGAGTTTGCACTCGGCTTTCTCTCCCTGGCGAAATGCCACTACCAGCCAAGCCATGATATGAAAGTCAACTCGCTTCCATTTTTTGCCCTGATCGCGCTCGACAGCTGGGCAGATCAGGACTATACCATGTCTGAGCTGGCGGACAAGCTGAGTATCACAAAGCAGCAGCTCTCCCATATGATCAAGGTTCTTGAGGAACGCGGTCTGGTCGAGCGGATCCATGATACAGCCAACCGCCGCCGCGTCTACATCCGCATCTGCAATTCCGGCCGTGAGATGATGAACCAGATGAAGCAGGAAATGCTGTCTTCCACCCTGTTTGGGCTGCGCGCTTACACCCCGGAAGAACTGGCATCGATGGACGAATGCCTGTGCCGCCTGATGGAATTAATGAAGAAATTCAACTGTGAAACCGATGAACCTGCGAAGAATGTATCCGTATGATAAAGACACCGGAGACACTTTTTTCTCCGCTTTCTTTTAAATCCTGTATAATTGACTTTTGTAACGTCCAGCAGCATTCCGGATTGATTTCTCTGCCATTTCATCCTTTCATCCGTTCCGGTGTGTTCCACGCCTCGGCAGAATTTTCTTTCTGTGCCAATGGACGTTTCTCAATGATACAGAAAGAAGGTTCCTACATATTATGCCACAAATGATAGAAAATCATATTTTTCCACACGCTGCTCATAACAAGCACACTCTCCCCCTCTCATCCAGGCAAACTTCTGCTGCCATTCCACGCCTTTCCGGTCAAACGCGTGCTGCCGCACCTGCAAGAGCCCAAAAGGCCGCGGACGAATTTGCCCGCTACCTGCTCACGCGCAACCTTGCCGATGAGACACTCCGCGCTTACACTTATGCTGTACGGCAGTATTTTACCTATTACCGTGACATTACCTACCCCAATTTAAAGCTATACAAAATCTTTCTGCTCGAGCACTACAAGCCGCAGACCATCAACCAGCGGATCCGGGCTTTGAATGCCTACCTGGATTTTAAAAAGCTCTATCCCGGGCATCTTCCCATGGTAAAAATCCAGCAGAAAACCTATCTGGATCACATAATCAGCGAGGCGGATTATGAATACCTGAAACGCTGCCTGCTTCGGGATGAACGGTACACTTACTATTTTCTCATCCGTTTCATGGCGGCAACCGGCGTCCGGGTCAGCGAGGTGATTCAGTTCCAGGCAGAAGATATTTTCTCCGGCTATAAGGACATCTATTCCAAAGGAAATAAAGTCCGGCGCATCTACATCCCACAGTCACTCCGAACCGATACCCTCAAATGGCTTTCCTTTCTCCACAAATCCCACGGTCCCATCTTCCTCAACCGCTTCGGTTCCCCCATCTCTCCAGGCGGCATCCGCAGCCAGCTCAAAACCATCGCCCTCTCCTACCACATGACACCGAAAATGGTACATCCGCATGCATTCCGCCACCGGTTTGCCAAGAGTTTTATCGAAAAATGCGGCGATATTTCCCTGCTCTCCGATCTGCTTGGACACAAAAATCTCGAAACAACCCGGATTTACCTGCGTCGTTCCAGCAGCGAGCAGTATGAGATTGTCAACCGGGTAGTCACCTGGTAGAGAGGAGGAAATGAAGCACATATGAATTTTGAAACACTTATTTCCGACTTTGGCATTTACCTTGAAAAACAGGGGCACGCCGCCAGCACCATCCGGGTCTACAGCTGTTCCGTCCGGCTGTTTTTTGCACATTATAACAGCCTTTCGGTCGAGCACCTGCAGTCGTACCGGCGCTGGCTGCTGGAATGTTATAAGCCATCGACAGTGAATACGCGGATTCTGGGGATGAACCGGTTTCTGGATTTTATGCAAAACAGTGGATTGTTGGATAATGAAAAGGCGAATTTTCAATCACCCATATCCGCCCCCACAGATTCACTCCGCATCACTCCCACAGGTCACTACCGCCTGCGCCCCATCCGGGAGCAGAAGCACACCTACCTTGATACAGTGATCTCCCAGAAAGATTACGACCGGCTCAAACGGCGGCTAAAAAAGGATGAAAATTATTTCTGGTATTTCATCGTGCGATTTCTCGCCTCCACCGGCGCTCGCGTCAGTGAACTGCGCCAGATCAAAATGGAGGATCTGCAGCTTGGCTATCTCGATCTCTACTCCAAAGGCGGCAAGATACGGCGATTGTTCTTCCCCCGCTCCCTCTGCGGGGAAGCAATCCCCTACTTTGCCTCCCACGGCATCGACAGCGGCTTTCTCTTCCTGACCCGCCGCCGCACCTGCATCTCCGCACGCGCCATCGAGATGCAGTTAAAAAACATCGCAAAGCGCTACCGCATCAATCCGGCAACAATGTACCCGCATTCTTTCCGGCACCGCTACGCCATCAATTTTTTGAAACGGTTCAATGACATTTCCCTGCTGGCGGATCTTTTAGGGCACGACAGCATCGAAACAACCCGGATTTACCTGATGAAATCGAGTCAGGAACAGCAGACGGTGATTGACCGGGTGGTGACGTGGTAGGCACAGGCGTGTGAAAACCATAAAAGGGGAAAGAACTGCCATTTTCCACAATTCTTTCCCCTTTATTATAGATTTATTTTTTCTCTGCCTCCACAATCACGAGCTCATATGGAAGTGCTTCCTCAACGCTATCGGTTCTAATGTTTTCAACCGACCGTTCTACCGCATTCTCTTTTTTCTCCTGCTTCCCACTGTCCAGCTTTGTCTCAACATTCTGTTCCGCCTTCTTTTCAGAATCTTCCTCCTTTTCTGCTGTTCTACTAATAAGACGATGGGAGATTTCATTTGGTTTTATATATTTGCAATTTTTTTAACAACTTTTCTTTCCAAATAAACATTTTTCAAAACGGAAGTTAGAAGAACCAGATGGATAATAGAAAACGCATAAAGATATTACAGGCATAAAAAAAGCCCGGCAGAAAGAAAATGTGCTATGACATTCTCTCCCTACCGGACTTTTCCTAATATTAAATTTCCTTACAGCACCTTACTCAAAAATGCCTTCAATCTTTCGCTCTTTGGATGCTCGAAAAACTCCTTCGGTTCGTTTTCTTCGATGAAGTTACCGCCCTCCATGAACATGACGCGGGTTGCCACCTCGCGGGCGAAGCCCATCTCATGGGTAACCACGACCATCGTCATGTGTTCCTCGGCAAGCTGGCGCATTACGTTTAATACCTCGCCTACCATCTCCGGGTCAAGCGCAGAGGTTGGCTCGTCAAAGAGCATCACATCCGGATGCATTGCCAGGGCGCGGACGATCGCCACACGCTGTTTCTGACCGCCGGAGAGCTGTCCCGGATAGGCGGATGCCTTTTCCTTTAATCCGACACGCTCCAGAAGTTTCAATGCCTCCGTCTCCGCCTCGTCCTTCGGGCGTCCGAGCAGTTTCATCGGTGCCAGCGTCATATTATCAAGAATCGTCATATGCGGGAACAGGTTGAACTGCTGGAATACCATTCCCATTTTCTGACGGAGTTTGTCAATGTTTGTCTTTGGATCCGTGATATCCGTTCCCTCAAAATAGATGTGTCCGCCGGTCGGAGTTTCCAGCAGGTTCATGCAGCGCAGAAATGTGGATTTACCGGAACCAGATGGTCCGATCACGCAGACAACATCCCCCTTGCGTATCTGGGTGGAAATATTGGTCAGGACCTTTAAATCACCGAACGCCTTGGAAAGATCCTTGATGTCAATTATCACTTCTCCGTTTTGTACTTTATCGTTCATTCTTTCTCAGGCTCCTTTCCAGATTCTGTGCAAAGTGGTTGAAGATCATCGTCAACGCCAGATAAACAGCAGCCACTATCAGAAGCGGTGTCCACGCGTCATACGTTCTGGAACGGATGATATCGCCGCCCTTTGTCAAATCCTGCACCGCCACGTAACCGGCTACCGAAGTCTCTTTCAGAAGAACAACAAACTCATTGCAGAGCGCCGGAAGTACGTTTTTAAACGCCTGCGGCATAATGATATAACGCATCGTCTGGACATAGTTAAAACCAAGGCTTCGACCTGCCTCCATCTGTCCCTCGTCGATCGACATGATACCGGAACGGAAGATCTCCGCTACATATGCCGCCGAGTTAAGACCAAACGCGATCACACCGACAAAGACGCCGGCAAATACACGCGATACAAAAATACAGTAGTAGAAAATCATCAACTGGATAACAACCGGCGTTCCCCGGATGACCGTCAGATATACCTGGCAGACACCATTTAAAAATTTCATTTTACCGGTTTTGTCGTGAGTCGCACGGACAATCGCAATCAGCAGACCAAGGGCAATGCCGATCAGGGTCGCAAATAACGTGATGATCAGGGTATTTTTTAGGCCCCCTGTCAAATACTGCCACCTGTCATCCTTGATCAGGTTTAAATATAAGGCCTGCTTGAGTTTCTCCAATCCGTTTTCCTCCTTGTAAGATGATATAGACCCGAAAAAGGGCTGCTGCCGAATTTCATCTTTTTCATTCTGCAGCAACCTTTTTCTTAATCAAACAGATGTAGCTTTTTCTGTCAAATTATTCAGCGGTTTATTCAGCGGTAATGTATTTTGCAACGATCTCATCCAGTTTTCCAGACTCTTCCAGGTTTGCGATGGATGCGTTGATAGCGTCCAGAAGCTCTGTATTGCCCTTCTTAACTGCAATTGCGTACTCTTCTTCTGCATACGGTGTTTCCAGAAGCTTTAAGCCGTCATTCTCGTCTACAAATACCTGTGCCGGTTTGTTGTCAATGATAACTGCATCGATCTTGCCAGTGGACAGTGCCTGTACTGCATCTGCGCCCTTGGAAAATCTCTGTACACTCTCCTCGCCGAAATCATCGGTGGAGTAAAGGTCACCGGTGGTACCCTGCTGAACACCGATCTGTTTGCCCTTTAAATCATCCAGGGATTTGATGTCGCTGTCCTCGGTTACGATAACAGACTGAACGCCGGTTGCGTAAGTGTCAGAGAAATCCACCTGGGTCTGACGATCCTCGGTAACAGTCATGCCTGCTGCTGCGAAATCAGCTTTGCCAGACTGAACCTCCGGGATGATAGAATCGAATGCTACGTCGGTGATTTCCAGAGATGCTCCCATATCCTCGCAGATAGCGTTTGCAATATCTACGTCGATACCTACGATATCATTTCCATCGTGGTACTCATACGGTGCGAACTCAGCGTTGGTGGACATAACCAGAGTCTTTCCTGCAAATGCGCTGTCGCCAGCCTCTGCTGCCTCGCTGCCCTCTGCTGCCTCTGCGGTTGTCTCCTCATTCTCCTCTGCGGCTGCGGTTGTCTCTGCCGGTTTGGAAGAGCATGCTGCTAACGATGCTGCCATAGCAGTTGCCATAGCGATTGCTGCTAATTTCTTTTTCATAATAAATTCCTCCTCATTTCTATTCGCTGCTTTTGTATTTTTATGCAGTAAATACGAATATTCTTACTTTTATTATTGTATCTAGGAATACATTATACCGCATTTTTATAAATAATCAAGCCTGAATTCCTGTTTTTTACAGAGTTTTGTATGATTATGCATTCTTTTCCAATTTGTACGGTTCCAGTTTCGGACAGATCTTGTTGTTAATTCTTGGCACGGGAGTTTAATAGTTGCATAATCAGGTTAGTGAAATTTTGAAAGTAAATGAAAGCAGATGACAGCTCGAAGAATGTTTCCGGTTTCCGAACGGATTATCAATTCATAACGAACAGTAAAATGAGAACAATTCCAAAAATGGACAAGGAAGAAAAAAATACTATAGTCTGCAACAGCAACAAAAATCGCTGCACCCCAGCAAATACAAGGGTTACAGCGATTTTATTTTCACTCAACTGCCAAAGACTGGATATATATTTTTTTCAATAATCCAAATTTTTGTTTTTTCTGTGTTTCCTGTTTTCAAACTTCACGTTCTCTCCACAGGCAATATCATTTACTTAGAGAATTTCTTTGAAAAAAATTTTCTTTTTTCTACCAATAACTCAACAAGCACTTGACAACACCTTGATAGTTCAGCGCCTCAGCTAAAAAAACGCATAAAAGCAATCCATTCGTTATAATAGCGTTGACTAGAAACTATAAAACAAGCCCGGCAACCAGGTTGATACGACAGGAACAAACGATACCAGCAGCAAAATAGGTAATGCACCAAAAAGCAAAAATGGAAGAATAGGTTTAATAAGTTTATGAATCGGAACATCACAAACTCTGGAACATGCCATCAGACAAGTAGCCATTGGCGGTGTAATTGAGCCAATACCGATCGAAACAAAAACGATTACTGCTAACTGAATTGTATCAATCCCACATGCAGTAGCAATCGGTGTAAGAAGCGGCACCAGCGTCAAAATAATAACATTTCCATCCAAGAAAAAACCTATAAAAAACAGCAGAAGATCTATTAACAGGATAAGACCAATACGATTATTGGTAATTCCCAACATTAACTCTGCCACCAACTCAGGAATATGGTTAAGTGTCATCAAGCGACTGAAAATCAAAGTCATTGGAAACATTATAACCAATGCCGAAACATCCTTGACTCCCTTAGAAAAAACGCCCATCAATTGAACCAGAGAAAGCTTTTTATAAACTACCACTCCCATGATCGCTCCATATAAACAGGTAATTGCACCTGCTTCTGTCGCTGTAAAAATGCCGCCATAGATACCCCCTAACACAATTACCGGCATTAAAACTGCTACAACAAGCTCTAAAAAAAATCTATTCCGGCTTATAGTCTCACGCGCATTTTTTTCTGATTCTTCTTTAGGCTCATTATCTTCAGTACATGCAGAAACGGATGCAACTGTTTTACCCGCATATTCTGGATGATAATATTTTATATAAATAATCCGATTAATGATCAAATAGAGCCCTGCCCATATTAATCCCGGCACAATCGTAGCCATAAATAAAGCACCAACCGATGCCGAGGACACGGATGCAAAAATAATAGCATTTACATTTGGTGGAATCATAAAGCCAAAAGGACTGGAAGCTGCAATTAATGCCGCTAAATATGCTTTATCATATCCTTTCTTTTCCAATTCTGGCACCATAGCTGTTGACAGTGTATTAGCCGTTGCCAATGCTGAACCGCAAAGGGCTCCAAAAAAGCAGGAAACTACTGGAATTGTGGCCGTCAATCCTCCCTTTACATTATGTAGCATCTTATCCGCTACCCGAATCAGCACATTTGCAATTCCGCTTCGCTCAATCAAAGAACCTCCTACTATAAAAAGCGGAATCGCCAACATAGAAATAGAGTTCAAAATGTAAAACGCATTCGTTGCAAACGTTCCTGTACTTCCAAGCCCCATATATGCCACAAAAAAGGAGCCGCCCAAAAATGCTAACGGAACTGCAACGCCGGAAAAAATCATGAGTAAAATTAATACTGCAGCTATTCCAAATATCATAATGTGCGTAACCTCCTTATAGATTTACAAACATTCACCACATAATAAACCATCATCCCCAAAGCTCCTAAAAATACAGAAGCATATACCCACCACATGCTAAATCCAACAGCTGGAGACACCGTATTACGTTCAATATGTGTCATCATTAAATTAAATGTTAATGGCATAAATAATCCACATATTATAGTAGAAATAATCAAACTAAACAAATGAAGTGCTTCTTTTGACTTTTCCGTCTTACACAGATTCAAGAAGAAATCGACTTTTAGCATATTGTCATCACGCACAACCAGTATTACTCCAAGCCATACAAATACAATAAATAGAATTGTTGGCAATTCCTCATAGCCGTGCATATTAATATTAAATACCCAACGACTGAAGATTGTCAGATTAACCATAATCATCATCACAATCAACAAAATACCCGCTAAATTTCCAACCACAAATTCAACTATATGATCTAATTTTTTTAAAAATTTCACCACGTTCCTCCTCTCTTTAACGGTAAATAAAAAAGCAGGGGATACTACAAACATAGATATCAATCCACTTGCAGCATCCCCCATACCATTAATAATTAAACAGCTCAGATACCTGATTGTATAATTCTTCTCCAATCAGTTCTCTCCACTTATCCGACAGAGAAGCCGCATACTCTTTCCATTGATTCAATTCCTCATCTGTTGGCTGATAATATGTAATTCCTTTTTCATCAAAGAATTTTTCTGCGTCTGCTTTCATATCTTTATAAGATTCATATTCAGCCTCTGAACACGCCCAGGCAGCATCTACAAATATCTTTTGATCCTCTTCGCTATACTGATTAAACTTATCTAAATTCATCATCAAACTATACGAAGTCCACTGAGCTCCAACATATGAATAAAATGGTGCTACTTCATAATAATTTTCAATAATATATGAAGGTATCTGCTGATCCGTAGCCGTAATCAAACCATTCTGCAGCGATGTATATAACTCTCCGTATGGCATAATTGCGATATTTCCCAAACCGCCATAAAATTCGTTAACAATAGCATCTTCATATGTTCGAAACGTTTCATTCGCCAGATCCTTCGGCACTTTAATCAATTTATCTGTCGAAAAGATGTGGCGCTGTAAGCCACTGTTTTGTGCCAAAAGTTTAATTCCATTTTCTTCATAAAGCTTTGTATTAATAGCAAATCCTTCTGCATTCGGATTAGCAAGCTTTTCCCTCACTGTGTCTAAATCAGGTAATAAAAATGGAATTCTTTGCCATGCAAATCTCTTATCTACATTAGACATTCCGGCACCAAAGTTAAAATCCGTCTCCCCATCCTGAATCATCTGAAAGGATTCCGCATCGCTGGCATAACTGGAATACCAATAAATATCTACTACATAACGGCCATTACTATTTTTCTCCACCTCTTCTTTAAATTTCAGTAGTCCATCAGCCCAGGGATTATAATCCGGGGCAACCTCTGGATCTAACGCTGATGTTGTCAAAACAAGATGAGTTGCATCTGAATCTGCTTTCGTAGTTTCTTCCGCTTTATCGCTCTGCAGTGCAACTGTATTATTACCTCCACATCCAACTATAGTTAATGCCATCATTGCTGCCATTGTCGTTGCAATTAATTTTTTCATTGTACTCCTCCTTTTTCAACATCCACCATATTCTTTTTCTGCTCGTTCCTGGCTGATCAAGCCATCTTTCACATCACACTTTAATGCTTTTTTATCTCTCTCAAGCGGATTACCCCAACCTCCGCCGCCACTTGTCTGAATATAGAGTCTATCTTTCTTATAAAAACGCACCCTTGCTTTCGAAGGCAAATGTTCTTCCGTTCCATCAGCTCTATTTACTGTAAAACGAGCTCCTAATGCTGCTTTTCCACCATTCAATCCCCACGGTGCCGTATTAACACGATCAGAGGCAATAAAGCAGTCCACCTCATCTGTCTGGAATTCCAGGACTCGCTCAATTCCAAATCCACCCCTGTGCTTACCAGGTCCTTCAGAATTTGGAGCTAAACCATATCGTATTACCTTAACCGGCATGATTCTTTCAAGAACTTCTACTGGTGTATTTCTGGTATTAGTCATATGCGTATTAACTCCACTGGTTCCATCTTGATCGCACATTCCACCATATCCTCCTCCAACAGTTTCACCATTAGCAAAGAACGAATGTGTTTCTGGATTATAACCACCCAGCTGAATTCCATTCATAGATCCACAAGCAGCCGCACATACTTTTTCTGGAACCACTTGAGCCAGTGCACCAAGCAGTACATCTACCAAACGCTGACACGTAATAGAATTTCCAGAACCGGTAGCTGCTGGATATACCGCATTTACCAAGGAACCTTCCGGTGTTATAACCTCAAAGCGGCGATATGTTCCAGAATTCGGTGGAATCGTGGGATCCGTCACTGCTCGAACAACATAATAAATGCAAGCCAACGCCATCGGACGAACACAATTCAAAGGTCCTCTTACCTGAGGGCATGTTCCCGTAAAATCAATTTTAATATGTGGACCTCCTGTAGTAATTGTTACCTTGATTTTTAATGGCTCTGTTGTAGTAATTCCATCTCCCTCTAAGAAATCCTCAAATTCAAATGTCCCTTTCGGAAGTTTTTCTAACTCTGCTCCCATTCGCCGGTCACAGTAGTTCTCTAACTCTGCAATTGCCTCAAGAACTACTTCTACGCCCATCTCATCACATAATTCCTCAAACCGCTTTTCTCCTACATTATTTGCTGCAATCTGAGCCATCAAATCTCCGCTACTTTCGTATTTTGTTCGGATATTAGAGCGAAACATAGCAAAAATCTCAGGATCTACTTTTCCTTCTTTTTTTATCTTTACTGGTGGGAAGCAAATCCCTTCATGGAAAATTTCCGTTGCATCTGGTGTTAACGAACCCGGAACCTTTCCTCCCACATCTACATGATGCGCCAGATTTCCTACAAAAGCTACTAGCTCTCCTTTAAAAAAGATCGGAGAAAAGATAATAATATCTGGCAAATGAGTTCCACCAATGAATGGATCATTGTGCATGATAGCATCTCCAGGTTTCAGTTCTTTTTTGTTAATATGCTTTAAAGCTCCCTTTACTCCCCAAGGCAACACTCCTGAATGAACAGGTATATGCTCTGCCTGTGCAATCGTCTCTCCATTTACATCAAATAACGCACACGAACAATCTCTTCTATCTTTAATATTTGTGGAATAGGCTGTCCGAATTAATGCTGCTCCCATCTCTTCTGTAATTGCAAAAAAGCGATTTCGCATAACTTCCAATGTGATTGCATCCATCTTTTCATTCCTCCTTTTAGTTCTCTTCTAATGCTTCCATCTTCCCAGTCTCACGATTTGCAATCTTCACAACCAAATTCATTCTCTCATCTACTGTCACCTTATCGCCAGGCCCTACTACGGACGTAGCTCCTGTTTCCTCTATGATTGCCGGACCGATAAAGCTGTTACCTGCTTTTAAAGCATCTCGCTTATATACGGCTGTATCCAGCCACTCTCCCATAAAATAAGCTTTTCGAATTTCTTCTGGTTTTGGAAGTTCCTTGCTAATTTCTCCTTTTGAATACAAGTTACTTTTGTCCATTTCCCCAACTACAGAAAGACGCAAACTAACCAACTCCATGGGATCATTCTTCTTAAATCCATAAGAACGCTCATGTGCATCACTGAAATCATTCACAAGCTTATCCCAAACCAGCTGATTCACCGGGCTATTGGGTACCGAAATCGTTAATTCGTAGGCCTGACCAAAATAACGGATATCTATTTTTCTCTCAAAACTTACGCTACTCTCTGATACGCCATCTCGAGCCATTTCTTTTCTTGCTTCAGCCTCTAATTTTTCAAATTTTTCTTCCATATGGTCGAAAGAAACATCTTTTTCATGTTTATGATACGTGCATACTTCATCATATCTAATTGGTGCAACTAATAATCCAAAAGCAGAAAAGTTTCCAGGTGCGATAGGAATAACAACCGTTCCTATATCCAGAGTTCTTGCCAGTTCAACCGCATGAAGTGCTCCCGCTCCTCCATATGGCAGAAGCACAAACTTTCTCGGATCGATTCCTCTTTCTACCGTCATAACTCTAATTGCTCTGACCATGTTGGAATTCGCTACACGAAGAATTCCCTCTGCTACTTCCTCCACTGTCATATTTAATTTTACGGCCAATTTTTCTTCTATCGCTTTCCGTGCAGCCGCCACATCCAGGTGCATTTTTCCACCTAGCAATTTTTCACCCACACGACCTAACACAGCATGAGCATCTGTTACTGTTGGTTCTGTTCCTCCTTTGCTATAACAAACCGGTCCCGGTACTGCTCCTGCACTGCGAGGACCAACCCGAAGCGCTCCGCCAGCATCCAGCCATGCTATAGAGCCTCCTCCTGCTCCAATCGTAGTAATATCTATATGTGGGAATTTTACCGGAAATCCCTCAATCACTCCTTCACCTGTGATACCAATAGAACCATTCTGCACAATTCCTACATCAAATGACGTTCCTCCAAGATCTCCAGTAATAATATTATGATAATCCGTAATCTTGGAAAGAAATTCGGCAGCCAAAACACCTCCAGCCGGACCAGATAATAACGTATTCACACTCTTCTGAGCTGCAATCTGATCGGTCATCATACCTCCAGAAGATTGCATAATAGTCAATGGAGAATTAATCCCATTTTCATCTAATCGTCTACGCAACTGGGATACATATTTCTGCATTCTTGGCTGAACATATGCATTCATAACGGTTGTATTCATTCGTTCAAATTCACGAAACTCCGGCAAAATTTCACTAGATACAGACACTGGAAAATCTGGTGCGATTTCACGAATAACTTCCAACGCTTTTTTCTCATTTTCATCATTCGCATAAGAATGAAGAAAACAGATTGCAATGGATTCCGCTCCCTCTTCCATTAATTCATGAATCGTTTTCTTTAATTCCTCCATATCCAACTGCACCAATACAGTTCCCGTATAATCCATTCTTTCGTCTGCCTCCCGACGAAGATATCGGGGAATTAATGAAGCTGGTTTTCTAGCATGTAAATCATAAAGTTCTGGTCTGCTCTGGCGACCAATATCTAAAACATCTCTAAATCCTTTTGTTGTTATTAATGCTGTTACAGCGCCGTTTCGTTCCAAAAGTGTATTTGTAGCCACTGTCGTTCCATGTGCAACACCCGTCACACAATCTGGTGATACTCCCAACTCTTCTAAAAGTGCTCTAATTCCGTTCAGAACACCTATACTTTGATCTTCAGGTGTAGAAGGCGTTTTTGCAAAATACACCTTACCATCTTCATTTATTCCGACTACATCGGTAAACGTTCCTCCTACATCTACACCTAATTTCAATTTAGCCATTTTTCATCCTCCTTTATCTCTATCCCTGGTAATAATTTACTTTCGGCATATATTTACTTCCTAGCATCTTATGAAATTCTGGGTATCTTGATTGTTCTGGGTGACGTCCTTTCTTTTCTGTTACATCATTAGCCAGCCATTGTAATGGAATAATGTAAAATAATGGAGTTAAAATTTCATCCATTCCTCCTGGAAGCGAGATAAAACGACCTTTTATTTCAATCTCTTTTTCAAAGCCCTCGTAACCAATAACTGTCACGTGATCCGAATGCTCCTGAGCAAATTGAATCATTCTCTTTATTCGCTCTACTCCAGGTCCCTCGTTTACCAAAAAAATCAAATATGACCACTTTTCAAGACAATGATACGGACCATGCATGTACTCTTCCACATCATATACCTCTACCGGGATTCGCACTCCTTCTAATACCTTAAGAGCCCCTTCTTTAGCTGCAGCTGTTAAAGTACCACCTCCGATAATTGTCACAGATGGAGCAGATTTATACTCCTCCGCAAAATCTTCAATTTCTTCAGATGTACATCTCAAACTTTGCTCCATCCATTTTGGAACTAACGAAATGTCTAATTCCTTACCAGCTAATCCCGCAGCATATAAATACAACATTGCTATAGTCGAAGTAAATCCCTTCGTTTTGGCCCCTACCAGTTCTTCTCCTGTACATGTATCCAAAATCGCCTCAGCACTTTTTCCGCCAGGATTATCAGGCTCGGCTGTTACCATAACGGTTCTAGCCCCATACTCTCTTCCTTTTTCCAAACAATGTATCGTCCCAATACTACGTGCCGTCTGTGAAATTCCTAAAATCAGCGTTTTCTCATCTAGTCGATAATGTGGATAGTAATACAAAAAATCAAATGGGGTAAACACCTGAACCTCTGCATTGAACCATTTTGTAAATGCATATTTAGCCGCAATTGCTGTATGAAGTGAGGTTCCAGAACCAATTAAATAGATTTTATCAAATGGACCTTTTCCCACTATAGAATACACACTATCACACACTTTTTCTGCATTTTGGCAAACTCTTCTAATTGTGTCTGGCTGTTCCAATATACAGCTCTTCATGGTTTGCTTCATTCTATGTATGCCTCCCAACTCTTGTATTTTTCTCTATTTTATTTTTTTACCTGTATGTCCTGCTCTTCGATTTTTTTTGAAGCAAAATTAATTGCTCCTAGAGCTCCTGCTTTTCCTCCCAAGTTTGCCAAACAAATATCCGCCTGAATTGGCGTAAGCCTGCCAACCTCCTCTCGAATCCGCTGAATCACAGATCCCATAGAATCAGAAACTCCACCGCCTATTACAACCTTCTCTGGATTTAAAAGACTAATCGTATTGGCTATCGCAACTGAAAAATCACGAACAAATTTGTCTATTACCGGTATTACTGAGGCATCTCCTCGGCTATATGCTGTAAATAATGCTTCTGCCGAACCAACAATTTGATCCAGTGCCGAGCCAGAACATTTTTTTTCTAAAATTCCCTGTTGTCCTAATTTATTAATTTCCCCTTTTTCCACATCAGAACTTTCTAAATAATATCCTAATTCTCCTGCTCTTCCTTGAGCCCCCAATACCAACTGTCCACCACATACTAATGCTCCGCCAATACCTGTTCCCAATGCAATAAACAACATATCATCCGTCTGTTCACCTGAACCTATCCAACGTTCACCTAATGCTGCCAGATTCACATCATTTCCGACATACACTGGAAATGAAAAATATTCATTCATTAAACTTTGCAAAGGAAATTGATTCCACGATAATGCTTTGGCACGCACCACTGTTCCATCTGAATCCACCGTTCCCGGGACTCCAATTCCCATGCCAAATATCATTTCTCGTTTAATTCCTGCTGCTTCTAATGACTCCTCTACAATCTGGACTAATTCCTCAAACTGATTTTTGGTTGGTATTTTTTTTTCGTACACAATATTACCCACCAAATCTGTTATCAAAAACAAAAGTTTTGTTCCGCCAATATCCATGCCAATACAATACGCAGATTTTGGATTAAATCCCAACATAGTAGATGGGCGTCCAACCCCTGATGGAGACATACAGTCTCCATACTCAACTAGGAGCTTTTTCTTAATTAATTCATCTACAATCGCACTAACTGTTGTTTTACTTAAATTTAATGCCTTTGATATCTGTGCACGGCTAATCGGCTGTTTCTCCTTGACCATATTCAGAATCAATGTCCGATTAATTTTTCGTATTAATTCTAAATGCCCTAAATTTCCATTCTTCTCCATATTACACCCCTTACTCACTTAATTAGTTCAGTGCACTTACTAATTCTTTTAAAAATTACCTCTCGTATTAAGCAAGAGGATTTATATATAAAATACACTTTTATTATTCTGTTTTCAATAGGATTTTTCAACAAAATATCTTTATATTTTCGTAAAAATTACCAAAACGCGTTTCACATAATTTGTTTCTTCAGAAAACTAAATGACACTTTCAAGATACACGTCCATATATGCTGAACTCTTTTTGCAATGCAATTGATAATTCATAAAATCAATTATATCTAACAAAAATGCAATTACAAACCAAAGATGACAGTAACTGTCAACCTGTAACGAATCAACAATTTCAAGAATGTTTTTACTAACCTTCTATATGGTTCCACACATACCCATGCAGTAGAACTTTCAACATTTCCTTATCTCGCTCTTCCCAGGTGGCTTGTACATTCTCCATATCGAACATGGGCATTCTTCGTAAATCTGATATGCTGAAATCTCCCAAGAGCAGGCGTGGCAAAGGCAACTGAAAGAAACGATAGCAACAAAAAACAGGTCCGGACGCACGGAGAGTAATCAGTGTATCTGAACCTAGCTTTTCTATGGTCTTTCCGATGAATAGCTTGGCTGGCTTTTCATTGAGATTTCTTATGCTTTTTTCGTTGACATTTAATACTGTTCAATGTATCATATAATCAAGAAATGGGTTTGTTACCGTACAGCTATTGCTCAAGCGGGGTGCTCGTTTCTTTTTTATGTTCACCATGTCATACAGATATAAATTTCCGTCTGTAGCATGTCGTATCAACATTTCTATCCTGAATATATTAAATCATTCAAGAATACCTCGGTGCTCTTGTATCCAAAAGCAGACGCACCCTTTCTTACTTCCTCGAACATTTTTCCGCATCGATCGCCAGCACAAACATTAATGCATCCAGTGCATATTCCGGCTCATTTACCTGAATCACATACGTGTCCGTCATATGGAACAGCTCTTTGCTGACACTGGCAACCGAATATCCCCTTTGATCGAGGATATTATAATCCCATTCCATAATCGAACCGTCGATATGCCAGCCATTGTAATCAATATTGTAATGCGGCATCAGGAAAGAGAATTCTTTACTCAAGCATCCGATATAGGTGCCTTTTTTATATATCTCAAATTTTGGCAGAAATGTCAGTACACGCTGAACAACCATTCCAATTTCATTGCCGTCTGCATCATATATCACCAACTTATGGCCCCAGGACAACTGGCCTTTTACCACATATACTGTATTGCCAAACTCATCATAAATATCATAACTGTCAAACCACGAAAATAACCGCTGTTTAAATAAAAGCTTCATAAAATCACCTCAAATATCATAATCCGTTCTCTTTTGTCCTCGCCCGGAAACAAATCCGATGTGTCAATCTCATCATAAAACATTAGCTGTTCCTCCGTCATCAGACAACTGATATATTCCTCCGATGGATAATAAAAAAACAGCAGTATCTCTCTCGGATTTTCGTAATAGGACTCATATATCCTGGCAAGAACAGAGTGCAATATCTCTACCGAAAATGGATTGAAAAAATAACACCGGTCCACTTCTGGAGGAAGCTCATAGTTCTCCGCACTGCTTAAGATAAAGGAAGTACGGTTTCCGGACACTGCCGTCTCCTTATTTTCTGCTGCCCCCTGATAAATACGTTCATCGTATTCGATTCCGATTGTTTTACTCCTTGTCTGATAGGACAAGTAAAAACAGACTCTTCCCTTGCCGGTTCCATAGTCCAATAAGGTATTATTCTTCCGAATTAATCCGCTGTTCGCCAACCGTTCCAGAACCACGTATGCCGTCGGTTCGTATGGGTATCGGTATTGATCCGCATGCGAATCATCTCTGCCGCTTGTTCGGATTTTCAGAAATCTATCCCATTGGGTCTCATTTTGGTTCATGGTATATCTCCCGTATCATTTACTCGATTCTTATATCTACAGAATATAGGAAATTGGCGGCGCTTGTCAACTTGCAGCTTTGGAAAGAAAAACATTGCAAATATGTAAATCTCCCATCGTCTTATTATGGGCAGATCTTGTTGTTAATTCTTGGCAAATCTCATATTTCGTACTATAACTATTCTGTACCGTTTTCTCTGTACTGGGCATCTGCTTCCGTAAAGAGAATGTGCCTTGTCACATTCTCTCGCCGGGCGCGGTCGCTTGCAGCATGATTCACAAGATACGGAACCATTCCTTAGGTTTTATTACGAAAGAAGGCTTTTTATGATTTCCCATCTCCTTACCTTAACTGCCTGGTCTATGACGCCGCCCGCAGTCTGGTCTCCCTTTCATTTAGTATTTATGCTGATCGGCATCCCGCTCGCCGCCTTTGCCGCATGGAAATTGCGGACGCGCTCCGAAGCGTTCCGTCTGCATCTGCTCTTTGCCTGCGGTGTTTTTCTGGCATTTTCCGAGGTCTACAAACAGCTTTTTCTCTATTACATAGAAAACAACCGGCACTACGACTGGTGGTATTTTCCATTCCAGCTCTGCAGCCTGCCGATGTACCTCTGCCTGCTACTGCCCTTTGTTCCGCATAAATATCAACGTATTTTTTGCACTTTTATGTATAATTACAACCTGCTCGGTGCCGTCATGGTGTTCGTCGATCCGTCCGGTCTGATGCACCCGTACTGGACGCTGACCCTGCATGGATTTATCTGGCATATCCTTCTGATCTTCATCGGACTGCTCATCGCCTTTTCCCGCATGGTGCTGCCAACCGCCAAAGGATTCTGGCAGTCTACAGCTGTATTTGCGGTCGGATGTGTCATCGCAACCATCATCAATGTTACCTCGCATCCGTATGGAAACGCGGATATGTTTTATATCACGCCGTACTACGCAACCACGCAGATTGTGTACTCCCAGATCGCTGCTAAATTTGGAATTTTTGCCGGAAACGCAGTGTACGTGCTTTCGATCATCCTGGGTGCCTGGCTGCTGCATCTCGTATATGAAATTCTCTCCCACAGAACCTGCCACTGACAGCCTCTTCCAGATGCATGGCAACTTTAAAAGAGCGCCAGCCCCGCATTCACAGCCGGGCAGACGCTCTTTTCTATAATAGCTCAATTAATTCACTGTCACGGTAAAATCCACTGAAACGACTCTGTAACAATGGATTTTACCCTTTTATTTTTATTTACTGAATCTCGCTATGGAACTCCTGCAGGGACTTAACCTCCAGATGTCCGTTCTTCTTGATACTTCTCAGAGCCTGTACGGTAGCCTTTGCTGCTGCCATGTTGGTGAAGTACGGAATCTTCGCCTTTACAGCCGCCTTACGGATGTAGCTGTCATCGCCTCTGCCCTTCTTATCGTTCGGGGTATTGATAATGATTGCCACTTCTCCGTTGGTAATCTTATCTAAAATGTTCGGACGGCCTTCGTTGATCTTGCATACCTTCTCAGCCGGAAGTCCTGCTGCTACCATCACATCACAGGTTCTGCCTGTACCCATCAGGGTAAAGCCACACTCGTAGAAGCCTCTTGCAACCTCGATAAGCTCTATCTTATCCTTGTCATTGACACTCAGGAGGACAGTTCCTGAGGAAGGAAGACGTGTCTGGGTTGCTTCCTGTGCCTTGTAGATAGCCTCACCAACGCTGGTGGACATACCAAGAACCTCACCGGTGGAACGCATCTCCGGTCCAAGTACCGGGTCAACCTCCGGGAACATCTTGAACGGGAATACCGGCATCTTAACACCGTAGTGCGGAATCTTCTTCTCTTTCAGTGCCGGAACCGGTGACGGACGGCCTGTTAAGTAGGAAGTCATGATATCCGTTGCCAGTTTTACCATCTTGATGTTGCATACTTTAGATACCAGCGGCACGGTACGGGATGCTCTCGGGTTTGCCTCCAGCACGTATACTTCGCCGTCCTCGATTGCATACTGCATGTTCATCAGACCTACAACGTGCATCTCTTTTGCAATACGGCTTGTGTAATCACGGATTGTCTCTACCTGATCCTTGGTCAGATTTCTGGACGGAAGGATACAAGCGGAGTCACCGGAGTGGATACCTGCCAGCTCGATATGCTCCATAACAGCCGGAACAAATACGTTCTCGCCATCGCTGATAGCATCTGCCTCACACTCGGTTGCATGATGCAGAAAACGGTCAATCAGGATCGGACGATCCGGAGTTACACCGACAGCTGCTCTCATATAGAAGGTCATCGCTTCATCGTCATGAACAACCTCCATGCCGCGGCCGCCAAGTACATAGGACGGACGAACCATAACCGGGTAACCGATCTTATTCGCAATCTCTAATGCGTCATCAACGGTAACTGCCATGCCTGACTCCGGCATCGGAATCTGCAGTTTATCCATCATCGCACGGAACAGGTCACGATCCTCTGCCATGTCGATGGTTTCCGGAGTTGTACCCAGAATATTGACACCATATTTCTTCAGGTCTGCTGCCAGGTTCAGCGGTGTCTGGCCACCAAACTGTGCGATAACTCCCAGCGGTTTCTCCTTATGATAGATGCTTAATACATCTTCCAGAGTCAGCGGCTCGAAATACAGTTTATCGGAGGTATCATAGTCTGTAGATACGGTCTCTGGGTTGCAGTTAACGATAATTGTCTCAAATCCAAGCTCTTTCAGAGCGATAGCTGCATGTACGCAGCAGTAGTCGAACTCAATACCCTGACCGATACGGTTCGGACCGCCGCCCAGAATCATGATCTTCTTGTTGTCGCTGCACGGACTCTGATCCTTGATGTGATAGCTGGAGAAGTAGTATGCAGAATCCGGTGTGGCACTTACGTGTACGCCCTCCCAGCCTTCTACGATACCTTCTTTGGTTCTTGCATCGCGGATCTCTTCCTCTGTAACGCCTAACAGCTCGCTTAAATATTTATCTGCAAAACCGTCCAGCTTCGCCTGGCGGAGAACCTCAACCGGCGGAACCTCGCCCTTATACTGCATCAGGCTTTCTTCCTCTTCTACCAGTTCCTTCATCTGCTGGATGAAGTAATGTTTAATCTTGGTTAATTCGAACAGCTCGTCTACGGTAGCGCCCTTACGAAGTGCCTCGTACATAATAAACTGACGTTCGCTGCTCGGAACATGCAGCATCGCAAGCAGTTCTTTTTTTGTCTTCTTATCGAAGTCTTTCGCATGACCAAGACCGTAGCGGCCTCTCTCCAGGCTTCGGATTGCCTTCTGGAATGCCTCTTTGTAGGTCTTTCCGATACTCATAACCTCGCCGACTGCCTTCATCTGGGTTCCCAGCTTGTCCTCTGCGCCTTTGAACTTCTCAAATGCCCAGCGTGCAAACTTGATAACGATATAGTCGCCGGACGGAACATACTGATCCAGAGTACCGCTCTTGCCGCATGGAATCTCATCCAGAGTCATACCGGTTGCCAGCATCGCTGATACCAGTGCAATCGGGAAACCAGTTGCCTTGGATGCCAGGGCGGACGAACGGGAGGTTCTCGGGTTGATCTCGATAACAATATCACGGTCTGTCTTCGGATCGTGTGCCCACTGTACGTTGGTACCGCCGATTACCTGGATTGCTTCTACGATCTTGTAGGATTTCTCCTGCAGACGTTTCTGTACTTCTTCCGAAATGGTTAACATCGGAGCAGAACAGAAGGAATCTCCGGTGTGTACGCCCAGCGGATCAATATTTTCAATAAAGCAGACAGTGATCATGTTGTTCTTCGCATCGCGGACAACTTCCAGCTCAAGCTCTTCCCATCCAAGGATAGACTCCTCTACCAGAACCTGACCAACCATGCTGGCCTGCAGGCCTCTTGCACACACGGTCTTCAGTTCTTCTACGTTATATACAAGACCGCCGCCTTCGCCGCCCATGGTGTAAGCCGGACGAAGAACAACCGGATAACCCAGTTTATCTGCGATTGCCAGTGCATCCTCAACGCTGTAGGCAACCTCACTTCTAGCCATCTCGATGCCCAGGCTTTCCATTGTATGCTTAAACTCGATACGGTCCTCACCACGCTCGATAGCATCAACCTGAACGCCGATTACTTTAACATCATATTTATCCAGAACACCTGCTGCTGCCAATTCGGAGCAGAGGTTCAGTCCGGACTGTCCACCCAGGTTCGGGAGCAGCGCATCCGGGCGCTCTTTTTCAATGATCTGAGTCAGACGGTCTACGTTCAGCGGCTCAATATAAGTCACATCTGCTGTCTCCGGATCCGTCATAATCGTAGCCGGATTGGAATTGACCAGCACAATCTCATAGCCGAGTTTTCTCAGTGCCTTGCACGCCTGTGTTCCCGAATAATCGAACTCACACGCCTGTCCGATAATGATTGGACCGGAACCGATAATCAATACTTTGTGAATGTCATTTCTCCTCATGTTTTCTCCCTCTCATTGTCTGCTGTTTTTTTGCTTTAAAAAAGCGGCCTCCCGGATCAACTAAAAATCAAGCACCCCCGCGGTGCCTTCACGCGCGTCTGTCTGATCTTCCGTCACCCTGACAGCCTCCGCCAATCGCAGCTCTGCCAGACCCCAGTTAGCCATTATCAGCATTATAATAGAAAGCGCTTTATTTGTAAACAAAAAATTTTACAAAAATCGATCTTTTTCGCTTTTCAAATTTGATCTTCTATGATATTATAGTAAAGATATACTGGGGTGTTTATTTTGTCCAAAAGGCAGATTTAGACCCTCTTATTTTCGTTCCTGCGCGAGAATGTGCCAAGGCACATTCTTTTTTATTATCTTGTCCTACGAAAATCCTACGAAAAGGAAAGGGGTTATCCATTATGAAAAAAGTTGTCATCATCGACGGTCAGGGCGGACGCATGGGGCGCGCTCTCGTAGAAGAAATCCAGAAACTCTGTCCCGGACAGCCGCTTCTCGCGCTCGGTGCCAACACCACTGCCACTGCCGCGATGATGAAAGCCGGAGCTGCCATGGGCGCCACCGGAGAAAACCCCGTTCTCGTCGCCTGCCGCGATGCCGACCTAATCATCGGACCAATCGGCATCGTCATTGCAGACTCCCTCTTAGGAGAAATCACCCCCGCCATGGCAGCCGCCATCGGACAAAGCCGCGCCCAGAAAATCCTGATTCCTGTCAGTGGAAGCTCCTATTGCCGCCATATTTTAGTAGGAACACAGAATTTACCAATGAATGAATATATCCATTTGGCGGCAGAGGAAGCAGCTGCCTACCTGAATCATATTTAAAAAATGCACGAAGCTGAACTCTCATCGTTCCGCTCCGTGCATTTTTCTCCCGGTTTCTTTATCCTTCAAAACCTGCATCTTCAACTCATCCACCCCGGAAAATTTCATCTCCGGCCGCATAAAATCTAAAAAATGAACCTCTATCTTTTTCCCATACAGGTTTTCATCCAGATCATAGATATATGTCTCCGCACCCGCCGGTCGTTCCCCGGCAATCGTCGGTTTTTTTCCAATATTTGTGATACTTCCATAAGAAGCACCATCAATCACCGTCCGGGAGAGATATACCCCGAACGCCGGAAGATGTTTCTGGATTCCCGGCAGGATATTCGCCGTCGGAAACCCTAGGGTGGAGCCTAAATGCTCCCCGTGTACCACCTGTCCGCTGATCCGGTACTCGTATCCCAACAGTTCATTCGCCTTGCGGATATTTCCCTTCGCCAGCTCTTCCCGGATATAGGTGCTGCTGATCTCGCGATCGCCGTCCATCGCCTTTTCAACGATCGACACCTCATATCCATATTTCGGTGCCAGTTTCCGAAGCAGTTCAGCATCGCCCTTCCGCTGGTAGCCAAAATGGCAGTCCGGACCGGACACGATCGCCTTTGCGCCCATCTTGCCGACCAGAATCTCGGCAACAAACTGTTCCGGGTCCATATGTGCGACTTCCTGGTTGAACGGATATTCCACCAGATACTCCACCCCCGCCTCGCGCAGGTTCTCCTCGCGCTCCTCGTTGGTCGTGATCATCGTCTGCAGCTTTCCCCGGATCAAGGTTCCCGGTGCCGTCTCAAAGGTAAACACCGCTGGTTTATATCCTTTTTCCCGATACCGCATCACTTCCCGCAGCAGCTTCTGATGTCCTCTGTGAAGGCCGTCAAACTTACCGATCGTGACCGCAGTCGGCTCTTTTATCTGAAATTCTCTGGTTCCGGCAAAATACTGCATCTTACTCTCCTCCCAGAAAGATCTTACGTGGTTTCCATTGTTTCTTCTCCGGCTGATAGGCATAGAGACCGATAAACTGGTTCGCGCTGTCATAGACGCGGATGATTCCAGAATCCGGAAGTACCATCTCTGAGTTTCCATCCGCAGAAACCTGGTGTTCAGCCAAACTGCTTCCGATCTGCACTAAGCAGCCGTCTCTCGATCCCAGCCCCTTCGGGAATGGATTTCCATTCTGCAGAAGCTTATCCAGAACTTCGCTCTCCGACACATACGCCGGGCAGTCCTCAAACATTCCATCCACCGGCACGATCCTAGCCTCGATCTGACCGGCTTTCGCCAGCGCTTCCACCTCGGACAGGCGCAGGCTGTCCCCGATCGCAAATCGATCGACGCGGGTGCGGATCAGTTTTTCCATACAGCCGCCGCATCCCAGCTTTTCACCGATGTCATGGCACAGGGTACGGATGTAGGTTCCCTTGGAACAGGTCACGGTCATCGTCACACGCGGCAGTTCCACCGCATCTATCTGAAGATCATAGATTTCCACCGGACGTGCTGCCCGCTCTACCTCTTTTCCGGCTCTCGCCAGCTCGTAGAGCTTCTTTCCGTTGACCTTAAGCGCCGAATACATCGGCGGTACCTGCATATACGGACCAACAAAGCTCTCCGCCGCCCCGCGGACTGCCGGTTCTGTCAGCTGTTCCGTCGGTTTCTCCGAAAGAATCGTTCCTGTCGTATCCTGCGTATCGGTTTCGGTTCCCAGCAAAAGAACTGCCTGATACGTCTTTCTCTTATCCGTCAAAAGGTCGCACAGCTTCGTGCCCTTCCCCAGACATACAGGGAGTACGCCCTCCGCTGCCGGATCGAGCGTACCCGTATGACCGATCTTTTTCTGTCTCAAAATGCCCCGGAGCTTCGCCACCACATCGTGGGACGTAAACCCCGGTTCTTTATAAATGTTTATCACACCGTGAAACATAAAATCTCCTAAAAAATCAGAACTATTACCGTCCATGCGCTGTGCACCTGAAAGCAGGCAGCGCAATCAGCAACAGAACCTCCTATTCCTCCCTACGGGCATCCATCTGTTTCTCAATATGTCCCGTCAGGTTGTTGATCACATCCCTCGGATGTCCCTGCATCGTGCAGCCCGCCGCGTGGATGTGTCCGCCGCCGCCGAAATACGCCGCCACCTTGCTCACATCGACATAGTCGTTGGAACGAAGGCTGACCTTGTACTCGTTGAACGCCTTTTCATAGATGAAAATGGCACATTCCACTCCTTCGGTAATCCGGAGCTGATCGATAATGCCATCCAGATCGTTCGTATCGACACCGTAAAACTCCATTTCTTTCTGGGAAACCACACTGAAAATACATCTTCCATCCAGAATCCGTGTACTGCCAAGCAGCGCTTTTCCGAGAATCTGGTTCTGTGCGTAGGTCTTGCGGTAAAAGCTGTCGTCGATGATCTTCGCCGCGTTCACGCCTTTTTCCATCAGCGCGCCCGCGATTTCCATCGTTTTCCGGGTCGTTGAATTGTACTTAAATACACCTGTGTCATGCACAATTCCGGTATAGAGACACTCTGCCGCCTCCCTGCTGATCTTTGCCTCATCAAGAAGCGTGTATAACACTTCGCTGCAGGAGCTTGCGTCCGGAATGATGTAATTTTGTTCTGCAAATCCTGTATTGGTTCTGTGATGATCGATACAGAGTGTCTTGGCGGCGCTGTCAAAATAGACCGCGTAGGCGCCCAGACGCTCTTTGTCGCTGGCATCCAGCGTAATGCACAGATCAAACTGTTTTTCCGGCACAATCTCGGTATGAATTTTCTCAAAATCATTCATATAAGAAAATTTAGCAGCCGGATGGTCGAGAAACAGTTCTGCCTCTATCTGCGGATAATTCTCCCGCAGATAGTTAAGCAGTCCCAGAGTCGTTCCGATACAGTCCCCGTCCGGATGGATGTGACCAAGCAGTACGATGTGCTCCGCCCCTTCCAGTGACGCCTCTAAGATATTTTTACTCATTTTCTTCCTCATCTCCCGATTCTGAGTCTCTGAGGTTTTCAGTTACTTCATCGATCAGGCGGGTCATGTGTACACCGTACTCAATCGACTGATCGAGAATAAATGTAATTTCCGGCGTATTCCGTAAATTAATGCGTTTTGCAAGCTGGGTGCGGACAAATCCGACAGCACTTTTCAGTCCCTGGATCGTATCCTTCGCCGCTTCCTCGTTGCCTAACACGCTGATATACGCCTTGCAGTACTTGAGATCCGGAGTTACCTCCACGGAGACAACCGTTGTCATCGGATGAATCCGCGGATCTTTCAGCTCACGGCTGATGATGGAACTCAGCTCTCTCTGTACTTCACTGTTAATTCTTGTATTTTTAATGCTATTTTTACGCATGAATCCCTCTGCCTTTCTAGCGCGGAACCTCTACCATCGCATATGCTTCGATCATATCGTCTTCCTGCAGATCGTTGAACTTCTCAAATACAAGACCACACTCGTATCCGGAAGCAACTTCCTTCACGTCGTCCTTGAAACGCTTTAAGGATGCCAGCGGACCATCGAAGATCTGCTCGCCGTCACGGGTAATACGTGCCTTGCAGCCTCTCTGGAATTTACCATCCAGGACGTAGGAACCAGCGATAGTACCAACGCCGGAAGCCTTGAAGGTCTGACGTACAACGGCGTGACCGATTACCTGCTCCTCGTAAATCGGGTCAAGCATACCCTTCATCGCTGCCTCGACATCCTCGATTGCCTGATAGATGACGCGGTAGAGACGAACGTCTACTTTCTCACGCTCTGCGATGGACTTCGCGGTTGCGTCCGGGCGCACATTGAAACCAATAATGATCGCGTTGGATGCGGCTGCCAGACTGACGTCGGACTCGTTGATCGCACCAACACCGCCGTGGATGACCTTGACTACGACTTCCTCGTTGGACAGCTTCATCAGGCTCTGTTTTACTGCCTCGACAGAACCCTGTACGTCTGCCTTGACGATCAGTGGAAGTTCCTTTACATTTCCTGCCTTGATCTGGGAGAACAGATCGTCCAGGGAAAGCTTCATCTTTGTATCTTCAATTAACTTATTCTTGCTCTCAGAGATAAAGGTTTCTGCAAAGCTTCTTGCCTCTTTCTCGTTCTCCGGCTGTACAAATACCTCGCCGGCGTTCGGCACGTCATTAAGACCCAGAATCTCGACCGGAGTGGACGGACCAGCCTCTTTGACGCGGCGTCCCTTATCGTCCATCATCGCACGGACACGGCCGTAGCAGGCGCCTGCCGCGATCGGATCACCGACATGCAGGGTACCTTTCTGTACCAGGACGGTCGCAACCGGACCTTTACCCTTATCCAGCTCCGCCTCGATGACAAGACCTCTCGCATTACGGTTCGGGTTTGCCTTTAACTCTTTAACCTCTGCGGTCAGAAGGATCATCTCAAGCAGTTCCTTGATACCTTCCTTGGTATGTGCAGATACCGGAACGAAGATGGTGCTGCCGCCCCAGTCCTCCGGAACCAGTTCGTACTCGATAAGCTCCTGTTTTACCTTCTCGATATTGGCACTCGGCTTATCGATCTTGTTGATCGCTACGATGATCTCAACACCTGCTGCCTTCGCATGGTTGATCGCCTCGATGGTCTGCGGCATAACACCGTCATCTGCTGCAACAACGAGAATTGCAATATCAGTGGATTTTGCACCACGCATACGCATTGCGGTAAATGCCTCATGTCCCGGCGTATCGAGGAATGTGATCTTCTGTCCGTTGATCTCTACCATGTACGCACCGATGTGCTGGGTGATACCGCCTGCCTCTTTTGCAGTTACATTGGTCTGGCGGATTGCATCCAGAAGGGAGGTTTTACCATGATCGACATGACCCATAACGCATACAACCGGCGGACGGGTTACCATGTCCTTCTCATCCTCTTCTTCCTCTTTCAGAAGTTCCTCGATGACGTCAACCTTAACCTCTTTCTCACAGAGTACGTCAAACTCCATCGCGATCTCTTCTGCCTGCTCGTAATCTACTTCCTGATTGATGGTGACAACCTTGCCCTGTAAAAAGAGCTTCTTTACAATCACAGACGGCTGAAGTTTCATCTTGTCTGCGAGATCCTTGATGGTGATTACCTCCGGGATCGTGATTGTCTTGATCTCCTCAACCTTTGCCTCCTTCTTCTGCGGCGGCTGAACAGCGCTCTTTACGTTCTTTCCGCCTCTTCCCTTGGAGTGCATCTCTTCCTCATGGTCGATCTTGCTATATTTATCGTTCTTGTAATTATTCTTATTCTGCTTGTTGTTCTGCGGTTTCTGTACAACCGGGCTGTCGAAGGATGGCTTCGGAATATTTAAACCGCCGCGTCCATCGCGTCCGCCTCTCTGACCATCACGGCCGCCCTGATAGCCGCCGCTTCTCTGGCCGTC
>NZ_QULJ01000004.1:234610-318849 GCF_003481505.1 Clostridium sp. OM05-5BH | reverse complement strand
ATCCCCTTACATCCAGTAAGGATTTATCCTCACTCGGTGCTGGTTTGAAAACCTCCGTAAAGAATGAATTTGACATTGTTTACGGAGGTTTTTGTTTTATCCCTTCGCTTTCACTTTATCAAACTCTGGGTTAAACGTATAGAAATTACGACTGCTCAGGTGATCCTGTACATTTCTTAAAGCTTCACCAAACCGCTGAAAATGTACAATCTCGCGCTCGCGCAAAAAACGGATCGGATCGCATACTTCCGGATCTTTGACCACGCGGAGAATATTGTCGTAGGTTGTGCGGGCTTTCTGCTCTGCTGCCATATCCTCATATAAATCCGTGATCGCATCGCCCTTCGACTGGAACTCGCACGCATTGAACGGGATTCCGCCTGCTGCCTGCGGCCAGATTGCCGTGGTGTGGTCGATATAGTATGGTCCGAACCCGGATGACTCGATCTGTGCCGGAGTAAGGTTGCGCGTGAGCTGCTGGACAATGGCGGCAATCATCTCCATATGGGCGAGTTCCTCGGTTCCGATGTCGGTCAGAAGTCCTTTCTGCATCTTATAAGGCATCGTATACCGCTGGGACAGGTAGCGCATAGAGGCTCCGATTTCGCCGTCAGGACCGCCGTACTGGCTCATTATATATTGCGCGATCTTCGGATTCGGCGTCTTGATATTGACTGGATATTGTAATCTTTTTTCATATCTCCACATACGCTACACCTCCCCTTCCCACGGCCAGCGCTCTGTAAGCCAGGACCATGTGCATGCATCGTCCGCACCCTCGATCGTGAGCGGTCCAAACGATGCCTCATACGCTTTAACAGCTTCTTTCCGAAGTGCCACCACATACCGGTAATAATTCAGCGCATTCCTGTCATCCGGGTGGGTGTCCAGATAGAGAATCACATCATCCATTGCAAAGCTGGCATCATCAATCCGTTTCATCAATTTTCTGGCAGTCTCATTCATCAGCAGGCACCTCCCATCATAAACGGCAGATCCAGATCCGGAAAAATAGTTCCCCGCCTGAATGCGGTTTCCAGCGCATACGGCTGCTGCCAGGACTGAATCGGTACATATCCCATGCCGACCGGATAATTTCCGCCTCCCAGAAATGTCTGCGGCGGCCTGTTCCCTCCTGTCTGCGGATACGGGCGGGCAGGTCGGATTTCTGGACCCTGCGGGCAAAATGCCCCATTTTCCGAAACAGGATGCACCGAACCAGCACAAGGTATTTCCGGCGGACAGGTTGGCGGTGCAGTATTTATGCAGCGATTGCCAGAAATGCCTGCCACCGGGCATGACATAAGAGGCATTCCCGAACGGCAGGCATTTTTCCGGCTGGAGTTATCCTGATAACCATTCATATTTCATTCTCCTACAAAAGCAGTTATACTTTATCTTATGCAGGAAATATATAAATGCGATCGCTGCTGAAAAACAGAGCGATCATTATGTACTATTTTTTACAAAGGTAACTGATAACATCTTTTCTGGTAATAATACCGATAAAATTTTTCTGATCATCCAGCACCGGCACGAAATTCTGGTTCATGATCTTTCCCAGAAGATCTTCCATATCCGCATTGACAAGCACCGGCTGATTATCGGAACGGCGTGGAATCTCAGTGATCCGCACTTTTTCCAGTCCTTTCTGCACCAGATCTGTCTTATTTTTGAGTCCCCACAGCAGGTCGCCCTCGGTTAATGTTCCTGCGTAACGCCCTGCTTTCGTGATGATCGGCACCGCAGAATACTTGTACTTTTCCATCGTATCCATTGCCTGCCCAACCGTGTCCTCCTCATTCACATAAATGACTTCACTTTTCGGTGTCAGAAAAAATAATATATTCATGGTTTACCTGTTCTCCTTTCATCTTTCCCCATACGTCCCCCATACGTATCTGTAGATTTTGTATATTTTCGTTCAAATCTGCCTTCGTTCTTCTTGATTATACCAAATCCGTCCAAAAAAGATATAAAGAAATCCTTATTTTTCCATCAAATTTTTCTATAATCGGTACTGTTCATACCCGTGACCAGTAACTATATTCCGCTCCTAATAACCCATCTCCTCATCCACAAACACAACCTCTACTTCCATCCCATTGCTCGGACGCTCCAGGATCACGATCGAATGGCAAATCCGTGCCGGGCTGTTGCAGTCTACGCAAACGCCCGTTTTCGCACACGGGGTCTGGACCTGCAGACGGGCTGCGTTCTTCGGTGCTGCGATCTGTTTTGCACGTTCCATCGCAGATGTCAAATCCGGACAGACTTTATTGTTTCCAATGACAAAATATACTTTTTCCGGTCCGAATAAGGTCTGCGACACGCGGTTTCCGGTTCCATCGATATTGACCAGTTCTCCGGTTTTGGAAACACCATTGGCGCTGGTTATGTACACTTCGGCACTTCTCGCTTCCACAAGCGTCTCGCGCCCCGCCTTTTTCCAGTGCCAGATCACCTCATTTTTCTCGGAAAGTGCTTCATAAAGTCCCATCTCCTGTGCCGTCACGCTTCCGCCTATCGCAACTTTTTTCCCGGAAATCTGATCTTTCAGATAGTCCAACGCAGCCTCCTTTGTATCAAAGAAACTCGTTTTAAATCCGTGACGTTCAAAATTATTCTTCAGCAATTCCTGTTCCATCTTTGTCCTCCTTATTAAATCGTTCAATTTATAGTAACTTTTATTTATAACCTACATTGACAGCCTTTGGTCTTTGAAAATATTCTTACTTTACCTATAGTATATCAAATATTGGCAGAAAAACAAGGCAGAGCAAATTAGCTGCCCGCCTTGCTTCAAGTCAAGTTACTGTTCACGCATGCGTGAACAGTAACGGAATTTGCCGTGGCTTCGCATTCAAATACGGCAAATTCCTGCTGTCACCACGTTTTCTTACGGCACTTTCGGTTCCAAAAGTGCCTACCCGTAAACAGTATCAAGTCAACAAAATTCCCTGTCTTCATGTTTTCATACAGCAGCTTTCTGTTTCAAAACCACCTGTCACAAAACACAAACTTATCCCTTCATTTCCAATTTCTGCCACAGCCAGAACCAGACTGCAAGGCGCATCATAAACAGCATTTCAGCCTGTCATTCCAGATAGTCCAGCGCATCCACCGGTTCTCCGTCGTGCATCAGCTCGAAATATACGTTATTTCCCTCAATCGAATAGTATTTGGTCGGCTCCGCCACATATCCGAGTATCGTATCTTTTGCCACATACTGCTTCTGCGCCACCTGAACGTCTTTGAGCTGTCCACAGACCGCCGTGTAGCCGCTTCCCAGATCCAGCACAACATAATTGCCGATCTCCTCATTAGAACCGACTTCGGTTACCTGCGCCTCGGCGGGTGCGGCGACCGGCTCACTCACATCGCCCTGGATAATGAGTGCCGGATTGCATTTGTATTGATCGAGCGTCGGAAAATAGATGGTCGAATCCATGCTGTAATCGAGAATTACATTGCCCTGGACCGGCCAGCTTAAGCGATCGGTTCCATTGTAGGAAAGTGCGCGTGCGGCAGCTGCTCCGGCTCCCAGACTGCTCTCTTTTTCCTCCTCCATCGGCTTCTGATCGGCTTCATTCCGGTTATTGACCGAATACGAGGCGTCCGAACTTCCTGCCACCTGTGCGCGTGTTTCCGCCTGTCCGTCGTTTTCTTCTAAACGGTTCTGCGGCATCTCTTCCGCCAGGATTCCTTCCGTCTGCGGCACATCCAGATACGGATTTCTTCCATCCTGCGCATTATCTTTTCGAATTTTTACGGTTCCTGCTGCGGCTACGATTGTCAGCAGACCAAGCACTGTCATTACCAGAACAAGTTTGTCCCTGAATAACTGTCTTACTTTATTTTTCACGTTTATCACCTCGGTATTAGTCTTGCCGAAGTGAATCGTTTTATTCAGAAACGATTTGAATATTTTTAAAATAATGCTTTAAAATTTCTTCCGCGCTGCTCCCATTCTCCGCCATGAGTCCCGCTCCGTACTGCGACAACCCGTAACCATGCCCGCGCCCATAAGTAACACAGCGGATTTCGTCCCCGTCTTCCTCGAGGGAAAAAGCTGGCGACGGCACGCCTAACGCATAGCGCACCGCGTCCCCGCTGTACGTCTCCGCCCCAATCTGCACGGTTTCCACATAACCGGCGCTGTCCCGTTTCACGATCTGAATCTCCTCCAGAATCCGATCTTCTTCCAGATTTTCCAGATCCGGGTGTTCTCCCAATGCATTCAGTCCTTCTTCCAGACGTTTTTTCAGTTCTTCCCGTGTCATGCCCTGCCGCGTCAGGTAGCCGCCAGCGCCCTCATCCTCCTTTGCCGCAACCGACGCCAGATACGGATGCGCCTCATCCCCTTCGCGCGTCCGCCCCGCGCTCACTGCATGAAACAGCGGCTCAATATAATCCCCAGCCCAGATCGCCGTCTGTCCTGCGCTCTCCCGCACCGCCCCACAGATCGTCTGGTAATATTCCGGCATTCCAGCCGCCTCAAACCGGCTCTCGATCTGCTCCGGCTCCAGATAATCCATATCTAACGCCGATTCCTCCATCGAATCCGCCCCGTCCATCTCCCGGTACAGCGCCGTTCGCGCCAGAATTGCCTGCGCCTTGACTGCCTCCTTCGGATAGCCGTCCGGAATCTGCACTGCAGTCAGACCGATCAGATATTCTTCCAGTGGGACAGCATACCCGGTTCCGTTGTTGCGGACGCCATCCTCCCGATCCAGAAGGATCTGCCGACCATCCGTCTGACTTCCCCCTCCAGATGTTCTATCTGAATTTCCTCCGATTTTTCCTCCATCCGCCCCCTGCACACGCCCGGAAACTGCCAGTGTTGTGATATATGGGATCAAAAAAGCCGCCAGTACGGCGGCAGTTCTCTTCTTCATTTCGGTTCTCCTGTTTTGACTGTTCCAGTACGGTTTCACGCATTTTCTGTTTTGCCATACCAGTAAACTTATGGTTTCAATGCCTTACAAACCTGCTTCTTTTCTCTGCCTTCCTTATCTTATGACAGGCACTCAAAAAATATCACAAGTCTACGCTCCGGCTTTTCCTCCGCCGCCCTTTGCAGTCTCTTCCAGTTTCCCCTCTATCATTCTTTTACTCCCCCAGCGTCACACCATCCAGCAGCCAGCGGAACCATCCCTTTTTCTTCATCACCACAGTTCCATGAAAGTCCATCGTCTTCTCCGGTGCCAGCACCTCATCGCCTTTTTCCAGGCAGAAACGCACCGAAACCGCGTAGTCATACGTCCGCGCCTTATTCTCCCGCCCCGTCTCGCTCAGCTGGCAGTTCGTCACATACACGCGTTCCACCGGAGCGGAAAACTGCGATAATAAAAGGACATACGGAAGCCCCGTCTGCTCCAGCGCCTCGCATCCAGCCTCGGTTGCCGTCTTTCCATACTCTTTCGCATAAATCGCCGTCAGACCGTCCTGATACACCTCATCCAGATCAAACGCCCGGTTCGCCGTATAAAGCGAATAGATTTCCTTTTTCGCCTGCTGATAGGCGCTGTTTTTATAAGAAGCAAACAAAAACAGCGAAATGATAAAAAAGAGGGAAGCACCCACAAGAGGAACCGAAAATCCTTGTGTCCCCGGTCTTTTTCTGTATCCTCTCATAGTGTGTCCTCCCTCTTTTTACTCCTTTTACAGTGCCTTTACATCATCATCGTCCACATGGATCTTCTCCAGATGCCAGATGTCGCGCACATACTCCTCGATGGTACGGTCAGAGGAGAATTTACCAGCGCTTGCTGTGTTGAGCATGGCTGCTCTCGCCCACCAGTTCTCGTCACGGTAAGCTGCCTCGACGCGTTTCTGTGCTTCCGCATAGGAACGGAAATCTTTCAGGATGAAGTAGGTATCTGCCTTGGCACTGTTCTTTGTATTTAACAGAGAATTGTAAATATCGCGGAACAGCTCCGGATCCTGCGGTGAATAGTAGCCGTTGATGAGCTGCATCAGCACGCGGCGGATATCCTGGTCGGTGTTGAAGATCTCCTCCGGATTGTAACCGCCGTTGTTCTCATAATTGATAACCTCGTCAGCGCTCAGACCGAAGATAAATGCGTTCTCCTTGCCTACCTCCTCGACGATCTCCACGTTCGCACCATCCATCGTGCCCAGCGTCAGCGCACCGTTCAGCATGAACTTCATGTTGCCGGTACCGGACGCCTCCTTGCTGGCGGTGGAAATCTGCTCGCTGACATCCGCTGCCGCAAAAATCAGTTCTGCGTTGGAAACGCGGTAATCTTCGATAAACACAACTTTCAGCTTACCATTGATGGATTTATCATTGTTGATAACATCTGCTACAGAGTTAATCAGTTTGATCGTCTTCTTGGCAATCTGGTAACCTGCCGCTGCTTTCGCACCAAAGATAAAGGTTCTCGGAACCATATCCATGTTTGGATTGTCTTTGAGCTGGTTATACAGGTACATTACATGAAGAATATTTAAAAGCTGTCTCTTGTACTCATGGAGACGTTTTACCTGTACATCGAAAATGGAACGCGGATCAATGTCGATGCCGTTGTGCTCCTTGATGTATTTTGCCAGGCGCAGTTTATTCTGGTACTTGATGTTCATAAATTCCTGCTGGAATTTCGGATCATCGACGTATACTTTTAATTTTGCCAGGTGCGGAAGATCGGTAATCCACTCGTCGCCAATCTGCTCCGTGATCCAGTCTGCCAGAAGCGGGTTGCCATGCAGCAGGAAACGACGCTGGGTGATACCGTTTGTCTTATTGTTAAATTTCTCCGGCATCATCTCGTAGAAATCTTTCAGCTCCTGATTTTTCAGAATCTCGGTGTGAAGTTTTGCCACACCGTTGACGGAATATCCGGCTACGATCGCCAGATGCGCCATCTTGACCTGACCGTCAAAGATGATCGCCATCTTTTTAACTTTCTCGTAGTTATTCGGGTACTTATTCTGTACCTCGATCAGAAAACGGCGGTTGATCTCTTCCACAATCTGGTATACACGCGGAAGCAGGCGGGAGAACAGCTCGATCGGCCATTTTTCCAGCGCCTCTGCCATGATAGTGTGGTTGGTGTATGCACAACATTTTGTTGTGATACCCCACGCCTCATCCCAGTTTAAGCCTTCCTGATCCAGGAGCAGGCGCATCAGCTCAGCAACTGCCACGGTCGGATGCGTATCGTTCATCTGGAATACGATCTTCTCCGGCAGTTTATGAATATCATCGTTTGTCTCTTTGAATTTCTTCAGAGCAACCTGTAAGCTGGCAGAAATGAAGAAATACTGCTGTTTAAGACGCAGCTCTTTACCCGCATAGTGGTTGTCGTTCGGATAAAGGACCTCAACCAGGTTCTTCGCCAGATTCTCCTGCTCGACCGCCTTCTGGTAATCACCCTTGTCAAATGCAGAAAGGCTGAACGTGTCGATCGGCTGTGCATCCCAGATACGCAGGGTGTTGACTACGTTGTTGCCGTAGCCGACAATCGGCATATCATACGGAACTGCCAGAACAGACTGATAACCTTCCTGTACAAAATGGTTGCGCTCACCGTCCCACTCGGTCTTGACATAACCGCCAAATTTAACCTCGGTCGCATACTCCGGGCGGCGAAGCTCGAACGGATAACCGTTTTTCAGCCACTCATCCGGCACCTCCACCTGGTAGCCGTCTTTAATTTTCTGCTTAAACATACCGTAGTGGTAACGGATGCCGCAGCCGTAAGCCGGATAACCAAGCGTTGCCAGGGAATCCAGAAAACATGCTGCCAGACGCCCCAGACCGCCGTTTCCAAGTGCCGGATCCGGCTCCTGATCCTCAATCGCATTGAGGTCAAAACCCAGCTCTTCCAGTGCTTCCTTCACTGCTTTTTTCGCACCCAGGTTGATGATATTGTTACCAAGCGCACGTCCCATCAGAAACTCCATAGAAAGGTAATATACCTTCTTTGCGCCTGTCTCGTCAAACTGCTTCTGAGTTGCAATCCAGTCGTCGATAATCACATCCTTGATCGCATAGGACACAGCCTGGAATATCTGCTGCGGTGTCGCCTCGTCGATCGTTCTGCGGTACTGGTTCTTTACATTTTCGATAATACTCTTTTTAAACTCTTCTTTGCTGATCTCGCGCATCCTGTCCTCCTAATATTCGTAGTATCACGGTTTCCCGCCAGGCACATCAGTCAGTCGTTTTCTCAACACCAAACATACCTTTTTCGCCATTGATATCCCACTCTTTTGTGTGTCCGCCCATGGTGCCAATCAGGATATTATCAGCCAGAACCTCTTTCTTGATTTCCTCTGTATGGTTCTTTAAAATTTCTGCAAGTTTATCATTTCCGTCCTGGAAGACGTTGATATGGTTCATTACCTCAAAACCGGCTTCCTTACGCATCGTCTGAATCTTACTGATGATCTCGCGGACAAAGCCCTCTTCGATGAGTTCCGGTGTCAGATTGGTGTCCAGAACAACGGTAACGAAATTGTCACCCTCAGATACAAAGCCCGGTACCTGTGCCATGTCAATCAGAAGATCTTCTTTTGCCAGCTCTACCTTTGTACCGTCCTGCGTCTCAAAGCTTAAAAGGTCGGTTTCATTTAAGGTATCCATCGCCTGATTTCCGTCCAGACCTGCAAGAATCTCTTTGATCTCGTTTACATACTTGCCATACTTGCGTCCAACGGTACGAAGCTGCGGCTTGAAGCTGTAGGAGGTAAATGCGCGGACATCATCCGTGAACTCTACCTTCTTCACATTCAGCTCATCCTGGATGATTTCCTGATAGAACTCCGGCAGAGCGGTCTCTGCCTTCACGAACATACGTCCGATCGGCTGACGGTTCTTGATGTTAGCAGTATTTCTTGCTGCACGACCCAGAACGACAACCTTCAGGACTTCTTCCATTTTCGCTTCCAGGTCCTTGTCGATGTGCGCCTCATTTGCAACCGGGAAGTCGCACAGATGGATGCTCTCCGGTGCCTCTTTATCCAGACTGCGAACCAGATTCTGGTAAATGTCTTCGGTCATGAACGGAATCATCGGAGCCGCTACCTTCGCTACAGTTACCAGTGCGGTATAGAGTGTCATGTACGCATTGATCTTATCCTGCTCCATGCCCTTCGCCCAGAAACGCTCACGGCTTCTTCTGACATACCAGTTACTCATATCATCGACGAAATCCTGGAGCGCTCTTGCAGCCTCCGGAATGCGGTAGTTGCCCAGATCGTCGTCCACCTCTTTGATGAGGCTGTTTAACTTAGACAGCAGCCATTTGTCCATAACCGGAAGTTTATCGTATTCCAGCGTATATTTGGTTGCGTCAAAATTATCAATATTCGCATAGAGTACAAAGAATGCATAGGTATTCCAGAGAGTACCCATGAAACGTCTCTGTCCCTCGATAACGGCTTTTCCGTGGAAACGGTTCGGCAGCCACGGTGCACTGTTAATGTAGAAATACCAGCGGATCGCGTCAGCGCCGTAAGTCTGCAGTGCATCGAACGGGTCAACCGCGTTGCCCTTGGACTTACTCATCTTCTGTCCGTTCTCATCCTGGACATGCCCCAGAACGATAACATTCTTGTACGGCGCCTTGTTAAAGATCAGGGTCGAGATAGCTAACAGGGAGTAGAACCATCCACGCGTCTGATCAACCGCCTCGGAGATGAAATCTGCCGGGAACTGCTGCTCAAACAGTTCTTTATTTTCAAATGGATAATGATGCTGTGCAAATGGCATGGAACCGGAATCAAACCAGCAGTCGATAACCTCCGGTACACGGTGCATCTGTTTGCCGCACTTCGGGCAGGTGATCGTCACATCATCGATGAATGGGCGGTGAAGCTCAACCTCTCCATTTGCCTCCTGATCCATCTCTTTTGCATATTTTTTCACAACGTCCGTGTAGTTCGGGCTCATAGATTTTAATTCTGCCTGGCTTCCGATCGCGTGCTGGCAGCCGCACTCGCACTCCCAGATATTTAATGGAGTACCCCAGTAACGGTTACGGCTCACGCCCCAGTCCTGGACATTCTCCAGCCAGTCGCCGAAACGCCCTTTACCGATGCTCTCCGGAATCCAGTTGATCGTGTTGTTGTTGCGGATCAGGTCATCCTTGACTGCGGTCATCTTGATGAACCAGGATTCACGTGCATAGTAGATAAGTGGTGTATCGCAGCGCCAGCAGTGCGGGTAGCTATGCTCAAATACCGGTGCAGAGAACAGAAGTCCGCTTTCTCTTAATGCTTTCAGAACCTCCGGATCGGCTTTCTTGCAGAACATACCAGCCCACGGAGTCTCCTTCGTCATCTCGCCCTTGCCGTCTACCAACTGTACGAACGGAAGGTCATATTTTCTGCCGACCTTGGAGTCATCCTCACCAAATGCCGGCGCGATGTGTACGACACCGGTACCATCGGTCAGTGTTACATAATTATCGCAGACAATGTAGAATGCTTTCTTATGCTGTTTTTCACAGGTTGCTACGGCATAGTCAAATAATGGCTCATACTCTTTATATTCCAGATCTTTTCCGACAAAGGTTTCCAGGACATCGTAAGTGCCCTCGCCCAGAACGGTATCACACAGCGCCTGCGCCATATAATAAACCGTGCCATCCTCTTTCATTTTTACCTTTACATATGTCTCGTCCGGATTTACACAGAGCGCCACGTTGGACGGAAGTGTCCACGGGGTGGTCGTCCATGCAAGAATGTATGCATCTTCGCCCTTTACCGGGAATTTAGCAATCGCAGAACGCTCTTTGACGTCCTTATATCCCTGTGCCACCTCATGGCTGGACAGCGGGGTGCCGCAGCGCGGGCAGTACGGTACGATCTTGAAGCCCTTATAAAGAAGTCCCTTGTTCCAGATTTCTTTTAATGCCCACCACTCAGACTCAATGAAGCTGTTGTGGTAGGTAACATACGGATGCTCCATGTCTGCCCAGAAACCAACGGTGTTGGAGAATTTTTCCCACATTCCTTTGTATTTCCAGACACTCTCTTTACAGTGCTCGATGAACGGCTCCAGACCATACTGCTCAATCTGCTCCTTGCCGTCCAGTCCCAGCATCTTCTCTACTTCCAGCTCAACCGGAAGACCGTGGGTATCCCATCCAGCCTTTCTCGGAACCATGTAGCCCTTCATCGCGCGGTATCTCGGAATCATATCCTTGATAACACGGGTCAGCACGTGTCCGATGTGCGGCTTGCCGTTTGCGGTAGGCGGTCCGTCATAGAATGTATAGGTCGGTCCCTGCTTACGGCTGTCGATACTCTTCTTAAAAATCTGCTCATCTTCCCAGAACTTCTCAATGTTCTTTTCACGTTCCACGAAATTCATGTTTGCCGGAACTTTGTTGTACATGATAAATTCCTCCTAAAAATATGAAATAAAAATGGACCCATCCTGTAACAGGACAAGGGCCCACTTGCTTTTAACCACCTATTACTGCATACCTTTATATGCGCTCCCTATAACGGAGGAAACCGTCGGTACTTACTGAATTTTCCTTCCGGGCACTGTCAGAAACGGCGCTCAGACTTCCAAAAATGGTTCAGCCCGAAGCTCCGGAGTGATCTTCGCATCCGCTTTACTCACAGCAGGCTCTCACCGTCCCTGCCTCGCTCCCGCTTTCCGTGCGGCGCTACTGTCTCCATCATTGCTTTTCCTATCATAATTAGTAATCAAATCACTAACATGGACATTGTATCTTTTTTCCAGATGGTTGTCAAGGAATGTTTCGGATATGATTCACATGTTATAAAATTATCATTATTTTGCCATTCCCCTGATTTTATGGTATAGTATATAAAATATGTCTGTATTTACTTTAAAAAACAGACACAGACATTCATTGCAAATATAAACAATGAAGTATACTATATATAAAAAGAAGGGCGTGCCCGCAGCCGTCTTTCGCAACAAAGGAGAATATTATGGAGCCAAGAAACCTTACCCTATTGACCGACCTGTATGAACTGACGATGATGCAGGGCTATTTCCGGGAGAAAGATGCCAACGAAACCGTCATTTTTGATGCGTTCTACCGCACAAACCCGGATGGAAATGCGTTTTCCATCTGCGCCGGCTTAGAGCAGGTCATTGACTATGTGAAAAATCTTCACTTCGATGATGCCGACATCGAATACTTACGCGGACTCGGCATTTTTGATGAAGATTTCCTCGAATATCTTCACAATTTCAAATTTTCGGGTGACATTTACGCAATCCCAGAAGGCACCGTTGTCTTCCCGCGTGAGCCCCTCGTCAAGGTCATCGCACCAATCATGGAAGCACAGCTGGTTGAGACTGCCATCTTAAATATCATCAACCACCAGAGCCTGATCGCGACCAAAACCTCCCGTATCGTCTTCGCCGCACGCGGGGACGGAATCATGGAGTTTGGGCTTCGCCGCGCGCAGGGTGCTGACGCTGGTACCTATGGCGCCCGCGCTGCCATGATCGCCGGCTGTATCGGCACTTCCAATGTACTGGCCGGAAAACTATTTGACGTTCCGGTCAAGGGAACCCACGCACACAGCTGGATCATGAGTTTCCCGGATGAGCTGACTGCGTTCCGCGCTTATGCAAAGCTCTATCCGAGTGCCTGCATCCTGTTAGCCGATACCTATGATACCCTGGGTTCCGGTGTTCCGAACGCGATCCGCGTCTTCCAGGAGATGCGCGACGCCGGTATCCCGCTGACTTTCTACGGCATCCGCCTCGACAGCGGCGATCTTGCATATATTTCCAAGAAAGCCCGCAAGATGCTGGATGACGCCGGATTCCCGGATGCAGTCATCTCCGCCTCCAACGATCTGGATGAATACCTGATCGACAGCCTGAAGATTCAGGGCGCTGCCATCACGTCCTGGGGTGTCGGCACAAACCTCATCACCTCCAAGGACTGCCCTTCCTTCGGCGGCGTTTATAAGCTGGCTGCCATCAAGGACCGTCACACAGGCAAATTTATCCCGAAGATCAAGCTTTCGGAAAATACAGAAAAAGTTACCAATCCGGGCAACAAGACCATCCAGCGAATCTATGACAAGGAGACTGGCAAGATTATCGCAGATCTGATCTGTCTCGTGGATGAAGAGTTCGATGAGAAGAATTCCCTTCTGCTCTTCGATCCGATCGAGACATGGAAAAAGACACACCTCGCGCCGGGCACCTACACCATGCGCGAACTTCTCGTTCCAATCTTCAAAAACGGCGAATGCGTTTACGAGTCTCCAAAGGTTATGGACATCCGCGAATACTGCAAGAAAGAACAGGAGACGCTGTGGGACGAGTCCCGCCGTCTGGTAAACCCGCATGAGATTCATGTGGATCTCTCCAACGAGCTGTGGCATATGAAGGCTCAGCTGTTAGACAGCTATCATTATACAAGCAACTAGTAGATAAAATACGAGTAAATACCATGTTCAAGCAAGTTTATTGCTGCCGGACATGGTATTTTTTTCTTTAATGCTTCCATAAAATTTGCTAAATAAAAACGAATGTGTCTCCAAGGAAATTCCTATTACACAAAAACTGCCGCCAAATACATCCGGCTGCCAGCCCTCTTCTTTGAAAAGTCCAGCCCGCCATTGTATTCCAGCGACAGTTTTTATATGAATCGTATCTTTATTTTTTTAATCTATATCAAATATGATATCAATTACTCATCCCAGTTATGGTAAGTAGCCTGTACGTCATCATCCTCATCCAGAAGATCCAGGATTCTCTGCATCTTTTTGATGGATTCCTCATCGGTAAGCTCTACCCAGTTCTGCGGAATCATGGTAACGTCTGCTTCCATCATCGGAACGCCAGCCTTCTCCAGCGCCTCGCGGACTGCAGAGAAATCTTCCGGTGCGGTGATCACTTCGTAGCTGTCCTCCTCCTCGGAGAAATCCTCAGCTCCTGCATCCAGTGCAAGCATCATCAGCTCATCCGGATCCATCTCACACTCTTCTTTGTCGATGATGATCTGACCTTTTTTATCAAACATGAAGGACACGCTGCCCGGAGTACCTACGTTTCCGCCGCCCTTGGTAAATGCGCTGCGGACATTCGCTGCGGTACGGTTCTTGTTGTCGGTCAGGGTATCTACGATGATAGCGACGCCATTCGGACCATATCCCTCATATGTAAGATTCTCGTAATTGACAGAGTTTGCATCTCCGGCTGCTTTCTTGATACCACGATCGATGGTATCGTTCGGCATATTGTTCGCTTTTGCTTTTGCAATCACATCACGCAGACGGCTGTTGTTTGCCGGATCCGAACCACCTTCCTTAACAGCTACGGCAATCTCACGACCGATAACGGTAAAGATTTTTCCCTTTGCTGCGTCGTTTCTCTCTTTTTTGTGCTTAATATTGGCGAACTTTGAATGTCCTGACATAAAATAACACTCCTCTTTCTATCTTCTTTGTTGTATCTTTTCGCTCATCAGCTTTTATATCACGCCGATTTCGGCACTAAAAAGCTGCATCTTAACTATTTTAACACCATTCTGTATGCTTGACAAGGGGTTCGCGGCTGATTTTATGTATCCAGTTCCAGACTGACCTTCAGCGCACGGTCCACTTCCTGTAAAAGCGCCCCGTCGATATGACAGATTTTCTCTTTCAGCCGCTGCTTATCGATCGTGCGGAGTTGTTCCAGTAAAATGACCGAATCCCTCACCATCGCACAGCGGCGCGTGTTTAATTCCACATGCGTCGGCAGCTTGGCTTTGTTCATCTTTGATGTGATCGCCGCGCAGATCACGGTCGGGCTGTGCTTGTTGCCGATATCATTCTGGATGACCAGCACCGGGCGGACGCCGCCCTGCTCTGAGCCGATGACCGGTCTTAAATCTGCGTAATAAATATCTCCTCGTCTGATAACCACTCGATTCACACTCCGTCCAAACTATTTTAAGATATAAATAACTGCTTTGTACTTTCACAGCTCCACAGTCCGTTTATACCGTTAGTATGGACAGATTTACACCGCCTATACGCGGGTCGTCCCATAAATGCATCCGGCAGTCCAGGTTCCCGGCTTTGCCGAAGCTATCTACTTTATCTTATGAATCCTTTTTCTAAATGGTTCAAACGCCGGCTTTACTCCATAAAATCCTCATACCGATCATCATTATAATCCTTTTTTCCGACGATCTTTCCACCTCTCACGTACACGCGCGGCACACGTTTTCCAAGCACGCATGGGATCTCATAGTGGAAACCGCCACTCCATTCCGCCAGCTCTTCCATCGTGATCTCGTCGTCCCCGTCGCGCCCGACCAGCGTTACCCGCGTGTCCTCAGCAGCCTCCGGGATATCGGTCACATCGATCATGCACTGATCCATGCAGACGCGTCCCAGAATCGGTGCGCGGTGTCCATGAATCAGGACATAACCCTTTCCAGAGAGATTTCTCGGATAGCCATCGCCGTATCCGGCGCCAATCGTCGCAATCCGCATCGGACGGTCCGTCACAAAGGTTCCGCCGTAGCTGATCGGCGTGCCCGGCTCCACTTCCTTAACATAGGTAATAAAGCTGCGGATCTCCATCGCCGGGTAAATCTTCATGTTCCGCTCTACCTCATCCGACGGATACAGACCGTATACCGTGATACCGGCTCTCGCCGCATCCAGTCCCATCCGCGGCAGTTCCATGATCGCCGCGCTGTTCGCACAGTGGCACATCGGAATATGAACGCCCGCAGCTTCCAGACCTTCATGGAATTTCTGATACCGCTCATACTGTAAATGGGTAAATGCCTTATCCGCCTCGTCAGCACGCGCAAAATGTGTAAACATTCCCTCGATCTCAATGCCTGGAAGCTTTGCAATCCGCTCTATCTTTTCCAGGCTATTTTCATCCGGATGAAATCCGATTCGTCCCATGCCGGTATCGAGCGCAATATGCATTTTCGCCGTCTTTCCCATCGAAACCGCAAGTTTTGAGAGCAGCTCTGCCTTGTCTTCCTCAAAGATCGCAGGACGGATATCGCCCTCAATCAATTCCGCAAAATGGCGCGGGTGCGTGCTGCCAAGCACCAGAATCGGTTTGTCAATGCCGTGGCGGCGCAGGTTCTGTCCTTCCTCCAAGGTTGCCACCGCATAGCCCCAGACAAACGGCGCGATCGTCTTCGCCACCGGGACAGCCCCGTGACCGTAACCATCCGTCTTAACCACGCCGATCATCTTCGTTTTTGCCGGAAGATTTTCGCGCATCGCCTCCATATTTTTCACAATCGCATCCAGGTCAATCCGCGCATAAATCCGGGTATATGGTTCTTCTGCCATTGTATATGCTTTTTCCATCTTTTTGTCTTCCTTTTTATTTTCAATCTATCTTTTCAAGCAGACAGTCCGCGATATCTCTTGCCAGCACGGAATGCTCTCCCTTTTTACAGGCAGCTGCCGCCCCGGCTCTTCCGTGCAGGAACACGCCGAGCGCCGCCGCTTCATCCTCTGAAAATCCCAGCGCCAGAAGCCCGGCAATCACACCGGTCAGCACATCGCCGGAACCGCCCTTTGCCATCGCGGCGCAGCCGCTGTCGCCGATATACACATTGCCATCGCGCCCCGCCGTCACCGTCACGGCATCCTTGAGCACGCAGGTCACGCCTTTTTCTTCGCCATACCGCACCGCTGACTCGACCAGATCCCGTTTCAGATCCTCAATCGAGCGTCCCGTCAGACGCGCCATCTCTCCCAGATGCGGAGTAACGATCACATTTTCCGTAAAATACCCGGACAAATGCGGATGCTGTGCGACAGCATTTAATCCATCCGCATCCACAATGATCGGCACATAGGCGGAAAGCAGCACGTTCTGCACCAGACTTGCGACATGGGCTTCCTTTCCCAGTCCCGGTCCCAGCACGATCGCGCTCGCCCAGCCGCACTCCTGTTCCACCAGACTCTTAAAACCTGCCGGATCCGTCTGTGCCTGTTCCGGATCATACGGCGTCAGGATCGCCTCCGGAAGGAGATTTTGCAGAATCGGCACATTTGCCCGGACGGTCAGGATCTTCACAAGTCCCGCGCCCATCCGGTATGCAGCCAGGGCGCTCAAATACGCTGCGCCGCACATCCCCTCCGAACCGGCTGCGATCAGGATTTTTCCATACGTTCCCTTGTTGGCGTCTGCCCGCCGTTTCGGGATCTGGTTCTGATCCTCCGGATCATAGGCAAAATAGGTATGCCCTTCATATTTTGTATACGCCGGAAACCCGATGTCGGCAATCACAATCTCGCCGCACAGCTTCCGTCCCGGATAGAACACCATTCCCAGCTTTTCATAGCCGAAAGTAACGGTCAGATCCGCCTCAGCTGCCTCGCCAAGCGCCGCCCCCGTCTCTGAGCTGACGCCGGACGGAATATCAACCGCAACTACCGCCTTTGGCTCCTGCTCCCGCATAAAACGGATCGCCTCGGCAAATTCACCGCCGACCTCTCTGGAAAGACCCACACCAAAGATCGCATCCACCATGATCTCCACATGCCCCGGCACATAATTTTCAAACGCCTCCACCGGGATCCCCAGATTCCGGTCAATCGCCACCTGACAGGTCATCTCCCCCGTCCAGTGTGCCTTGTCACCGACCGTGAGCACCGTCGGAAGCGCGCCGCGCAGAAAGAGAATCCTAGCCAGCGCCGCGCCGTCCGCACCGTTATTGCCCGTTCCGCAAAATACCAGAAGCCTCTGCCCTGAAAGCTTCCCATACCGTTTTTCCATCTCGTCTGCAACCGCCAGCGCCGCGCGCTCCATCAGTACCAGAGAGGGAATACCCACTTTCCGGATTGCATATCCATCTATCTCTTTCATCTGTTTTCCTGTCACCAGACGTCTCATTTCCATTCCCCCTCTCCGACTGCGTAAGCAGATGCCAGACTGCCTGTATTCGTGATCGACACGTGAATCCGGGTGATTTTCAGGCTGTCCGCAAGTTTCTTCGCTCCCCCGTGAAGCTGCACCCACGGTTTTCCAAACTCGTCCCGGAGCACTTCTATATCCAGCAGTCCAAAGCCCCGAAAGCCTGTTCCAAACACCTTCGAGACTGCCTCTTTTACCGCAAAATCGCCGGCGAGCCGGGACGCATTTCCCCCAGCCTGCCGACGCTCTTCTTCTGTATATACACGCACCAAAAAAGCCTCTTTTTCACAGGCTTTTTTGATTCGCTCTATCTCTATCAGATCCGTACCAATTCCGACGATCATTTTATTTCTCCAGCACCAGCTGCCTCTTCCTGCTTTCTCTGCGCTTCTTCTCTCGCTTTCTGATCCTGCATACTGCATACGCGGTAAGAAAGGCGCATCAGGCTCTCCGACAGATGGACATTTTCCACCACAACGTCATCTGGAACCTGTAAATCTGTATGGGCAAAATTCCAGATCGCCTTGATTCCGGCTTTGACAAGCCGATCCGCAATCTCCGGCGCTTTCGACTTCGGAATCGTCAGCGCTGCGATCTGCACTTCATTGTCCTTGATAAACTGCTCCAAATCTTCAATACCGCGGATCTCCACTCCTCGGACTACCAGACCGACCAGACGCGGATTCACATCAAACATGCCTTTGATTAAAAAACCACGCCGCTCAAAATTTGTATAATTCGCGATCGCCTGACCCAGATTTCCCGCACCGATAATAATTAGGTTATGCTGACGGTCAATTCCCAGAATCCGGGCAATCTCCGAATATAAATACTTTACATTATAACCATATCCCTGCTGACCAAATCCGCCGAAATTGTTCAGATCCTGACGAATCTGGGACGCTGTCACCTTCATGCGGATACTCAAATCATTCGATGAGATTCTCTCTACTCCCTCCTCGAGCAATTCGCCCAAGTAACGATAGTATCTGGGTAGCCTAGAAATGACCGCTTTAGATATCTCTTTCTGTTCCACGGCTTTCTTCCACCTTTCTTTCCTCTAACGTTGTCCATATGGTTTACGCAAACCTTCGGACAATCTGATAAATTTATTATAGTCATATGATAAATAATTGTCAATTTTTTTATTTCATATGAGGGATTTTACATTGTATTTCGCAAAATTTTCTGACCAGAAACAGCCATTAACCGTTCTCATTCTTGCATTGCTTCTTTATTTATATTATAATTTAAGATTGACGGTATATTTTTTAACCGAAATACATGGATACAACCACAGGAGGAATCTATGATTTTATCTTGCAGCAATATTTCAAAAGCATTCGGTACGGAGGAAATCCTCAAACACGTATCGTTTCATGTAGAAGATCACGAAAAAGCCGCCATCGTCGGCATCAACGGAGCCGGTAAATCGACTCTTTTAAAAATAATTGTCGGAGAACTCGCAGCAGACGAGGGCTCCGTGACCATCGCCAAGGGCAAAACCCTCGGTTACCTGGCACAGCACCAGGATCTGCACAGCCAGACCACCATTTATGACTCTCTTCTGGAGGTCAAACGTCCGATTCTGGAAATGGAACAGCAGATCCGCACGCTGGAACTCCAGATGAAGCACGCCGAGGGCGAAAAGCTCGAAACGATGCTCAACACTTACAGCCGCTTAAACCATGAATTTGAACTTTTAAACGGCTACGCATGGCAGAGCGAGATCACCGGTGTCTTAAAGGGACTCGGCTTTGTCGAGGAAGAATTTTCCAAACCGGTTTCCGAACTTTCAGGCGGTCAGAAAACGCGCGTCTCCCTCGGTAAGCTCCTGCTCTCCAAACCGGATATCATCCTTTTGGACGAGCCGACCAACCACCTCGACATGGAATCCATCGCGTGGCTGGAAACCTATCTGATGAACTACGCCGGGACGGTCATCATCGTCGCCCACGACCGCTATTTTCTGGACCGCGTCGTGACCAAGATCGTCGAGCTGGACGGCGGCATCGCCACCTCTTTCCAGGGCAATTACACCGCCTACAGCGAGAAAAAAGCGATCATCCGCGCCGGTGTGCTCAAGGCTTACTTAAACCAGCAGCAGGAGATCCGCCATCAGGAGGAGGTTATCACCAAACTCAAATCCTTTAACCGTGAGAAATCCATCAAGCGCGCCGAGAGCCGTGAAAAAATGCTTTCCAAGATGGATCTTCTGGAAAAACCAACCGAAATCAACGACGCGATGCACATTACGCTGGAACCGTGCGTCACCAGCGGAAATGACGTTCTCTCCGTCCGTGAGCTTGCCAAGAGTTTCGACGGCATGACACTCTTCACGGATCTTAACTTTGAGATAAAACGCGGCGAGCGCATCGCCATCATCGGCAACAATGGGACCGGCAAGACCACAATTCTCAAGATGATCAACGGTCTTCTGACCCCGGACAACGGCGAGATCCGGTTAGGTTCCAAGGTGCATATCGGTTACTACGATCAGGAACACCAGGTTCTGCACATGGACAAGACGCTCTTTGACGAGCTGCAGGACACCTACCCGGATATGAACAACACGCAGATCCGAAATGTGCTGGCGGCATTTCTCTTCACCGGCGACGATGTCTTTAAGCGCATCCGCGATCTGAGCGGCGGCGAACGCGGACGTGTTTCCCTGGCGAAGCTGATGCTCTCGGAGGCGAACTTCCTGATCCTCGATGAGCCGACCAACCATCTGGATATCGCCTCGAAGGAGATTCTGGAAAACGCGCTGGTTCATTATACCGGAACCGTTCTCTACGTCTCCCATGACCGATATTTCATCAACAAAACTGCGACCCGGATTCTCGATCTGACGATGGGAACACTGATTAATTATATTGGAAACTACGATTATTATCTGGAAAAGAGGGAGACGCAGGAGAAAGCCTATCTGGCTTCCGCCGCACAGGCAGCCAGCCGCTCTGCAAAATCTTCCGGAGCCGGAAACACAGGGACTTCCAGCCATCTGACCGCTGCGACAGGCGCAAATCCGACTGCTCTTTCTGGAAATGGCACTGGTACCTCTGCTGCTTCGTCCGCTTCTGCCGTGACCGCTGCAGTTCAGGCGGCAGCCAGCGCTTCCTCCGGCAAATTGGACTGGAAACAGCAGAAGGAAGAACAGACGCGGCTTCGTAAGAAACAGAATGAATTGAAACGCGTCGAGGAAGAAATCCACACCCTTGAAACCCGCGATCAGGAGATCGATGCGCTTCTCTGCGATGAGACTGTCTTTTCCGATGTTCCGCGTTTGATGGAACTGAATAAAGAGAAGGAAGAACTGAATGCAAAGTTAGAGGGATTGTATGAGAAGTGGGAGGAATTGGCGGAGTAGAGAGCTTTCAGAAAGGTTTCTAATTGCCACGAAAAGGGAGTGCCCCTGGGGTGGTAACTCGCCGCTGCTTTCCTGCATATGTTTGTTCGCTTGCTTTCACTACACGCGTTCGCCTGTATCGGACGTGCGTCCGCTCCATTCGGACACGTGTGTTCAAGATACGTACAAACATATGCGGAAACAGCACTGAGCTACCACCCCAGGGGCTTAGGTTTATCCTGTTTTTAATTTTGTGATGCCGGACCACTCTTAGCTTTTAAAGATTCATCCCCAGCCGGTCCGGCTCCGCTTCCGGCAAATTCCGGATCAGAGTTCATCTCGCCCCCTTCGGCTTCGTCTGGTTTTTGCCCTTCCTGCCAGAATCCTAACTTTACGACATATTTGTATAATTCCGGACTGTTTTTTCGGATGTCAGCTCGGACATCTTCGTCACAGCAGGCGGCGAAAAAGCTGCCGAACTGCATCTCCGGCTTATCGTCAAAGTAGGATGGAAGAGGCTGCACCAGTCCACTGCCAGCCAGATATCGCTCGAAATCCGTCAGGGCACGTGAGGTTTCTTCGTCGCTTAGTTCCGACGCAGCGAACTCGCCGAATGCCATCGCAAGTCCCTGCGGTTTAGAAAATTTGATTTTCTTGTAATGCACATCTGTATCATAATTGACAAAATAGATACCCTGCTCTGTTTTCGGCGCTGAGAAGTATGCCTTGTCTGTGTAGTACATCAGCTCCCAGCCTGATTCTGCAAATCGTTTGATCCACTCTCTTGGCACGCCTGCCAGTTCTTTCGTAATCTGTTCTTTTTCACTGTCCGACGGACGCCGTTTTCCCATCAAACGCACATCATGCGTCCGGTCGCGCAGTCCATTTGCATCGTAGTAGTTGAGTTCCACGTACTGATCCGCCGCCATCTGACCATTGTCAAAGAAATAATATTTATGCCCGTTTACCATCCGGTTTCCGCCGCTGAACATAACACATTTGGAATCAAACCAATACCAGGCATTTCCTGCCTGATACCAGCCGGTCGTCAGTGCCCCATCCTCGTTTGCATGATACCACTGATCCGTCTCTTCCTCATAAATCCAGCCAGTCATCATCGCGCCGCTCTCGGCGAAATAATAACGGTTTGTGCCGATTTTCCGGAGTCCCCGCTGCATATAGCTGCTTTTTCCCAGATAATACCAGTGACCATTCGATTTCAGCCAGGACGCTTTCAAAAAGCTGCCATCCGTCAGGCGGTACTGCCAGTCCTCGCCGTCTCCGACCCACTCGCCCTCATACAGATACATTTCTTTATTTTCAAAACCAGCCGCGCCACTTTCTGTCGCCGATGCCTCTGTCTCTGTTATATCATTGGCATTATTTTCGGTGCCGAACCTGTAAACCTGATTTTCTTCCTTGCCCTGCGCCGGGGTGTCCGCAAACGCATCGTTACCTGCCGCCAGCGCTGTCCCACAAACAAACAGGGATACTAAAAAGGATGCTGCCCACATAAATTTTTTCTTCCAATTCATCGTGTGCCTCCCCTTTCTTGTTCATAATTAAGCAAAAAACTGTGAACAGTTGCCACATCTCTTCTTATTTTACCGCACCGCAAATGAAAAGTATAGAAAAAAATTCTTACATCCTTTATAATAATAAAATAAAAGACAGTTCATCAAAAACGGCAATATCCAATCTGCCTTTGAAACAATATAAAAATGATTACAAATTCCAATCACTCTTTTTTATAGAGTTATAAAATTAGAAAGGATACCATATATGAAATCAAAACGCATTTTGGCGCTGACAGGTGCTGTTATCCTAATCGCCCTCTACGTCTCTTCCATCATCTTCGCCCTGATGGACAGTCCACTGGCAGAAAATCTGCTACTGGCATCGCTGTTCTGCACGATCGTTATACCGGCGGTGCTCTATGGGTATGCGGTGGCACTGCGATATTTTAAAAAGAAAAAATAACGTTCAAAAAGCAAACGACTGTCTATTTCTAACACAATACGCAGTCGTTCGCTTCTTTCATTCTTCTATACTGACTGCCTCCGCAGTCTCCTGTCATTTTTTCATCATCCCGCCACTGTAACCGCATTCTCCCGGACATCATTAATCGCTTTCATAAGCGCTGTTCTCGTTCTCACATCAAACAGCTTTAAAAAACTAATTGGCTTATCAAACGGAGGCTTCTGCAAAACAGCCACATTCTCCATATACCCATTCTGCTCCATATGATTAATAATCTTATGAACAAAATTGATCTGCCGTTGGTTCAATGACTGATCGTTAATAAACTCCGAAAATGCCTGCATCGCCGCCTCATGATCCAGTTTAGCAATTTTGCGTACCATCAGACCAAATGGTGTATCTCCAAACTCCCTCTGGTAGTCTTCCTTACTGCCAAGTTCCGTCGTGAGAATCCGCTCTAACTCCTGATAATCTCCCTGTGTCAGCTTAATATTGTGCGTTAATTTATGAATCGCCAGTGTGTTTCCATGTTCCCCGATATATCGATTAACCTTTTCCCGATAATCCTCAAAATCATATGCCACATCTAACTGGACACCCTCCTGCTGATCAATAATGGAATCTGTCAAATGAGTCGTGATCGTCCTGCCCCCCTGATCTTGATCCAAAAAACTCATCAGTCCCCGCAATTCCTGCCGGACGCGTTCAAATTGAAGAACATCATTTACCTTCCAAAATTCATCCGTCTGAATTTCTTGTATAAAATCAAGTTTTTCTTTTACCTGAGGAATACTGATCTTGCGCGACAGCAAACCAGCAATCTCACAAAGCACCTTTTTCGCTCTCTTAAAAGACGGCATCTGTTCCATAGAAGCCAGCATCAGACCATACATAAAATTGTCAAACCGTTTAGCCAGCTCATCTTCATCATTCAAATGCACCAGCGGCGCAATATGCTGTAAAAGCTCTCCCTTATCCCCTTCACTGATCGCGTCAAAAGCCGTCTCTTGTTTAAATTTCTCCACATATTGTAATTTAAGTTTTACAGAAATCAGCTTCGGATCCAACTCCACAACCTGATTATGGCATCCCGATATCAGTTCCTTCCGCCACTCTTCATAAGTATCTCCTGCATAGCAAGCTTCCTGCAGCAGAGAAATGAGCCGGATTTGTTTTCCAAAAATATTTTCACTTAAGGATTTCGTCTCCTTCGACACAAAACCTTCTATATGTTCACGAAAATATTCAAAATTCCCACAATAATCAAAAATCAGGAAACGTCTTTTATCTGTATACTCCCCATCTATCGGATCCATGCAGGTAAGTCCCTTGCACAAACGTGTGCCGCGTCCAATCATCTGCCAGAATTTTGCCTTAGAACGTACCTTCTTAAAAAATACAAGATTTACACATTGCGGCACATCAATCCCCGTATCCATCATATCCACCGATACCGCAATAAAAGGAGGCTTATTTTCAACCTTGAAGTCATCAATTACAGTCTGGGCGTATGCATCATCACAAATTACCCGCTGTGCAAATATCCCCTTCTTTTCCGGATAAATATTGGGATATAGCTTGTTGAAGCGTTCCAGAATAAACTCCGCATGCTTTTTATTCTGTGCAAAGATGATTGTCTTTCCAATCCGATCGCCACCAGCCACATGAATACCACGTTCCATCAGATCCTGAAGCACCATATCTACCGTCACTTCATTAAAGATAAACTTATTCATCGCCGCAGAAGGAATAAATTCCGGCATCTGACCATCTTCCACAAAATCGTCCTCATACCGTTCCTTATCCTTATCGGATAAATCATCATACGTAATTCCTTCATCCAGAAACTTCGTCTTTACCTCATAATTATAATATGGAACCAGCACATGATCCTGATAAACAGCCGTCTCATAATCATAGGCATACGTCGGCACACCATGTTCCATTTCAAAGAAATCATACGTATTCCGATCCACATCCGTTTTCGGCGTAGCCGTCAGACCAACCATGATTGCATCAAAATACTCGAAAATCGCCCGGTATTTCTTAAAAATACTGCGGTGGCTTTCGTCAATAATAATCAAATCAAAATGTGCCGGTGTAAACAGGCGGATGCCATCCTTATTTTTCGTATCATCAATCGCATTTAACATTGTCGGATAGGTTGAAAATACGATACGTGCATTCCGATCATCTTTATTGGTACACAGATTGCAAAGTGACATATCCGGCAGATAATTCTTAAAATCATCCTTTGCCTGTTTTACCAAGGCAGTCCGATCCGCCAAAAAAAGCACATTCGTCACATATTTTCCACGACTCAAAACATCCGTCAAGCTGGAAGCCGTTCTTGTCTTACCAGTTCCGGTTGCCATCACCAGCAAATGTTTCCGATAACCGCGCTGTATCTGTTCGCACACCGCCCGGATCGCTTCTTTTTGATAATAACGATCCGTGATTTTATCATCAATCGGAATCTGCATTAAATCCTTATGTTCCGAACGTCTGTTCATCATCTTCTGCAAATCATCTTTACTGAAAATACCACTGACCGGACGCTGTGGAGAAGTCTTGTCATCCCAGAAATACGTTTCAAATCCATTCGTCGTAAACATCATCGGTCTGCGGCCAAACTTCCGCTCTAAACAGTCCGCATACAGCATAACCTGTTTCCGGCCAACGTTCGGATCCTTGCTGGTACGCTTCGCTTCCACCACCGCCAGAGGGCTGCCATCCTTTCCAAACAGAACATAATCACAATATCCCTTTTGTCCGACCACACCCGCCATGCCGTCAACCGGGTACTCTTCCTGAACATCTGCTTCCGCGCCCTTAAACTTCCAGCCCATCTCTTTCATATCAATATCAATATATTGTTTCCGGGTTTTAAATTCAGACACATCCTCTGATTTGAAACTGCGCACTTCTTTATGCTGCTCCTTCTCCGCCGTATATTGGGCGGACATCTCCTCAATCTTCTTACGGAGTGCCTCGATCTCCGCGTCTTTTTCTCCCAGTAGACTTTCCTGTTCCTTGATCTTCTTAATATCAACCACTACCTTTTCCGTCGGGATCTGGCTTTCGTCAAACTTACGTTCTTCATAATTTGTCCCATAACAGTAATCCACCCATTCAATAAACTCGAACAAGCCGCGCAGTGAAAGAAGCGCATCGCTTTTCTGCACATTCTTCTCCGTATGTACCGCCAGATTACCCAGCTTCACAATAAACGGCAGCTTCCCCCATGTATTATAATCAACCGAGAAACGGAAACTCGGCTCATGAATCAGGGACTGCAAATTGTCCTTGTACGGCATTTGCATCGTATTATCCGCAGAATAGACCCATTTTACCGCCAATTCCAATGCCTTTCTGCATCCTACCGCGCACATTGCAGGGGCGGATGCATATACCCGTTCCGCTTCCATCACCGCTGGCGCAAATAATGCATATTCTTTTGTATTCTTTAAAAATTCAAAGTTTGACATAAGATCCCCCCTATTTGGAAGTATTCTTCTTTTTCTTTGGCGCTGTCAGCTCATAGCTTAACGCAAGTAAATTTTTAATCGGCTCATCCAGCCCCGCATCCCCCAGCAAAACACTGATCCACTTCTCCTTGTTCATATGGTATGCCGGAAAATATCCTTTCTGCCCCCGCAAAGAACCTATCAGCATCGGATCACTCTTTAGATTTATAACATCTATGATATTATCATCCTCCAACCCCAGCTTACTCCCTGCAACACTCAAAATCACGCCATACCATTTATCATTATCCGCCCGACGCAGCACTGCGTTCGAATCCTTCCACGGATATTCCGCTTCCGTGCCATATTCTTGTTTTACCCATTGAAATAATTCTTCTCTTGTCATTTTGGTGAAACGCCTCGCTTTCGGTTTCAAGGTAGAATATATTTGTTATTTGCAATGTTTGTATTTGTGTAAATATGCTTTTATAGTGTAAAGTGGTGCTCTGTTTCGGAGACAATTTTGATTTGTCGACTTGGCGGACAAATGTTTCAAATTCAATTTGCTCGTTTACCTCTGGCAATAAAATCGACAAATCTGCTATATCCTGCAAGCTAAGATTCGCTCTCCCCGTATCAGATTTCATAGAGTTATACATTTGCTGAGCTCTTTCAGAATTTAAATATACTAGTAAATATTTATCTCTTATTCTATTATCATCCATTCTAACTAATGCTGCTGCTTGGTTCATATTTGCCTTACAATCTAATTCAAATTGGGCAGCTCTACCAATTGAAGCTCCAACAATATTAATCAAAAAATCACCTTTATGAATCATTGATCTATTTTGTTTCTCGTTAAATCCATCTTCAACATATTTCGGTGATGATAAATCAATATATCCTTCTCTTACATTCTCGCTGGTAATAAATAAGGTTTGAGAACTATCTTCTGTATACGAAAACCCTTGCCAACTTGGGGAGGCTCCTTTTGTAATGAGTCTGCTTAATTCTCTCAATATGACAACTGGCAAATTCTTAGGATTTGTAACTGGATCCCCAAACAGCTCGACAAATCGGGCTCTAATGAATTGATCTAACAATTGAATTTCTTTGTTTCTTAAATTAATCACTTTAACTAAACAATTCAATCGTTTTACAACTTCATTTTGTTCTTCTTTTGAATGAACATCCAATTCAATATTTCCTAAATTTTTTCTAGATATTCTCTTTCTAGTCGTTCCAGTGACGTTTCCTAATAATTTTGTAAAATACGCTCTTGACCTCATAAAATAACATAGATATTCCTTGCTTATAATATCTTCATTAGGTCTACATATTGAACAATCAACTGCTGTTATCATCCGCTCATTTTTTTCAGGAATAATACATGCTCTTCCTACTGGTTCTGGCAATCTTGACACTAAAACATCACCAGAAAACACTTCCGTACATTTTAGCCTTTCAAATGTATCCTCAGATATATACTTAGCTCTTTCTTCTTTTTCTAAATATATTCCATCACCAATATTTCCAGTTTGAATCAATCTAATTCCCGAAATGGATTGATCTTTGCTTTCTATCCAATCACCATCGGTAAAAACTGTACATAGTTTTTCTAATCTCATCTTCATCATCCCTTACGTGCTACTCGCAGAGCCCTGCAAACCCGAATTGACAACCAAGCTAGGACATATATTTCTGATGAGATGTCTTTACATTGTTCTGATTTACCATTGCATATTGCATGGTCGTGTCGATCTGCGAATGACCTAGTATTTTCTGCACCTGTTCGATGGGCATTCCTTTATCTATTGCCCTGGTTGCCATACTCCGTCTGAATTTATGAGGATGAATCCGCTCCAGGCCTAATCTTCGGCCTAACTGGCGCAACCTTATCTCCACTCCGCTGATTTTTAATCTGTCAAAGGGAGCATCTAAGGTAACAAACAAGGCCTTGTTTTCATCTTTCCGGCTCTTGATATAGTCTTTTAGATGGACCTTGGCTTTCGCATCGAAGTACACCCTGCGCTCTTTGTTTCCTTTGCCGTAAACAACGCATTCTCTGCCTTCCAGATCCACATCCTCTATATTTAGATTTACCAATTCTCCCACTCGCATTCCAGTGGAATAAAGCAAATCAATAATCGCCAGATCCCGTTTCACTCCACAGTGATCCCTAAGATGCTCGATCCCTTCATCTGAAATCACACTTTTTACAATTGTCTTAGTCTTTATTTTATGAATGCGCCGCATCGGACTTTTCAGGATATAATCTTCCTCTTCCAACCAAGAAAAGAAACTGGAAATATTCCGGCGAACGTTGTCGATGGTTACATTCGAACAATGATTCCACTGCTGATAGTCAGATAGATATTCTCTTATTTCTTCCGTTGTAATTCTTCGGACACTGGTTTTTATTTTTGATAATAAATGCTGTACCGTTGCCTCATAATACCTTATAGTCCGTTCTGAACATCCTTCGATTTTCTTCGCTGAAAGAAACATCGCTAAAAAATCCTCATTCGAAATATCTGCTTTTTCAGCTTCATTTTCAGAAAAGGTTTTCAGAATCACTTCCTGCAGCTTCTTCATCTGAGCAATAGATAAATACTCCGACATTTCATTTAAAACCAATACAATCTTCTCTTCCATGTTGGTACCTCATCCTTTCAGTACCAACATCCTTCTCCTGCTTATGCAATCATTTGCTCTCATATATTATTTTCGGATATGGATCCTTTTAATTGTTCTTATGGCGTTCTATCTTACACTGATGCTTTTTATTTACCTTATCGTAATTAATTCCAACCAGCAAGATATCACCCGTATAGTTCAGAATCGAATCTGAATACTTTTTTTCTTTTATCTGCTGAATTGCCGTTTCCGCCTTTTTATTCCACTTCAATTCAACCAGCAAAGCCGGATAACTCCCTTTAAACTCTGGTTTTGGGATAAATACAAAATCGGCAAATCCAAGTCCGGTTGGCAGTTCCCGGATCGGCTTATAATAATATTGCATCGCTGCCAAGTAAGCAATCGCAATCGTGCTGCTTAGAGAATTTTCATCATTATACTGTATAGCCGAAGCATACTCTGAATGAATCTTTCCTATTCTTTCAGCAACTGCATTCTCATCCATTGATATGGTTGCACTTAACAATTCTTTGGATTCCTGCTGAAATGAAATCATTTCATTCCACTTACTGCTTCTTACCGCTGTAATCATTTCCTGCCGTATTTCTTCATTGGGTATAAAAGCAGCGCCTGTTGCCTCATTGTATCCTAAATAACCAAGATGAATCAGATACGTAAGCACATCGTCTTTATTTTGAATGTTAGCCGGATCATTTTTAAAAGTTCCTGTATTGACCTCAACCTCTAATCCCGAAAGCATTTCGATAATTGCTGTCTTCAATCCATCAAAATTCATGCCAATTAGCGGAACCACCACTTCATAAGACCCCGTTTCCGACCAGTAGCTTCTGAATTTTCCCTTTGTCATAACACTTACAACTGCTTTCGGATTATAAACCTGATAATCATTCAGCAGATAGCCATCATACCATTTTTTTACCTTTTCAAAATCACGGTTATATCTCTGGCAGAGTTCTTTTACTTCCTCCTCCGTAAAGCCAATAAATGGTGCTAATTCATCCGGGTAAAGCATCGTAAACTCTTCCAGATTATTTAAGGCAGACTGTGTTTTTTCTTTCTTAATAGGTAAAATCCCTGTCAGGTATGCAAGCTGAATACATCTTGTTGGTTCTGTTCCTTTAAATATACTCCTCAGAAAATTAATATACTCATTCTGAATTTTTTCATTTGCAGCTTCATCGCGAATTAAAACATCCCATTCATCAATAATAAGTACAAACTTCTGCCCCGTTTGTTCGGTCACTCTGGAAAGCGCATCCGACAGAGATATAATTTCTGTATTCAAAATATCCGGATAAATTTCCCGAAGTTCATCCAACACGCTTTTTTTTATCAATGCCACCACGTTATCCGCATTTTCACAATTTGATAAAAACCATTGTATATCAATATGAACTACATCATATTGATTGAGATGCGTCCTGAAATCTGCGCTTTTTCCAATATTCAGGTTCGAAAACATATTCTCAGAACTGGCGCCTTTACTATAATAAGCCGCAAGCATATTTGCCGCATACGATTTACCAAATCTTCTAGGGCGGCTATTGCAGATATATGCACTGGTAGTATTTAAAACACTATTGGTATATTCAAGCAAGCCTGTTTTATCTACATAAATTTTAGAGTTCAAGGCAACTTGAAATGCGCTATTATCAGGATTAACAAATCTTCCCACTATCATTGCCTCCTTTCCAGAGTTGTCCTATATCTATCAGCCAAAATACTTCTGCATAAGTGAATCAAATAGTAATTGTGTCTCTTCCAGTGATTTTTGAACTACAGCTTTTGATTTGTCGACTTGGCGGACAAAGTCAGCGAACTGGTTTTGAAGTTCTATTGGTGGAACAATTAATTCACACTCCAAAATATCGTTCTTTCTAAGGTTAGTCTGACCATTCCCATCATTAAAAGCTAAGAAATATGGATGTCTATTTAAAAGGTACAAAAGAAATATTGCATTGTATTCATAGTTATCAAAGCTACAAATACGCTGATTCAGCGTATACTTATCATCTGAATCAATGAGTTGACACTTAGCTAAAGCTTTTCCATTAGGCACATCACTCATCACCATAACAATATCATTCTTATGTAATGGAAAGAGTAAAGTATTTGTTCTTCTCACATCCTCAAAATCAGAAGCAATGGCTCTTGAAGTAACCAAAATATAATCGCCATTCTCATCAACCACTTGTTCATGAGCTTTACCATTATTAAAAGAAATACCTTCACCTAACTTCGTAGTATTCCATTTCTTATCATTGACATATCTATCCCCAAACATCTCGACAAATCGGGCTTTGACTAATAAATCTAATTGCTCTAACTGTTTACGTCTCACTGTAATTATATTTCTAGTTTTATCAAGTAACTTTATTATTTCATCCTGTTCGTCCAAGCCACATATATTAACATCTACATCTGATAATTGCTTTAAATAAATGCCTTTTTGCGCAACGCCTCTTGCTTTATTTTCAAAATAAGAACGCTTCGACTGAAGCAAATACATAAGATATCTGCTTCGACACTTTTCGTAATTAGGATGTAAAACAGCCACACTACGCTGAAGTGTGATATTATCTGCACCCTCAGGAACAACCAACGCTCTTCCCACTGTACCAACAATTGTAAGTAATACATCTCCTGCGTTGACACACGTTCTTTTATTTTCTTTCTCATACTCAGTTTCAGACAAATACCTCGGTTCATCAAATGTAAGTACATCATCAAAGATGTTTTTCGAACTCAGCATCGGATATTCACTTTTTTTTATACCTGCTGGTGGATTATGACTTCCATCTGTTATTCCTATGCAAACTTCATTTAGTTTCATCTGTCATCCCTGCAAACCCGAATTGATCGAGTCTTCATCCCTTCTCTTTTTCCTACTTTTCTGCCTGCAACAGCTTCTCCAGTTCATCCATCTCCCGGCTGATCTCCTTTTCCAGCTCTCGGATATTTGCCATGATCTCGGAGGTCGGCGGGTATTCTATTGCCACATATTCTGTTTTTTTGTATTTATTGATGGAAAGATCGTAATCATTCTCTACGATCTCCTGTTTTGGCACGAAAAAGCTCTGCTCCGTTCTTTCCCGTCCTTCCTCCTGCTCCAGATGATGGAATCTCTCGATGATATCCGAAATATCATTTTCACTGATCTCTGAACGTTTATCATCCAGGCTGAATCCATCAGCTTTCATATCATAAAACCAGACTTTGTCGGTACCACCTGCTCCTGTTTTGGTAAATACCAGAACAGCCGTTGAAACTCCCGCATAAGGTTTAAACACACCAGATGGCATGGAAATCACTGCCCGAAGCTGATGATTCTCCACTAGTTCCTGTCGAATAGATTTATGCGCCTTTGAAGAACCAAACAACACTCCGTCTGGAACGATACAAGCACACTGACCGCCTTTTTTTAGCATACGTAGGAAAAGCGCCAGGAACAAAAGTTCCGTTTTCTTAGTGTTTGTAACTGCTTTCAGATTATCATTGATACTTTCCGCGTCTACCGTTCCTTTAAACGGCGGATTGGCAAGACAGATCGTATATCTGTCACTGATTTCATTTTGCTTGGAAACACTGTCTTTATAATCAATATCTGGATTGCTGATGGAATGCAGCATTAAGTTCATGGCAGAAATACGCAGCATGGTTCGGTCTGTATCAAATCCTGAAAATGCTTCTCCTGAAAAGTGCTCCCACTGCTCTGCCGTCATGTCCTCTTCATAATGCTTGCGAATATATTCTGCCGCACTGACAAGAAATCCTGCCGTGCCGCAAGCTGGATCGCAGATCGTGTCATCTGGGGTTGGCTGTAAAAGTTCCACCATCATTTCACGAATATGTTTTGGTGTTCGGAACTGTCCGTTCTGCCCGGCCGTTGCCAATTTTCCCAACATATACTCGTACAGATCTCCCTGCATATCTAAGTCTGCAATATCGTGTTCATACAGATCATCCAATCCCGTGATAATCTTTTGCAAAATCTGAGGAGTTGGAATTAAAAACATAGCATCTTCCATATAGCGGGCAAATGCGGTACTTTCCTGTGCCTCTGCATTGGCTTCTCCGGAAACCTCTACCATCTCTCCCTGTTCATTAAAATCCGGAAGTCTTCCATTTTTCATCGCCTTAATCGCCGGAAAAATACGCTGTGACATGATTGCATAGATGTCACGCGGATCATCATTTTTAAACTTGCTCCAGCGCATCGACTGCCCTGCCTCCGATGCTGGAAATATTTTATCCATCTGAATGCCGCCTTCTACTTCAAAGGCTTCATTTTCCATTTCTTTCTCATCAAGAGACCGAATAAACATAAGGTAAGTAAGCTGTTCTATTACCGTGATCGGATTCGTGATTCCGCCAGCCCAGATATCCGTCCATATCTTATCTATCTTATTTTTAACCGCTCCTGTAACCATGCTGTTTTACCACCCTTATCTTTTATTTTTTAACTGTTCTGTAAAAATCAATTTATACATCTTTATTGTATCACAAATTATCCTTTTACAAAAGCCACCCCAAAAGCTCTCTCTCGAACACCGCCAACGCCCGCTTCACATACTCCCTCCGCGCCGTTTCATCCACAAGTGAAACCGCACACGGATTCATCTGCTTAAAATCCGGCACTTCTGCCTCTTCGCAGTGGCGTTTTCCGTTCGGATAACACCAGGCAAACCACCAGTCCTCCGGCAGAATTATTTCCTTTTTGAGATATCTGGATGCCTCCTGCTTAAGCCCGTCGGTTATATCATCTACCTGATAGCCTTTCGAAAAGCCATCCTTGGAGCTGGCTTCTTTATCAAACAGGCAGAATCCCGCAAACAAATTGTGCTCTACTTCAATTCGAAACCAGAGTTCCAGACCCGCTTTTTGAAATTTTGCCTTTTTTACCACATAATTCAATCCAGGATAGGTGCTGTAACAATCATAAAATTTATCATGCTGTAAATCCTGATAGGAATAATATCCACTATCCTTTTCTAATTTCAAACCATATTTTTCTAAAATTGGCTGCATCTGCTGCTGAAATTCTTCAAACACCTGGCGAATCAGCCGCACCTTTGCCTTTTTCATCGATTTTTCAATCTCGATTCCGGCAAGAAATTTTTCCGGCGATTCGTACAATGCCTCAATCACTTTATCTGCCACTTTCTTCTCTCTTTCATCCGCTATGCTATGTACCGCATCCAAATATTGCTCCATCACTGCCCGAAATGGCTCTTTTAAATTTTGCAATTCACCTTCCAGCCACCGATAGATATCTTCTGCCCATAAAATACACTGGATTTGCCCTAATGGTAATAAATTTCCTCCGCCTTTCTTCTTCCGGCTGTACTCAGATGGCGGCGTTCCAAAACGGGTTAGATATATCAATCGGGAATTTTGTGCCATCTCAAAGTAATCCGAACACTGTCCTTCCTGTTCCCCCGCATAGATTTTTACCTCGATCGGAATCTGATACTCCGCATTCCGTATGAAAATATCAATTCTTCTCTCTTTATCAATCGGGTACTCTTTGACTACCTCCGTATGCAATAGCAATGTATCGCTTACCGGATCCATTTTCAACACATCTCGGATAAACGATTTCAGAAACCGGATTCCGCAGCCATGCATTCCCTCCGGGTTCAGCAGATCGGTCAAAAAACGGCACATGATCACTTCACGGCTCTGTATCTCTAATACATCAAAAATGTTGTAGGCTGATAATTTCTTATGAAATGGTATGTTTTTACAGTTTGTATGAATTTGCGATAGTAAATCTCTATATGTTTCCATTTCTCATTCTCTGGCGATTCCCGTTTGTCTCACTTTTCATTTATAAAACGATTTCTTTTTATCTATCATACCATAAAAAACACGGTTCTCACAGACTCTATCCAAGGCATCCCTCCAACTTTCTTCACACCAAATCATACCTTATCCTGAATTATTCCCTCTTCAAAAAATCAATGACAATTACGAAAAAATCGTCCTTTCCTTGAATCCCGGAATGGACTCTTCCTATGATGGCATAAAATCTAAAAATTTAATTGACTGGCTGATTTCAGAATAAACTTGAAAAAGAATGTGCCTTTTTGTGTAATGGAGAATTCCAAGGAATTTCCTATTACACAAAAATAGCGGCGGCCTGCACTCATCATGCAGGACCGCCGCTGAAATTGATTCTATAAAGTTACTTTCTCATAATGATCTCATCACGTCCCGGACCATTGGATACCATGGTTACCGGTACGCCAAGCTCTGCCTCGATCGTCTCGATGTAGTTGCGGCACTCTGCCGGGAGATCTTCGTATTTCTTGATTCCGCGGATATCACATTTCCAGCCCGGAAGTGTCTTCAGAACCGGTTTTGCTTTCTCCAGCTTGTAGGTTACCGGGAAGTCTTTGACAACTTCGCCGTCGATCTCGTAGCCAACGCAGATCGGGATCTCGTCCAGATATCCCAGAACATCCAGAACGGTCAGAGCCACTTCGGTCGCACCCTGGATGCGGCAGCCGTAACGGCTTGCTACTGCGTCGAACCAGCCTACACGTCTCGGACGTCCGGTGGTTGCGCCGAACTCGCCCTTATCACCACCGCGGCGGCGGAGTTCGTCTGCCTCATCACCAAAGATCTCGCTGACAAATGCGCCTGCGCCGACTGCACTGGAGTATGCCTTTACAACGGTTGTGATCTCTTTGATCTCATACGGCGGGATACCTGCGCCGATAGCGCCGTAAGCTGCCAGAGTCGAAGAAGAAGTAACCATCGGGTAAATACCGTGATCCGGGTCTTTCAGGGAACCTAACTGACCCTCAAGAAGGATGTTTTTGCCCTCTTTGATCGCGTCATGCAGATATGCAGATACATCACATACATACGGCTCTACCATCTTCTTGTATTCCATCAGCTCTGCCAGAACCTCATCCGGGTTCAGCAGCGGTTTGTGGTACAGATGCTCTAACAGGACATTCTTTGTCTCGCAGACACGCTGTACTTTATCTTTCAGAGCTGCCTCGTCCTCGAACAGTTCGCTGACCTGAAAACCGATCTTCGCGTATTTGTCAGAGTAGAACGGCGCGATGCCGGACTTGGTAGAACCGAAGGACTTGCCGCCCAGACGCTCTTCCTCATACGTATCAAACAGAACATGGTACGGCATCAGGATCTGTGCGCGATCCGATACCAGAATATGCGGCATCGGAACCCCCTGAGATACCAGGCTTTCCAGCTCTTTTACCAGAAACGGGATGTTTAATGCCACACCATTGCCGATGATGCTGGTTGTGTGTCCGTAAAATACACCGGACGGCAGAAGGTGAAGTGCGAAACGGCCATAATTGTTGATAATCGTATGACCTGCGTTGCTTCCTCCCTGAAAACGGATAATGATGTCGGATTCCTTAGCAAGCATATCGGTAATCTTACCCTTGCCTTCGTCTCCCCAGTTAGCTCCTACTATTGCTCGTACCATGAATTTTCCTCCCTCAGAAGAATATAAATACTTTTCGGCATGATCGAAAAACGATCATGCCCTCTTACTGTATAATCATACACAACTTTTCTATATAAGTAAAATCAATATTATTTATAAGCTACATAATTAACACTTATACTATTGATGCTCACACATATGCCAGACAATGTGATTTGAAAAACCTCTACTTTGCAGCTCCTATTTTTCTCATGTGGTTACCTTCGCCAGCTGATTAAAAAGCTTCGCAGCCGCTGGGGACATCCAGGCTTTTTCAGCTGCCACCAGACAAAACTCACGGGGTGGCATCTCTTCATCAAATTCCAACGCAAAAACATCCCCATTTCCAAGAGCCTCCGATGCAAAATCCGACATCAGACAGCCGATTCCCAGATTCCGCTTAACAAACTGGACAATCATCTCACTGGTGGCCAGTTCAAACTCCGGCTCCAGCCGAACCCCGCGCTTTGCCAGAAACTCATCCATAAAGCGGCGCGTACTGGTATTGCGCTCCAGGAAGATGCAGGGGCAGTTCAACAGCTCTTTATATGAAAGTTTTCTGCCCTTTAACTGGGCTGCGTATTTGGGTCCGGCTATAAACACATTGCGGATCTCCTGAACCGGAAGACTCTTTACCGCCTGCTTGGTTTCAAAAGGTGTGCTGACAATACCGAAATCAATGTGTCCCTGATAGAGTGCTTCAAGGGTCTCGGGCGTCGGGCCGTTTGAAACCGTCACCTTGATATTCGGATACTGCTCATGAAATTGTTCCAGATATGGAAGCAGATAAAACTGAAGTGTCATATCGCTCGCGCCAATGCGGATCTCGCCCGTTTCCAGGTCCTTCATGCGCCGCAGCATCGTCTCCCCGTCCTGTATCGCATCAATTCCCCGTCTGACATACGACAGAAGCAATTCTCCCTCGCTCGTCAGCTTCACGCCGCGCGATGTCCGCAAAAAAAGGCGGCAGCCAAGCGCGGTCTCCAGTTGTCGGACCGCCTGGCTGACCGCCGGCTGGGAAATGCAGAGTGCCTCTGCGGCCGCCGTGATGCCGCCGCATTCGCACACGCTGCAAAATACCCGGTAATACTCCAGATTCACACTTCCATGTAAATCCTGTTTAGACATTAATCTCTGCTTTCACGCCCAGATCTTCTTTATTTGCATCCAGAATCGGCTGGATTACCTCCGCCAGGAACTCATCTACCTGCTCTTTTGCACGACCGGTGTAGCGCTCCGGTTTCATCGCTGCTTTCAGGTCATCTAAGGACAGATTGAACGCCGGATCCGCTGCAATCAGCTCGAGAAGGTTGTTATCCAGACCTTTCTCTTTCACATTCTTTCCAGCTTCCATCGACAGAGTACGGATCTTCTCATGCAGTTCCTGACGGTCACCGCCTGCCTTTACTGCATCCATCATGATATTCTCGGTTGCCATGAACGGAAGCTCTGCCATCATGTGTTTCTCGATAACCTTCGGATATACAACCAGACCGTCAACGACATTCAGGTACAGATCCAGAATACCATCAATTGCAAGGAAGCCTTCCGGAACACTCAGACGCTTGTTCGCAGAATCATCCAATGTACGCTCAAACCACTGGGTAGATGCAACCAGCATCGGGTTCATCACGTCTGCCATCACGTAGTTAGCCAGGGAAGCCATACGCTCGCTTCTCATAGGATTTCTCTTATATGCCATAGCGGAGGAACCGATCTGATTCTTCTCGAAAGGCTCTTCTACTTCTTTCAGATGCTGAAGAAGACGGATATCGTTGGAGAATTTATGGGCACTCTGTGCAATACCGGCAAGAACATTTAATACACGTGTATCCTGCTTACGGGAATAGGTCTGTCCGGATACCGGATAGCAGCCATCAAAGCCCATCTTCTCCGCGATCATCTGATCTACCTTGCGGCACTTTGCATGATCCCCATCAAAGAGCTCCAGGAAGCTTGCCTGTGTACCAGTTGTTCCCTTGGAGCCAAGGAGACGTAAGGATCCAAGCACATAATCCAGATCATCCAGATCCTGCTTGAGCTCCATCATCCACAGAGTTGCACGCTTGCCGACGGTGGTCGGCTGTGCCGGCTGGAAATGGGTAAATGCCAGGGTCGGCTGTGCTTTATATTTATCAGCAAATTTAGCCAGCTCATCCAGAACACTGATCAGTTTCTTACGTACCAGCTTCAGGGCTTCTGTCATAATGATGATATCGGTGTTGTCTCCTACGTAGCAGGAAGTTGCACCCAGATGGATGATTCCTTTTGCTGTCGGGCACTGTACGCCGTACGCATACACATGGGACATAACATCGTGGCGCACCAGTTTCTCACGCTCTTTAGCAACATCAAAATTGATTTCATCCTTATGTGCTTTCAATTCATCGATCTGCTCCTGCGTGATCGGAAGGCCAAGCTCCTTCTCCGTCTCTGCCAGCGCAATCCAGAGTCTTCTCCAGGTGCGGAATTTCTTGTCCGGGGAGAAAATATACTGCATCTCCTTACTTGCATAGCGCTCGGAAAGAGGGCTTACATATCTGTCGTACATGGCTAATTTACCTCGCTTTCTTTTTTCAGGGTATGGAAAATAGTCTCTTTCGCAGCCATTTGAAGGCGTCACCGACACATTTTCTCAATATCCTACCTGCAAATTATAATACAGGCACTTTTCAAAATCAATCACTTTTCGCTGTTCCGGCTGCAGCTCTTTCGTTCTTGGTTACTGTTCACGCATACATTCCCAATAACGGAATTTGCCACAGTAACCGTTCCTGCTCTTCCATTCATCATTCATGCCCGGCCAAACGTTTTTCCTGCCGCAAACAATCACTCTCCTTCTGATTCCACCCGTTCGTGCACGATTTCCAGCTCTCCGGTCTTCAGATGCAGACGGATTTTCGTGGAAGTTCCCGTTTTTTCTGTCGCTCCGTATGTTTCCCCGGCATTTTCCCGTTCAACTGTTCTCTTCTCCTGCCAGTCTGCAGGCGCTTCCTCCGCCCCATTCTCTGCTCTTTCCCACTCCGGCAGCTCATACTCGATCACATTCATCTCCCGGATCGACCAGATCCGTTCCCGTATCTTCCATATGCTCGCCAGGTACATGGATACAGCCAGTGCAAGTCCATAGAGAAAATACCTCTGCCTCCGCTTCCTCCGCCAGCGGATGCCTTTCAGATAGCGTCGAATCTTCCGTTTTTGATATTTAAACAGCTTTCTGCTTTGCGGCATTGATTTTTGTGCATTTCTATGTTTCTCTGACATCTGCATTCCTCCCGCAGGTGCCTCTCCATTTTTACTATAACAAATAGAAAAAAGTCTGTAAAGATGATGCGGCTCACAGGCAGGGCTTTTTTGAACTGAAGGCTGTGGTTTTCAGGCAGTTTATTTTGTCTCATGATACGCTTTTTCTGTATTCACACTCCAGATATGCTCCTTATCCGTACTTCCCGCCAGAAGGAGATCCACTGCACAAAATGCTGTCATCATCGAATGATCCATGTTATTGTAGCGATGCTGTCCATTCCGTCCGATACAGAACAGATTTTCGATTTTATTCAACCATGCAGTCAATTCACCCATCCGGTCATAGGTGCCAAAATAAGCTGGGTATGCTTTCTTTACTTTCTCGATATGAAAATCAAGAATTTCCAGAAAACCAAATCTATAATTTATCACATAAGCCGTCAAAAGCACCCCCAGAAAGCCAGCGCTGATCGCCCAGTCTCTCTTTTTTTCTTTCATGACAACACCCAACCTTCCAGCCATTCCAGCCACTGCTCGGCAAATTCCTGTTTTACCGGATATCCAGACAGCACCGGATAGAAAAGAAGGAACGCGCCGATCACTGCTGCAAGATACAGCAGCGCTGCTTTCCTGGTTCGTTTCGGATCTCTTTCCCAGAAAAAATGCAGACAATTTCCCAGCATTAAAATCTGTATCATACTGCACGCAAAATACTGATAGATAAACACGGTTCTGTGGATAAATAACCACGGAAACAGCATAGAAGCATAGGAAATGCACAGATATCCCGCTATTTTATCCTGTCGAATCTGCCACAGGTATATAGTATAAAATAGCGCCGGAATTGCCGACCACCAGATTACCGGGTTTCCAAAAGTTGAAACCACACTGATTTTACCAGACTTAAGCGACGTGTATGCATCCAGAAGCGGTCGTCTAATCCAGGCCCACTCATACCATTCAGAGGCATATGGATGTTCAAACACCGTTTTCTCATGGTAATGAAGCATAAGCTGCTGATTTTCCCACATAGTCTGGAAAACATTTCCATTTCCCATACCATTTCCATAAGAAAGATAGGATGCAACGTAAATCACTGCCGGAATCAAAATGTATGCAGCGATACAGATGACAGACAGCCCCGCCAGGTAACTTATCGCCGCCTGTCCAGACATTCCCTTTCTGGTCCGTGCCGCAGCTGTCCCATATTCCTGGAACAAAAATGTAAAAAAGAGGACTGCAATCCCCGCGCAGGCATATACCCCTGTCCACTTCGATGCCATCGCCGCTCCAGCTGCCATGCCATTTAAAATCATCAGACACACCGTTTTCCAGCTGCATCCCATTTTCAGGTCATCCAGCACCAGATACATCAGATAAAAGGTAAGCAGGATAAAAAATCCCACTATCACATCAATGGTTCCGATTCTTGACAATGTAAAGTGCATGAAATCAAAGACTATCAACAGTGCTGCAAATGAGGCAATCCATGTACTCCGGCTGATTTTCCGCATAAACGCATAGCTGACCGGCACCATCAGGATGCCAAACAGAGCGCATACACACCGCCATCCAAACGGCGTCATTCCAAATACGCGGATTCCCAGACTCATCCACCATTTTCCAAGCGGTGGGTGCGTTGTCTCATAAATTGTACGCCCTTCTACTATCTCATTTGCCGTTCTGGCATGGTAAACCTCATCAAACATACTTTGGTATTCATAGGTTGTATCCGCCGGAAACAATTCCTGCTCATCAAATGCCTCTGGATAATCATCTGCATTGGATGGAAGGATCGGATTTCCATCCGGATCCAGAAGAACGATTTCCAGAACCTCTGCACTCTCATCCATCGACACGATCCCTAGTTCGTAAGTGCGGTAATGAATTTCCACTGGATTCCAGCAGTATACGGATAACAATTCTGTCTCTTCCCCGATGGCATCCCAGCCATCTCCCTCGGCATTCGGAACCGAGCATACAAAATGTCTCTTCTCCTTTCCACCCAGATAAACCTGCGCTTCTGAGATAGTCACACTTCCATCAAACCGAAGCACCATCTCATTTCCGTGGCTATCATTTTTTTCAAATTCATACGCAGTCTGCGGCGCCTTCATGCTTCCAAGATTCACAAATGCCATCACAACAAAAAGAACTGTCAATCCTGCTGCCATACACCAGTCACGGCCGGACCAGGGCGCGCCGGTCTTTTCCGACTCTGTGTTCTTTTCACAGGATTTTATTCCCAAGCTCTTCCCGGCATCTGTTTTTTCACTCCCCGTCATTCGTTTTGATGCGCAACGTGCCGCTTTTGCTTCATCCAGCTCGACTCTCGATTCAGGAATCTGACATTTTTCATGTATTATTCCAACATAAGAAGCAATTCCATATACACAGGTTCCCACACCCAGTACCGCAAAAAACATCAGCATCAGCGGATAAAATTCATCTCCCGGACTGCACTGTCCGAAACGCTCTCCGGTGATATCCCGCGCCCAGAGTATGCCAGTTCCCGCAACCGTGAGAAGAATTCCAATTTTTTTGAATCTTTCTATTCCAAGGCGCGCTCTGAAGTGCTCTATCCACGAACTGCCCATGAAAAGAATCAATACCGCCAGCCAGATAAAAAGCATCCGCTTTTTTCCCTGTGAAAGAACAGATAATACCGGGATCGGATTCCAGATATAAAGATACAGGCATTCCCACACTGATTCCCGGCTTCCGTTTTTCCCGGACAAAATATATAAAAGTCCGGCTGTCACCAGATCCATTGCCATTTCTAATCAGGAAGCCATGAACCTCCTGATTAGAAATGGCAAAGAATACAAAGCGCGTAATCAGATACCCGGCCGCTGCTTTCCAGCAAAGCCTTCCCGCCATCCCCCGCTTTTTCTTTTCCTCATACAGCCAGATGACAGTCAGGCACGCCGTAATGGCGATACAGTAAGCTGATTTCATTCTGGCACCTCCTTTAACGACTTTTTAAGCGCTCCATTTCGGTGGCACTCCCCTCAGGCACGCCGTTTCTTTCTCATCGCTCTAACTTATATACTCCCGGGTTCCTCCCTGCACATACGCAGGAAAGAGCTCGAGAGTATATGAATCTGTTTCCATCATCCTATATGCAGGAGAGCAAAAACAAGGTTAAATTATAGATGATTGTAATCGCCCCAAATCTGAACTTGGCCGATTATTTTCACTTCGTACTCTTAGTTTCAGATTGATCACGGATCTGTTGGCTGCGTTGTTGGCTGCGACGGCTCCGTTGTTGTATCCCCTTCCGTCTCTTCCGGCTGGGTCGGTTTCACGGTCGGCGTCGGGTTTTCGGTCGGTTCTTTCGTCGCCGGCGCATCACTCGGTACCACACTCGGCGTTTCGCTTCCACCACCGCCTCCAGAATGTCTGCGTTCTTTGGATGTTCTGGAATTCAGCTTCGGTGTATCGGCATTGGTCGTCTCTAAGATGGTCATCGTTCCGTCTTCTGCCACTTTTACCTCAAAGCTTCTCGCCGGTCTCGGCTTGCGGCCGCCGAACGATGTGCCATCGTTTTCAAACGTATAAGGAATTCCGTTGATACTGACAACACCCGTTGCCATCTCTCCACTGTCTGGTGTGCCAAAATAATAGGTTTTTCCATTGATCCAGACGACACCGCTGACCATTTCCCCCGACGCCGTACAGAAATACTGTTTGTCCCCGTCTTTTACCCAGCCGATCTGCGGTGCTCCCTGTTCATTCAGGTAATACCATTTTCCATCGATCTGCTGCCAGCCTGTCTGCACCTGTCCATTTAGGATGTAGGCTCTTGCACCTCCTGTACCTACCCATTCGGCAAAAGCTGGTCCGGCATACAAGCCCATGATCAAAACGGCACTGAGTGCGCAGGCACCCGCCTTCATCCATTTGCGTTTTCTCATCCTCATACCTCCTTTTATTGATCGAAAAGCTGTCTTTCATGTATTTTTATTCTGGAGTTTTTCTTCTTTTTCACGATTTCAAGCTTTTCTTGTTGTATTCATCTTATCATTTGTTTTATTTTTCTACAATTTACACTGCACAAGATGTCATTTTTTTACACAAGATGTAAAAAAATGATACACTAACCTTGACAAATTGATTTTCGGAAGCTTTCATCCACAAACACAAGGGCAGAAAAAATTCCAGAAATGAAAACCCCGGCTGTGAGTGGATAAACTTACTCACAGCCGGGGTTTCATTTTCACATCTGTATAAAATCTCTTAACCGATCACATCCGCCATATCATACCGTCCCTCCGGCTTTCCTGCCAAGAATTTGGCTGCCTGTACCGCACCCTTTGCGAAAATCGCCTTGGAATAAGCTGTATGATTAAAGGTAATCACCTCATCCTGACCGGCGAAAATGACATCGTGTTCGCCTACGATCGTGCCGCCGCGGATCGCCTGAATACCAATCTCCTTCGCATCACGTTTCTCACGTATAGCAGAACGATCGTATTTGTAATGGTATGTATTGCCCATCGCCTCGTTGATCGAATCTGCCAGCGCAATCGCCGTACCGCTCGGAGCATCCACCTTCTGATTGTGGTGTTTCTCCAGAATTTCGATGTCGAATCCGGCCGGAGCCAGAATCTGCGCTGCTTCTTTCAGAAGCTTTAAGAGCATATTGATACCAAGAGACATATTTGCAGAGCGAAGAACAGCTGTCTTCTCTGCCGTCTCTTCTACCTTTGCCAGCTGTACCTCGGAAAGTCCTGTCGTACACAGAACAACCGGCATTTTCTTCTCTGCACACCAGTCGAGAAGTTCATCGACAGCTGCTGCATTGGAAAAATCAATCACAACATCCGCTTCTACCTTGCATTCGTTCAGAGACGCAAAAACCGGATAATCATTTTTCTGCTCGGTTCTCATATCAATACCCGCAACGATAGAAATCTCCTCGTCCTTCGCTGCGATTCCGGAAATAACCTGTCCCATGGCGCCGTTGCAGCCATGCATAATTGCTCGTACCATCTGTTAAAACCTCATTTCCCTATCTCATCCTAATTTTAACGGTTCTTATCACTCTTTCAGGCTGATTCCGTAATTTACCAGTTCTCTTCTCAGACGATCGCGGTTTGCCGGTTCCATATCCACTAACGGTTTACGGAACGGACCCACTTCCTCGCCCATCATGTTCATCGCTTCCTTAACCGGAATCGGGTTTACCTCGCAGAACAGCGCCTCAATCAGTGGAATTGCATCTATCTGCATCTGTCTTGCCTTCGCTACATCGCCAGCCTTGAATGCCGCGCACATATCATGTACCTGACGCGGTGCCACGTTGGATAATACGGAGATAACGCCCTTTGCGCCCAGTGCCATCATCGGAACCGTCTGGTCGTCGTTGCCGGAGTAAATATCAACTGATCCGCCTGACAGGCTTGCAATCTGTGCGATCGCGGAGAAATTGCCGCTTGCTTCTTTGACACCGACGATGTTCTCATATTCCTTGCACAGTGCCACGATCGTCTCCGGGGTGATATTGACGCCGGTACGGCTCGGTACATTGTACAGAAGGATCGGAAGATCAACTGCCTTTGCGACCTCTGAGAAATGAACCTTTAAACCCTTCTGGGTTGATTTATTGTAATACGGGGATACGAGCAGAAGTCCGTCTGCGCCTGCCTTTTTCGCTTCGGTAGACAGATATACCGCTGTCTCTGTGCAGTTGGAACCAGTTCCTGCTACAACCGGGATTCTCTTATTTACGACCTGGCATACGAAACGGATCACCTCGATGTGCTCCTCATGGCTTAATGTAGCCGCCTCGCCGGTCGTACCGCAGGCGATAATACAGTCTGTACCGCCAGCGATCTGTTCTTCTACGATCTGCTCCAGTTTCTCATAATTTACGCTTCCATCCTCATGAAATGGCGTTACCAGCGCTACGCCTGCTCCTTCAAAAATAGACATTTTGTTTCCTCCTTATTCTTTTGCACGATGGCTGAGTTTCTATTCCAGAGTCCGTTTCTGTCCCCGCTTCAAACGAATGTTTGTTTGCAGCCTGTCGGTCCTGAGCGTACAAAAAGCTGGCACAATGGCCAGCTCTATGAATTCAAATCCAAACTCCCAGTAGCTCCCCATCTGTCGATGACAGTTACAGAATTCTTCATCCTGCACCCAGGAACTGCAGATACAGGCGCCGCAGCCCTTCGGCGTATCATCCTTTCAGCTGTCTTCTCCTGCACCTGCCGCATCCGACCGCTTACTGATAATCAACGCAACCTCTACTTGTTTTTTCTATCTTAGCATTACTTTGAATACTTGTCAACCGTTCATGCACGCATGATGTTACTGTTCACGCATACGTGCCCAGTAACGGAATTTGCCGTGGCTTCGCATTCAAATACGGCAAATTCCTGCTGCCACCATGTTTTCTTACGGCACTTTCGGTTCCAAAAGTGCCTACCCGTGAACAGTAACGGCATGATCGTTTGACGGCTTCAGGCATTCCAGGCGCGTCACCTCGTCTGCATGCTCCTTGGCCCCAGCCGGGCATACTTTTCCGGTCAGAATCAGATCGACATTCTCCTCGCGCGCTGCCAGCAGTGTTTCCAGAGCATCGTCTCCGACCAGTTTCTGATCTAACACCCCAAGAAATTCATCCAGAATCAGCATATCGCATTCGCCGGTACAGAGTACTTTTTTTGCAAAATTATACCCGTTCTGAATATTGCAGAGCTCTTCCTTTTTGCCTTCTTCAGAGAGATTTTCATAATACTCATTCTGTTTTTCAAATCGGAATACTTTAAATGCCGGCTCCAGCTGTTTTAACCCATCTGCTGTCTCATGACTCAGCACTCCCTTTAAGAATTGTATCATAATTACCTTCCGGCCGTGCATGGCTGCACTGACACCACGTCCCAGTGCCATCGCTGTTTTTCCCATCCCGGTGCCGAAGATGATATGAACTTTCCCCTTTTTCATTTCCCTCTCCTCTTTCTGTGCCTCCCGCTGCGCTGGCGCACAGACTGTCTTTCCTGATGTCTTTTTACACACAGGCCTGTGTGTTTTATTTCTATCCATCCAATAATCGTTTTACGAATTCTGTAAACTGCCTTATTCTAGCATATTTTATCTGTTTTGGCAAGCTATGGCAAAACCAGCCATTTATCATGTCCTATCGATTGCATAACCGGCTTCAAAATTTGCTGTAACATCCTAAGCCTATCCTATTCTTCCACGCACTCCAGCTTGCTGACCGACACCTCGTATGCCACACGTTTCTCGCACTCTGTCTCGCTCAGTTTCTTCGTATATTCACGGCTCTGCACGCGCCCCCACACGCACACGTGGCTTCCCACGCCAAATCCGGACGCATAGCGGGCATTTCTACCCCACGCAATACACGGTATGTAATCGGATTTTCCATACGGACGGTTGACCGCCAGCAGCATATCGGCAATCTCGCGTCCCAGCGGTGTTTTCCGGTAGATCGGCTCCTTGCAGATATAGCCTTCCAGAAAAATCTGGTTGGTTTTGGTGTAATCCGTAAATTCTTCCAGGAAATGAATCTCACGGACAAACACAGACAACACCAGACGGTTTTTCGCGCCCTCATGACGGTTGTAGGAACGGAACTGGCCGATCGCCTCCATCGTCATTCCGCGGTAGTCTTTCGATACATCCAGAAGCCGTTCTGAAATCATGAGTGGAATCACGTCCACCTGATCGCTCAGACGGCTGACTGCCAGGTCTGCGATATAAAATCCTTCCCCGAATACTTCGTGGCTGAATGTAAATTCCGATACGACCTCACCAATCACGCTAACCTTGTTGTTTTCAATCATTTTTTCCGACATAGTATCTCTCTCCTCTTCTTTTTTGCAGTTTTTCACGGCAGGTTCTTGGAGTCCTGCTTCTTACTGTATATATGTATGAGGGGAATGACCGTTTTAGAAGAAGAAGTGAGGGGGAAATTTCGACAGGGTGGGGGACATGAATCGACAGAGGGAATGGGATCGGCAGAGGGACGGAAACGGCGGGGCGCGTCGTTTCCTAGATATCTCTCGCTTGAATATACGAAAAGGAGCAGCTGGCTTGCGCGGCTGCTCCCACTTTACGATTATTTAGCTATTTTTACGGCTGATCATCGCTCTCTTTCTCAGAGTCGGATCAAGAATCTTTTTACGGATTCGTAAGCTGGTCGGGGTGATCTCGAGAAGTTCATCGGTATCGATGTAGTCGAGGCACTGCTCCAGGCTCATGATTTTCGGCGGAACAAGGCGGAGGGCTTCATCGGCGCTGGAAGAACGGGTGTTTGTCAGCTTTTTGGTTTTGCAGACGTTTAACTCGATGTCTTCCGGTTTTGCGCTCTGTCCGACAATCATGCCGGAGTAAACTTTAACGCCCGGTCCGATGAACAGGGTTCCGCGCTCCTGGGCATTGAACAGACCGTAGGTGATGGACTCGCCTGCCTCAAATGCAATCAGGGATCCCTGTTTGCGGTAACTTAATTCGCCCTTGAACGGTGCATAGCCGTCAAAGCTGGTGTTTAAGATACCATTTCCCTTTGTATCGGTCATGAACTCGCCGCGGTAGCCGATGAGACCTCTGGACGGAATCGAGAACTCCAGTCTTGTGTATCCGCCGCCGATCGGGCTCATGCCCTGCAGCTCGCCTTTACGGCTGGTCAGCTTCTGGATAACAGCACCGGTAAAGTCATCCGGTACATCGACGTAAGCGATCTCCATCGGCTCTAATTTGCGGTTTCTTTCGTCATATTTGTAGAGTACCTCCGCCTTGCTGACTGCGAACTCAAAGCCCTCGCGGCGCATGTTCTCAATCAGAACGGACAGATGCAGCTCGCCACGGCCGGACACCTTGAAGCAGTCAGCGGAGTCTGTCTCCTCTACACGCAGGCTGACGTCGGTATTCAGCTCCCGCATCAGGCGCTCGCGGATATGGCGGGAAGTGATGAATTTACCTTCCTGACCTGCCAGCGGGCTGTCGTTTACCATGAAATCCATGGAAATGGTCGGCTCAGAAATCTTCTGGAACGGAATTGCCTCCGGTTTCTCCGGGGAGCACAGGGTATCACCGATGTGGATATCTGCGATACCGGAAATCGCTACGATCGAACCGATCTTTGCTTCCTGTACTTCTACTTTATTCAGACCTTCAAACTCATAGAGCTTACCGATCTTAACTTTGCGGAACTTGTCCGGCTCATGATGGTTGACGATGACGCAGTCCTGATTTACTTTCAGGTAGCCGTTGTCGATCTTACCAACGCCGATACGTCCTACATACTCGTTGTAATCAATCGTGCTGATCAGAACCTGTGTTTCTGCATCCGGATCTCCCTCCGGCGCCGGGATGTAATCCAGAATGGTCTGGAACAGTGGCTTCATATCCACATTCGGATCGTCCAGGTTCTTCTTTGCATATCCAGAACGTGCAGATGCATATAAGAATGGACAGTCAAGCTGCTCGTCTGATGCATCCAGATCCATCAGAAGTTCGAGAACCTCGTCCACAACCTCCTCCGGACGTGCTTCCGGACGGTCAATCTTATTGATACATACGATAACCGGCAGATCCAGTTCCAGTGCTTTACGCAGAACGAATTTGGTCTGCGGCATCGCGCCCTCGTATGCGTCTACCAGAAGGATAACGCCGTTTACCATCTTAAGAACACGCTCTACCTCGCCGCCGAAGTCCGCATGTCCTGGTGTATCGATAATGTTGATCTTGGTGCCGTTGTAATTAACAGCCGTATTCTTGGACAGAATCGTGATACCTCTCTCACGCTCAATATCGTTAGAGTCCATGACACGATCGACTACTTCCTGATTGGCACGGAATACACCGCTCTGGCGGAGCAGCTGGTCTACCAGCGTCGTTTTACCGTGGTCAACGTGAGCGATAATTGCAACGTTTCTGACATCTTCCCGTTTCATTTTCATATCTGCTTACTCTCTTTTCTTATGATGATTCATTACATGTACTAATTAATAATTATTTTCTGTCACAGACAAGCATCCTGCCGTTTCGTCTTTGGCAAAGGATCCGCCCACAAAATAATACAGCTTGTTATTTTAGCATTTTTTTATCCATTATTCAATCTTTTTTTACAATAAAATGATTTTTCCGTCATCCATGCCAAAATAAACTTCATCCAGTTTTTCGATCCGGCATCTTCCATTTGTGCCCTCTATGAGCTTCTTCTCCGCTGCTCCCGCCTGGTCAAACGGCACCAGGATCGTCAGATCCACGCCCTCGCCGTACTCGCTGTCCAGAATCGGCAGCTCTGCTTCTGCCAAAATGTACTGCACCTTTCCAAGCCCGCTGTAGTCTGTCCCGATCTTCCATTTGCGAGCCAGGCATTTTTCCAGAACCACACAGCTTTTAAGCCCTTCCTGAACCGCGCCGCCATATGCCCGCACCAGTCCGCCGGTTCCTAAAAGTGTCCCGCCAAAGTACCGGGTCACGACCGCACAGACGTTGTGAAGCTCACGTCCCAGCAGCACATCCAGCATCGGGCGTCCCGCCGTCTGCGCCGGTTCTCCATCGTCGCTGCAACGCGCCACCTCGTTATTTTCTCCGATCGTAAATGCCGAACAATGATGTCTCGCATCCCAATATTTTTTCTTGACTTCCGCAATAAATGCCGTCGCCTCTTCTTCCGATTCCACCGGGCGGATCTCCGCGATAAAGCGGGACTTCTTCTCCACAATCTCGCCCTCTCCGCCCTGATAGACGATTTTATAGCGCTCTTTCATGATTATTCCTCCATCGTAACTGTTCAGTAAATGCGCAGACCTGCTGAACAGTTACCCTCCATCTATACACTACGCATCCTTAAAACGGACGTTTTTTCACTTCTTTAACTGCTTGTAAACCTTAGTTACTGTTCACGCATACGTGCCCAGTAACAAACCTTATCTTTTATGATACCGTAAAAAAAACTTCATGACAATAGTATTTATTTATCCCATGAATTTTGATATAATTGGAAATACTGTATTTATTAATAGAATGAACCACTACGAACCCAAAGGAGGTTCTCATGAATTACGGTGTAAAAGCAACCAAGAAACGGATCCGGGCAGCCAATTCCCGGAAGAAGAAATACGCCAACCGGCTGTTTCTGACCTTCTTCAAGACTGCCTTTGTTCTTGTTCTGTTTCTCTGCGTGACGGGTGCCAGCACCTTTATCGGCATGTTTAAAGGCATTCTGGACAGTTCGCCAGACTTCAACCCGGACAGCTTCACCCCAAGCGGATATTTTTCTACTATATATAATAGCGCCGGGGAAGTGACTGACACGCTGGTCGGTTCCAACTCGAACCGAATCGAAGCATCCTACGAGGATTTTCCTCAGGATCTAATTGACGCGTTCGTCTCCATCGAGGACTCGCGTTTCTGGCAGCACAGCGGTATCGATCTGCGCTCCATTTCACGCGCCGTGGTCGGCGTCCTGACAAATAATTATAAGGGCGGCGCCAGCACCCTGACCCAGCAGCTCATCAAAAATACCGTTTTCAACGGCGGTATGGAGACAAGCAAGGGTTCCAAAATCGAGCGAAAAATCCAGGAACAATATCTGGCGCTGCAGCTGACAAAAAACGTTGATCGGAAGGTCATTTTAACGAACTATTTAAATACAATCAACCTTGGCAGCAATACACTTGGTGTCAAAGCAGCGGCGCTACGCTATTTTAATAAGAACGTCTCCGATCTGACTCTTTCTGAGTGCGCGGTCATCGCCGGTATCACACAGAATCCGTCAAAGCTGAATCCGATCAGCGGTGCGGAGGCAAATGCCGCCCGGCGCAAGGTCATTTTGCAGGCAATGTATGAGCAAGGCTATATCACAAAAGAAGAACAGGAGGAAGCGCTGGCAGACGACGTCTACGCCCGTATCCAGAATGTCGACACGGCGCTCAAGGAAAATGAGACACCGTACTCCTATTACACGGACGAGCTGATCAGCCAGGTCACCGAAGCACTCAAAGAGCAGCTCGGCTATACTGACACGCAGGCGTCCAATCTTCTGTTCAGCGGCGGACTGCAGATTTACACCCCGCAGGATCCGCAGATTCAGGCGATCGTCGATGAGGAAGTCAACAATCCTGCCAACTATGACGCGGCTCGCTATTCGGTTGAATACCGCCTTTCCCTGACCCATCCAGACGGGGAAACGCAGCATTATTCACAGGAAACTCTGAAAACATGGATCCAGCAGGTCAAGGGACAAAGCGGTTTTGACGGGCTGTTTAATTCCGAGGAAGAGGCGCAGACGGCGATCGATGAATACCGCACCGCCCTCACGCAGGACGGAAGCACCGTTCTCGGTGAATCAGTTACCATGATTTTAGAGCCGCAGACCTCGTTCGTCCTGATCGAACAGTCCACCGGCTATGTCAAGGCAATCAACGGCGGACGCGGACAGAAGACGGCAAACCGCACCTTAAACCGTGCGACCGACTCCCTGCGGCAGCCAGGATCGACCTTCAAGGTCATTTCCTCCTTTGCCCCGGCATTGGATGCCTGCGGCGCGACCCTATCAACTGTTTACTATGACGGGCCATACTCTTCCGGTGAAAAAGAGTTCCGAAACTGGTGGGGCAGCGATTACAAGGGCTATCACACGATCCGCGACGGCATTACCTATTCCATGAACATCGTCGCCCTGCGCTGCATGGCGGACACGGTAACGCCGCAGCTCGGTGTCGAATATGCCGAACGGCTGGGAATCACTTCCCTCGTAAGCCAGGATCAGACTCTCTCGACAGCACTCGGCGGTCTGACAAAGGGCGTCAGCAACCTGGAACTGACAAATGCATTTGCGGCGATCGCCAACGGCGGCACCTACACGAAGCCTGTCTTCTTTACTAAGATCCTGGATCGCAACGGAAAGATACTGATCGACAATGAACCGGAGACGCGGCAGGCGCTCAAAGACTCTACCGCCTATCTTTTAACCAGCGCGATGCAGGATGTTATGCAGAGCAATACCATGTATACTCGTTCCGGTTCCGGGGTTAAATCGACCGGTACGACAGCGGCGATTCCTAATATGAGCTGCGCCGGAAAGAGCGGTACGACCACCAGCAACGTCGACGTCTGGTTTGTAGGCTTTACGCCGTACTACACTGCCGGTATCTGGGGCGGGTGCGACAATAACCAGCCATTAAAAGGCGGCACCGTTTCAAACGGCGGTACCAGTTACCACAAGCGCATCTGGCGAAATATCATGACACGTGTCCATGAGAGCTTAAGCGACCCCGGATTTACGGTTCCGGACAGCATTGAAACTGCTGAAGTATGCCGCAAATCCGGCAAGCTTCCGGTTTCCGGCGTCTGCAGCAGTGACCCGCGCGGAACGGCCGTCTACACTGAATATTTCGCGAAGGGCACGGTTCCGACCGAGACCTGCGATCACCACACCCGCGTGACGATCTGCTCCGCCTCCGGCGGCATCTCGACTGCCTTCTGCCCGACGAACCAGCAGATTTCCAAGACAGTTATGGTCGTTCCGGAAGACGGCGGAGAAACGGACGATTCCCGCTTCTCCATGCCGGGCGAGTGCAAGATTCACAATGGTTCGTCCACGATCATCCATCCTTCTGAGAGCGCCGATTTCTCAGCTCCGGGCTACAGCCCCGATTCAGATAATTTATCGGCTCCGATCCACTCTGCGGTTCCACGCCCGATGGCGGGAAGTGGACGGAATGGAAATAATATTCCGATTGTCCCGGCGAATCCGGAGCATTAACAGCAAAATAATATATCTGCAAAAAGCTGCTGTAAAAAGTGACATTCATATGCCTCTTTTACAGCAGCTTTTTATTTCCTCAACTGATTTTCTTTTGCTTTGCTTTCTTTTACTTTTCTTTCGTCTTCTCTCTAATCCTTCATCTTGGGTTTGCAAATCAGCGACGACAGATAGCCGAAGATCAACGCCCCGGAAATCCCCGCCGCACCCGCCGTGAATCCGCCGGTGAACAGCCCCAGAACCCCATCCTTGTCAATTCCATCCCGCACGCCCTTCCAAAGCGTATTCCCAAACCCCAGCAGCGGCACTGTTGCCCCGGAACCCGCCCATTTGGCATACGGTTCGTACAAGCCGATCGCACCGAGAATCGAGCCACATACCACCAAAAGTACCATGATCCGCCCCGGCATGAGTTTCGTTTTATCCATCAGAATCTGCACGGCGGCACAGAGAAGTCCGCCGGTCACAAATGCTTTGATATAGTCCATTTTTCTGCTCCCTCTCTAAAGTTTCTTGCAAATACCTATCATTCACCGAACGATTCTTTTCCCTCAAGCACCACTCCATGGGCAATCCCCGGCACATTCTGCCCCTCATTAAAGCTGATCTGGGACAGCAGCGCCCCGGTCGGCACAAACAGGACGCGTTTCCACTCACCCACCTGTATTTTCGGAAGAATATAGCCGCACAGCACCGCCGCCGAGCAACCGCAGCCGCTCCCGCCCGAATGGGTATCCTGCGTCTTCGGGTCAAACATTTTGATCCCGCAGTCCATATGGATGCTGGAAATATCCTGTCCTGCCTCGCGCATAAAATCAAGCAGGATTTCCTTCCCCACCATTCCCAGATCGCCAGTGATGATCCGGTCATAGTCAGATGGTTTCCGGTTAAAATCACGGAAATTCTGCAAGATTGTGTCTACCGCCGCCACCGCCATTGCCGCCCCCATGTTCATGGAATCGCGCATCTGCATATCGACGATCTTTCCGGGGGTGGCAGCCGGGATACAAGGTTGAAATTTGGGATGCAATTTTTCCTGTCCGGCATTTTTCAGTGATTCTGACGCATTTTCTTTCGCTCTGCGCCCATCTTTCCCTTCATTTTTCTCATTTCCTTCGATCATCACACACCCGCACCCGGTCACCGTCCAGGTTGTGGACTGCGGTCTCTGATTCCCATACGCCAGCGGAAACCGGAACTGCCGTTCTGCCGAGGCAAAATGGCTCGATGCCAGCGCCAGAACCCGGTCCGCATAGCCAGCCCCTGCTGCCATCGCCCCCAGAATCATCGCCTCTCCCATCGTCGAGCAGGCGCCGTAAAGCCCGAAAAACGGGATATCAAACGACTCCACACCAAACGAGGTCGCCACAATCTGTCCCAACAGGTCTCCCGCAAACAGGCAATTCACATCCGCCGCCTGTCTGCCCGCCTTATCCAGACATTTCTGCACCGTCTGGCGCTGCAATTCACTCTCCGCCTCCTCCCACGACTTTTTCCCAAACGTCGGATCCGGCTCCACCCGGTCAAAAAAACTTGCCAGCGGTCCCTCGCCTTCCGTCTGCCCCACGATCGATGCCGCCGATGTGATGATGGGCGGATGCTCAAACTGGATGCTTGATTTACCTGCCTGCATAAAATTCCTCCTGAAACATAAAAACATTGTCAAAAATATACTGTTCAAACTTTCGCTACAATCTCAGTATTTACACAAACATACATTTTTATGTTTTCTAGTAATCTGCATTCCTCGCAGGCTTCATTCACCCGTTTTTACCATATTATTAATACTGCACCGCCGCCAGTTTCTCTCTCAGCTCCTGCGGGTCCTGGGACGCATCGACTGCCGTCTGCGGTGTGATCACGCCCTCTTTCGCCATACGGATCAGAAAATTATCCATCGTAATAGAGCCCTCTTTTGCACTAGAAAGCAGATAACTCTGCATCTGCGGTGTTTTTCCGTCACGGATCAGATTCCGGATCGCCGGCGTGAGCATCATAAGCTCACAAGCTGCCGCCCTGCCCTGGCCGCCCGCCCTCGGCACCAGCTGCTGCGACAGCACCGCCCGCAGCGTCATCGAGAGCTGCATCCGGATCTGCGGCTGTTTATCCTCTGGAAAAACACCCACAATCCGGTCAATGCTGTCGATTGCCGAATTGGTATGAATGGTGGAAAAAACAAGATGTCCCGTCTCCGCCGCCATCAGCGCCGTCTCGATCGTCGCCGGATCACGCATTTCTCCAATCAGAATGACATCCGGGTCCTCACGGAGCGCCGCATAAAGCCCCTTATCATAGCTCTCTACGTCCACGCCCACCTCGCGCTGGTTGATGATCGCCTGCGCTGGTTCATAGACATACTCGATCGGGTCTTCCAGCGTAATCATATGGAGCGGACGATTCTGGTTGATCTCATTTAAAATTGCCGCCAGCGTCGTTGACTTGCCGCTTCCCGTCTCGCCGGTTACCAGAATAATGCCTTTATTCCAGCTTGAAAACTGATTCACTGCTTCCGGAAGCCCCAGCTCCGACAGGTTCGGAATCGTACTGCCCAGAAGACGGATCGCCGCAGAGAGCGCGCCCTGCTGCCGGAACAGATTCACCCGGAGACGCCGTCCCGCAAACGAAGCACTAAAATCCAGCTGTCCGATCGCCTCGATCTGATCTGCCGCATTGCCTGCCAGCTGGCGTCCATATTCCTCACAATCCTCACGCGTCAGCCCGCCATCCGTCAGCGTCTCGATTCTGCCGTCAATTCTGCATTTTGGCGGCAGCCCTGCAATCAGATGCACATCCGATGCCCTTTTTTCAGCTGCCAGCGCGATTAATTCCTCGATTCCATACATACCATCTGTCTCCTCTTCTCTTTCTGCACCATTTACAGTGCCAGTAGCGTCCGGATTATCTCGTCCACCGTCGAAACACCCTCTTCTACCAGCTTCTGCGCGTGTTCCAGCATCGGAATATACTGGCTCGTTCTTCTGGCTACCTCTAAGAAACGCGTCCGGTCAGCCCCTTCCAGAATACACCGGCGAAGCTCCTCCTGAATCAGCATTACCTCAAACACACCGATTCTGCCCCGGTATCCCGAATGGAAGCACTGATCGCATCCAGTTCCCTGCCAGTATAATTTTCCAGGAATCTCCGGGATTCCTGCCATCTCAAGCGCTTTTTTCGGCGGCTGAATCTGGGTTTTGCAGTTCGGACAGATTTTCCTCAGCAGCCGCTGGGAAATAACGCCTCGCAGTCCCGCCGCAATCAGGTATGGCGCCACGCCCATATCTCGCAGACGGTCAATCGCCGAGATCGCATCTTCCGTATGAATCGTGGTGATAACGAGATGTCCCGTCATTGCCGCACGCATCGCGATCTCTGCCGTCTCACCGTCACGGATCTCGCCGACGCAGATGATATCCGGATCCTGACGCAGAACGGAGCGCAGACCCGATGCAAAAGTCAGCCCCACTTTTTCATTGATCTGCACCTGTGTCGCGCCTTTGATATGGTATTCCACCGGATCCTCCAATGTAATCAGGTTGGTCCGATCCGAAAGAAGTTCGCGGATCAGCGTATACATCGTCGAAGATTTACCTGAACCAGTCGGTCCCACAATCATGATAACTCCGGAAGTAAGCCCTAAAAGTGTATCAATCTTTGCATCCTCCACTGCCGGAATACCGATACCGCGGCGGTTCAGCGTCTCCTCATTTCGTTTCAGAATACGGATAACCACTTTTTCTCCATACAGGGTCGGAAGGGTGGATATACGCATATCAATATCTTTTCCTCTTAAATGCATCACCGCACGACCATCCTGCGGAATTCTTTTTTCGACGATATCGAGCTGGGACATGATTTTAAGCCTCGAAATGACCGAATCCTTGAGTTCCGACGGGATCGTCATGATCCGATGAAGCTGCCCGTCGATACGCATCCTGACGACCATCTCCTCCTCCGTCGGCTCAAAATGGATATCCGAAGCATTTTCCGAAATGGCACGCTCAATAATCGAATTGACCAGGCGGATCATCGGCGTCACATTTTCCTGTCTTTCTCTTTCCGCCATCTGCCCCTGCCCCTGACGCACCTCTTGTGCCGCTGCCGTCTCTGCCTGCATCTGCGCCATCGCTTCTGCCGCTCCCTCGTTGCCATACAAAATATTGATCGCACGCTTCACCGCCGGTTCAGAGGCGATCATCGGCACAATTCTCTTTTTGGAAGTATGCTGTGCTTCCTCAATCGCCATGAAGTTCAGCGGATCCGCCATTGCCAGATAAAGCTGGTCTTTGGAAATACGCACCGGTACGATCGTCATCTTCTTTGCCAGATTTTTCGGCACAAAACGCGACATTTCCGGGCTGATATCGACCCGTGTCAAATCAATATAGTCAATGCCCAGCTGCATGCGAAGCGCATCGATCAGCTGACCTTCCGTGATATAATGATGCTTGATCAGCGTTGTTCCCAGACGTTCTTTCTCCTTCGCCTGATAATCAAGCGCCTCTTTAAGCTGTCCTTCTGTGATCAGTCCCAGTTCCAAAAGCATATCTCCCAATCGTTTCGTACGCATTCTCTCTACCTCCCTGTATAAATATTGATCTGGTTATTCAGCCATTTTGCTGCGGAAATCCCGAATCCGGTCAAAGCAGTCCCGATCCATCTCGATCGCCGTCTGATTTCCAGTCGTCACAATCCACGCTTCTTCCAGAAGCCGCCGGATGATCCGCGCCGCCTCTTTCTGATCCTCTGCGGTCGTCTCACGGATCTCCTCTGTCCAACGACGAATCTGTACAATATCCAGACCATTGTACGCATACTGCATCGCTGCCATTCGCCGCCCCAGGCATCCGCACGGCGCCGTCGCATTGCCGTAACTGCTTAAAATATAGCCATTCCGATCTGCCTCCGAAAGCTGCAGTTTTTCCAATACACCCGCTGCCGCCCTGATCGCCTCGATCGTCTCACTGACCTTCGGATCCCGGTATGTACTCGCCACGATCCGATCCATCGTCGGCGTAAATGCAAACGACGCGCTGTAGGCACCGCCCTGAAAACGGAGCTGCGGCACAAAATACCGGTCATCCAGCGCATTTACATACGGAAGAATCCGCCCAGAAAATCCATCTACAGCGCTCAGCTCTGCCGAAAAGACGGTATACTGGCTGGAGCTCTCCACAATTACCGCCTCCCTGCGAGCCGGAACCGGGAAGGTATACCCAGCATTTTCCCCTCTGTTTTCCGTTTTATTCTCATGGTCTGGCATCTGTTCTCCCCGCAGATTTCCCAGAATCCGCCCCGCACAGTTCCGCATCCATTCCAGATTTTCCCTCGGTGCAACATGAAGGATCGTCACCGCTGTTCCATGCAGGATGCGGTCGCGCACCTCCTCCATCTTCTCTGCCAGCTGGAAGATCGCTGCATCCTCCTGTTCCAGGTGCCCGCGCAGCTCTTTCAAAAACTCATAAAACGCCTGTCCGCCGACATATTCCTGATACCGCGTATTGATGCTATAGCCAGATGCCGCCAGACGCACCGCCAGCGAATACGCATCACTGCGCGACTCATCACAGGACGGAATCGTCTCATCCAGTGCCTGAAGAACCGCATTCTTATCTCTCCAGAGTGGATGTGATAAGAGTTCCAACAGGACATACAGGCTCTCTTCATAATCCTCCGCCATCCCATACCAGCTGACCGCCAGCGTCGGATGGCTGTTTCGTCCCGCCCGAACCTCCGGATGTCCCTCATTCATGGAAAAATCATGCAGATAGCGCTCAATCTGATTTTCCTTTTCCATTCTGCCATACCGGGCATTTTCAAGCTCTGAAACAAACATTGTATATAAAGGAATGTAAAAACGGTCCTCTTCCGGCACGCCGCTCAAATCCAGGTATAAACGGTTATAGCTGATCGCTTCCAGATCCGACGGCGATTCATAGACCGAAATCCCATTTATCTCATATATCTGATATTCCGGCGTCTCTTCCGGCGGCGGAAGCTCATCGACCCGGATCATAAAATCCGCATTCGAACACTCCGACGCATTCCACGCATCAAAATCCAGGGTCTTCGCAATCAGCGCATCCAGCTCTGCCTCGCTCATCTCCGCCTTCATCTGCGCCAGATACGCGTCGCGCTCCTGCTCCATCGCCTCTGCCATCCCCGGCGTCGGAATCGTCGTGACAAGAACCCGCCGCTTCGCCGCGCCAAGCTCTGCCGCAAACCGGCGAATCTCCGCCTGTGCCGTCCCTGCATCCAGAGAATCATAGGCTGCCGCCTCATCCGCATACACATCCGCATCGCCCGTCAATGCCCATTTCAGGCTGACTTCCGGCACGATCGAATCCGCAAATACATCCGTATCTTCGCCTGCCGTATAATCATGTATCGCCCGCGCCTTGAGCGCCGTCTCCACCACTGACGGGTCGATCCCGCGCTCCTGCATCTCGCATAATGTCTCATCCGACACCTGCCGGAACCGTTCTGCATCCTTCGGACTGCTGTCTGTCATTTCGAAAACAAAAAATGGCTTTTCTGCCTCCATCATCACCGATGCACTCGCATCACAATGGATGCCCGCCGTCCGCAGCTTTTCCCTGAAAACCGATCCATCCACATTCATCATTCCCGCAATGATGCTGTACTGGATCAGATTTTCCCATGAAATGCCGCTCAGATCCATCGCATACGATACCACCGCCGCATTCTCCGATGCGTCTCCCCGGTAAGCAGGACTGGGAACGGTTGCCTGACGGAAGAATGATTCTCCCCCATTTTCCAAACCATCTGGCTCGGGGCTGTAAAACGCACTCATCCCTATATTCTGCATTTCCTGTTTTTCCTGTCGCCCGCTGCCTGACTGGAAACTCCATCCGTCTTCTTTTCCATAGCTTTTCTTTGCATCACACAGATACTCTTTATCCAGGAATGCCAGAAACCGTTTCCAGTCCAGATCCCCATACAACAAAATCAGAGCATTATCGAACCGATAAAATCGATCATACATCTCCATCGTATGTTCATACGTCAGATCCTTATAAAAACGGTGCGCCTGTCCATTCGCATTTGCCGCCGTCTCCCCCGGATACAGCGCCCGCAAAACATTCCGCAGTGCCTCATTATCTGTATCATTCAGCATGCCGAAATCCTCGCTGTACACCGTTCCTGCCAGCGTAATCGGGCTTTCGCGGTCGCGCAGCTCATAGCGGACCGCTTCACGGTCAAAAAAGCGGCGTTCCCGCCGGATTCCCGGCGCTTTCATGCAGCTTAAATACACATCTGCCATCTTAAGCAGCTGTTCCTCGCTCTGGCTGCACACCGGATATGCCGTAAATGGTATATAGGTAAATGCATTTACAAATGTGTGGTATGTCTTGCTGCAAAGATCAAAAAAAATATCCTTACTCGGATATTTATCAGAGGAAGCAAGTACCGAATGCTCAAACACATGATTCGTGTCCGTCTCATCCAGATGCGGTGTCCGATAGGAAATCGAGAATCCCCGGTTTGTATCTTTATTTCTGATATAAAACAGGGACGCCCCGCTTTTCTCATGTTCAAAATACAGTGTCTGCGCTCCCAGCGCCTGCAGTTTTCCCACCTGTTTCAATGTAAAACCTGCTGTCTGAAATCCCGGCTGCAGTCTCCCATCTGCCGCCCTCCACTGCTTTGTACCTGCCATTCTTTTATCATGCCTCCTGCCATCATTCGTCTGCTGTCTTTTCTCTATATCTATTATACAAGAGCACGTCCTATATTTCCATAAAAAAAGCACATCCGGTTCTCTCTGTGTTCCGGATGTGCTTCTCTGATTCATAAATCTATTATTTATTCTTTCCGCAGCACTTCTTATATTTCTTACCGCTTCCGCATGGACACGGATCGTTCGGGTAAATCTTATGTGTATTGCGGACTGTGCCAGATGCCTTCTGCTCGCGGTACAGCTCTGTTCTTCTCTCCTCAGTCAGGATTGCATCCCACTGCGGAAGCTCATACAGCCAGGTAGCCTTTGCCTCTACCATGTTGTAATATAACTTCTCCGGGTCGATCTCAATCTTAACCTTGGTATCCTCATCCATGGTCTCGATCGGGTTCTCATAGCCCTTTAAGCTCTCATTGATTCCATCCAGGAAACCGGTCATGATCATAACTTCGGTATCATACTTCTCAGCCAGTTCCTTAACGGTACCTTCTACAACCTCAGTCGGGTTTGCAAGAATCTGCTCGTAAATGCCTTTCTCAATCGTAAAATATCCAGACCAGAGTTCCTCTTTCTTTTTATCATCCAGCCCGTCACCATATGCCAGATTGCGCCAATTTTCTAACAGTGTCATCGGTAATTCCTTCCTTTTTTCGTTCTTTCATTACTATAATAACATAGTATATTTAAGTATATAACAAGTTGGGGGGATTTGCAAGGAGGAAAACTGGCATCTGCCTATTTTATCGCATAAGCAAACGTATCACTCATTCCGTATCGCCGCCAACGGACTCAGCTTCATCGCGCGCATTGCCGGGAAGAATCCGGCTGCCATGCCGATGATGATGGCAAATCCTACCGATGGAACTGCCAGCCAGATCGGGATCACGGACAGTTTTCCATCCATTCCATATAAAAAAGTCGCTGCCAGAAACTGGTTAATCAGCACGGAAACCATAAAACTCAGCGTCAGTCCGATGAGTCCTCCCATGAAACCGATAAAACCTGCCTCAATCAGAAACATATTTCGGATGGTTGCAAGGGAACATCCCAGCACTTTCAGCACGCCAATCTCTTTCGTCCGCTCATAGATGGACATCATCATCGTGTTGGCGATGCCAATCGCAGCAACCAGGAGGGAGACGGCGCCGATGCCGCCGAGGGCTGCCTGAATCATATTAGACTGCTGCTTGGACTGTTCCAGCCACTCCATCTGGCTGTTTGCCTCGTAGCCCATGTTGCTGATGGCTTTCTGCACCTCAATTACATGATCCATGTCGTCCACATTTACCGTCGCTTCTTCATAGACAAAATAATTGTAAGGTTTTCCTTTTTTGTTGGTCGGCTGTCCCGGAATCGGCTTTTTCTTAAATATCTGTTTCAGCTGTGTCTTGAGCTTATTCAGATCCACGTAGACGCCGTAGCTGTAATCACTCCAGTCTTCCGGTCCACCCGCTACCATTCCAGCCGTTTTCATCATATATTTCTTTGGCGCCGCTACTTTCTGGCTGCCATCCTCGCCGCTGGAATTTCCCTTGGACTGATAGTACGCATCCGTGTCAAAGATCGTAAACATCGGTTTGTTGATAAAATCGATGTCCGGCATCTCCCCGGTGTCCCAGTAACCTTTTCCTGTCTTGGCATTGCTAAAATTCTGTGCGACCATATTTCCGACTACCATCTCCATGTCCTTCGTTTCAGTTGTCGGCAGGCTTCCTTCTCCCAGCTTGATATTCTTCATCGCTCCCAAGGGGATCCCATGCAGCTGCACGTTTCCCTCGTAGGCACCCTGACGCATAATCACATTCAGGTTCAGATCCGGATAAGCACTTGTCACATGCGGAATCTTTTCAAATGTCTTCATCGTCTCATCCGTCATGAAGCTGTCTTCCGGATTTTTCTTGTCACTGGAATTTCCATTGTTATAATTATATACCTGAATCGCGGTCAGGCTTCCATAGGAAGAATACTGTTTGATGGTAAATTCTTTCAGTCCTATTCCGATGGAAACCATGACAACGATCGATGCCGTACCAATCACGACTCCCAGAACCGTCAGAAAGGTACGGAGCTTTCTGCGAAACAGGTTGTTGACGCTCATCGTCAGCAGATCACTGAATCTCATTTTCACCGGTCCTTTCTATTTTTTCTTTCTTTTCAGATGATCGTTTTGTTCTTTTTCAACGTCCTTTGTTTCGTCTTCCGATACATCTGCTGTCGTCATTTCCGGCTCGCCCAGCTCATTGTCCAGTTCCTCTTCTAATTCGTCTTCAAGCGCCTTTTCTCCTGCTATTTTCTTCTTTTTCCTCTTCCAGACAACTACACCGACACCTGCGCCCACCAGCGCAGCGATCACAAGCATCGGAGCGATCCGCCCAGCGCCGCCCGCTTGCGCCGCATCGGCATCTGCATCCATGCCGTTGTCCATTCCATCCATGCCGTCCATCCCGTCATCGGAAAACGCCTCACTCACGTTCAGAAGCATTTCTTTTTCAGTCTCTGAAACGACTCCATTTTCATCCTCATAGGAAATGATAATCTTCACTTTTCCATCATCGGTTGTCGGCGCAATCGCGGTCAGCATCGTATCGACATTGCCGGTTTCGCCCGGCTTGATATTTCCCACATAAGCGTCAGCTGGTTGGATAGAATCTGCCTCAAAACGCGCCATAACATTGTAAAGAATTACTTTTCCGGTGTTGTTGATGCCAAACATGACATTCGTCTCAGAACCAACCTCAACCGCATCCGGCATCACATCGATCGTACTGGTGTTCAGACGCGGCTCCTGCTTGACCGGAAGTGCAATCTTGACCTCTTCCTTGGCATTTTTAAACTCCGGGCTGTCGTACTGCTCCTGGATTGTCATGCGGTATGATTTCTGCTCTGCCGTCGGCGCTGCCTTAAATACCATCGACAAATCCGCCGTCGCCCCCGGCGCCATATTGTTGACTACCACCGAAGTCGAACCGCTCTCCGAGGTAAAGATCGGTGTATTTTCAACCTCTTCTGACGCAAATGTAAACATGATATTGGAAGCCGACACATCGGAGGAGGCATTCTTCATCCGCACGCGCAGCTCAAACGGCTGCCCGGCATAGATTTCTGCCGGAATCGTCTCGAAACTATCTACGATGATTCGGGATTTGGTACGATCCTGCTCGCCCGCATCGGCTGAAAGCTCATCGTCATCCTTTCCCTTGACACGCACGTAAAATACCTTGTCCACCGGATCGGAGAACTCGCCGCCCTCTTCTTCGCGGTATGTAACCAGATAGTGAATCGGGAAAAAGCCCGATTTTACGTTCTCGCGCACCATCATGCTGTACGGAACCGTCACCATCTGCCCTGGTTCCATGTCGCCCATCTTGCGGTTATAGTTGCCCTCGTTGATATCAAACGGAAACTTTGTTATATCCGCGTCAAGCTGCATATCCACGCGGACATCGTAAACCTTTTTAAGCCCCGTATTCGTCAGATTCACGCCAAAATTCATGACCTGATTGTAGCCCGCATACGGTGTCTGCTGGTTGTCACCGATGGAAAAATCGTAATCCAGCTTCGTGTTGTCGTCTTCCTCGGTGGAGGAACCATCGTAGGCGGATACCCAGATGTTGATGCCGACTTTTAGGCTGTCATCAATATAGAAAAACGCCTGATAATATCCTGCTGCCAAATCCCGGCGCAGTTTATACGTCAATGTTACACTTTTAGACGAACCTGGCTTTACATCAATTCTTTTTTCTTTAAACGTATTTGAATCAGCTTCAAATGGAAAATGTTTTCCAGACCATGAAATATTGGAATCCGAATCACTGTCATCATCATCGTCATCATCATATGTATAAAATTGATCGTATTGATCCGCATTGGCTAAACGAATTGTTCTTAAATAATTATCTCCTTTGCTGCCATTATTATGAACCGTCATCTTAATCGAAATTTTATTTCCGGCCTTTCCGTGCGGCACTTTACTGACGGTAATTAAATCATCGTTATATTTTGTCATATCCAGCATTTCCGCCTGCGCCGTCCGGCTTCCTCCCACCGCCAGCACCGCAAAAAGCAGCAAAAACACCGCCCATCTCTTCCACTTTCTCATACCTCTCATTTTTCATACCTCCATATCCTCTCACATTAAATGCTGCTTTTATCAATTTCTCATTCTATCGTCAGCATTCCTGTGTTTTAGCCTTCTATTTTCCCATCTTCCTTACCCATTTGCCGATTCTCCTCTATCTTCACAATCTTACCATCGATAATATGGAAGATCCGGTCCGCATACGCCGCCAGATGGTTATCATGCGTGACCATAACCAGCGTCTGGTTCTGTTCCCGGACGATCCGCTGCATCAGTTTCAGCACATCCATCGTCGTATGGGAATCCAGATTTCCAGTCGGCTCGTCTGCAAAAATGATCTCTGGATGTACCACCAGCGCCCGTGCGATGCCGACACGCTGCTGCTGCCCGCCGGACATCTGGTTCGGCATATGATCGCCGACTTTTTCCAGTCCGACCATTTTCAGATATTTTTCCGCCATCTCCCGGCGCCCGACGCGCGGCACACCGCGGAAGGACAGCGGAAGCGCTACATTTTCAACCGCATTCATCGTACCGAGCAGGTTATATGACTGGAAGATAAATCCGACCCGCTCCCGGCGGAATGCCACCAGCTGGTTCTCGTTTAATTTTTCTATGTGCTGTCCGGCTATGACAATCTCGCCCTTCGTCGGCTTCTCCAGCCCCGCCAGCATATTCAATAAGGTAGATTTACCCGAACCGGAGGTACCTACAATCGCACAGAATTCGCCACGGTACATCGTAAAATCAACGCCGTTCAGCGCGTATACCTTCGTCTCGCCGACGCGGTAGACTTTATATAGATTTTTTACCTGTATGACAGGTTCCCGTTTCCGGAATTCATTCTTCCCCGGCACTTTCCGCTCTTCCATCAGCCTTCTCCATTTTCTAACTTATTTCATGCTCCTGAATATTCCATCGAAATCCATTCCTGACAACCTGGATTTATACAAGTTTCAACCATTGCAATTCCAGTTCTTCTTTCTACATTATACCGGATTTGTTTCAATTCTCCTACCTTATTTTTCTTAATGTTCCTTACGCTTTTCTTACCGTTACTGTTCACACACGTGTGCCCAGCAACGGGATTTTGCCGATGCTGCGCATTCCAAATCGGCAAAATCTGCTGCCAGAACTGTATCGTACGGAATTTTCAGTTCAGAAAATTCCTACCTGTGAACAGTTACTTCTTACCAGTTTTTCTCCCTGTCTGACCGTTCCTTACGCTAATCCATTTTGCCCTGGAAAATCATTTTTATTTCCTATTTCATCGCAGGTAATCTTCCAGCCGTCATCACATTGTCCATATTTTCTATCCCCCCTATTCATATTTTTTATATCACAGATCATTAAAAGCTATAGCAATCCATCTGGAAATGTTTTATAATAGTTGGGAAAAATATGCTAATACGAATAGAGAAGGAGAATCAAATGAGACATTTGCTGAATCCACTGGATTTTTCCGTTGAGGAGATCGACCAGCTTCTGGATCTCGCTTCCGATATCGAAGCCAATCCAGCCAAATATGCACACGTCTGCGACGGAAAGAAAATCGCGACTCTGTTTTATGAGCCAAGCACCCGTACACGCTTAAGTTTTGAGGCTGCTATGCTGAACTTAGGGGGACGGGTTCTTGGCTTTGCTTCTGCCGATTCAAGCTCTGCTTCCAAGGGCGAGAGTGTGGCAGATACCATCCGCGTTATCTCCTGCTTCGCAGATATCTGCGCGATGCGCCATCCGAAGGAAGGTGCGCCGATGGTTGCTTCCCTGCACTCTTCCATCCCGGTTATCAATGCCGGCGACGGCGGCCATCAGCATCCGACCCAAACCTTGACCGATCTGATGACAATCCGTTCTTTAAAAGGACGCCTGAACAATTTAACAGTCGGTCTGTGCGGCGATTTGAAATTCGGACGCACGGTTCACTCCTTAATCAATGCGCTGTCCCGCTACACAGGCATCCGTTTCGTCCTCATTTCCCCGCCGGAACTGCGCGTCCCGGATTATATCATTGAGGATACACTGAATGCAAAGGGAATCGAGTACAAAGAGGTTGAAAACCTGGATGAGGCGATGCCGGAGCTTGATATTCTCTACATGACACGTGTCCAGAGAGAGCGTTTCTTCAACGAGGAAGATTACATCCGTATGAAAGACTGCTACATTCTCGACAAAAAGAAGATGGAGCTTGCCCGTGATGATATGTTTGTGCTCCATCCGCTTCCGCGTGTCAATGAGATTTCCGTTGAGGTGGACAACGACCCGCGTGCCGCTTATTTCAAACAGGTTCAGTACGGCGTATACGTCCGTATGGCTCTGATCATGACTTTACTGGAGGTGGAAAAACCATGTTAAATATCAGCGGATTAAAAGAAGGTTTTGTTCTGGACCACATCCAGGCAGGACGCAGTATGGATATTTACTTTAAACTGGGGCTGGACAAGCTGGACTGCCAGGTGGCTATCATCAAAAATGCGCGCAGCAGCAAGATGGGACGCAAGGACATCATCAAGATCGACGGCAGCCTTGATCTGGTAAATGTTGATGTGCTCGGCTACATCGATCACCGTATCACGATCAACATCATCAAGGATGGAAAAATCGTAGAGAAAAAGGATGTCAAGATGCCGAAAAAAATCACAAATGTCATCCACTGCAAGAACCCGCGCTGCATTACCTCGATCGAGCAGGAGCTTCCGCATATCTTCTATCTCGCGGATGAGGAAAAAGAGGTATACCGCTGCCAGTACTGTGATGAGAAGTATTCGCTGTAAATTCTCCTGAATATATCAAATGAATATCAAAAAAGCCATGAACGACTTTTCTGTAGATTTACAGATCATAAGCGATTTCATGGCTTTTTATTATTTTCCAGATTATAGATTCCAAAAGTGCCTACCCTTGAACATCTTAATTCCAGAACTCTGTCTTACCTTCCAGCCCGATACTCTCAGCCTTGAAGCACGGATTCTTGCCTTCCTTTTTCTGCGTCAGGTAATCATCCAGACATTTGAGCGCTGTATTTCCCAGAATCACAATAACCGGCAGGTTGATGATCGCCATGATACCCATGAGGACATCCGCGAGATCCCATACCAGACCGAACTGGAGCTGTGCGCCGATGAAAACAACTACCACCGCAAACAGGCGGAACACATTCATTTCTTTATTTTTCAGCGTACGGCCTGCGATGTAGTTGAGACATCCCTCACAGTAGAACAGGTTGCCGAGCAGCGTCGTGAATGCAAAGAGAAGAAGTGCAAATGTGATGAAGTACGGTCCAATCACACCAAATATTGTTCCCAGCGATTCCTGTACAAACGGAGCGCCTTTCAGCTCTTCCGACGGAACGATGCCGGTGCAGAGACACATCATCGCAGTTGCCGTACAGATAAGGATCGTATCGATGAAAACAGAAAGCATCTGTACCAGTCCCTGCTTAACCGGATGGCTGACATCGGCTGCTGCCGCCGCGTTCGGTGCAGAACCGACACCCGCCTCGTTGGAATACAGACCTCTCTTAATTCCCTGCATCATGGCAGAACCTGCAAATCCGCCGAAGATCGCCTTGAAATCAAAGGCATTGGAGAAGATATTGACAAATACCTCCGGGAGTCTTCCGATGTTTAAGATCATGACCGCAATCGCCATCAGGATGTAGAAAACGCCCATAAACGGAACCAGCACGCCGGTAATGCGGACAATCTGTTTTCCGCCGCCTATGATACAGATGCCGACCAGAATCGCCAGAATGGCGCCGCCGATCATCGGAACCAGGCTCCTGTCTCCCATCATAAACTGATGGTAAAAACCATAATTCGACATACTGTCAATCAGGTTAAAGGACGCCAGCATATTAAAACCGCCAGCATAAGTAGCAATCAGGGCAATCGCGAAGACAACGCCCAGCGCACGGCTCTTCAGCGCCGCCTCGATATAATAAGACGGACCTCCGTAGCTTCCGCCGGATGCGTCGCGCTTCTTATAAATCTGTGCCAGCGTGCTCTCAACAAAAGCCGATGCGCCGCCCACAATCGCGATCAGCCACATCCAGAACACCGCGCCGTAACCGCCGATCGCGATCGCATTGGCTACACCTACGATATTGCCTGTGCCGACGCGGCTCGCCGTCGATACCATCAGCGCCTGAAATGCGGATACGGAGTTGCTGTCTGTCTTTTCTCCGACTACCCGGATTGATTCCGGAAGCAGACGGAGCTGTACGAAACGGCTTCGGAGTGTGAAATACAGTCCGACCGCCAGCAGCATGATAATCAACAGATAGCTGTACATAACATTGCTGATCATACCAACGAGTGATGCAAATCCTTCTAACATAAAATTTCCCCCTTTTCTTTTGTATACAATATAGAAAAAAAGAGCCGCTGCCAAATAAAGATGCTCTTTTGTCTCTGCATTCGGCAACAACCCTCTTAAATGATTTGAGCAAAACGGTAAGCCGGGTTATGTCGTTGAATGGTCATCTATCTAGTCCTGCTGTCGCCAGCAGGCTCAAGCGACCTACCCGAGAGCAGACGGGCCGCCTTGCGCTCTCTGTTCGGTCTTGCTTCGGATGGGGTTTACATGTGCCCCGGCTGTTACCAGCCGGGCGGTAGTCTCTTACACTGCCCTTCCACCCTTACCCGGTAAACCGGGCGGTACATTTCTGTTGCACTGTCCTTGGAGTCGCCTCCACCAGACGTTATCTGGCATCCTGCCCTGTGAAGCCCGGACTTTCCTCACCTGCAGCCTTTCGGTTCTGCAGCCGCGACCATCTGTCTTACTCAAAACATTCTAACTTTACCATATTTTCAGGCATTTGTCCAGTCAATCATACTTTAAAACAGCTCCCGCCGATAAATTCACGCACGATCGAATTGTGCGGCACCTGTTCACTGCTGACACCCAGAAAATAATCGAGAAATTTGAGCAGCCGCTTCGCCTCACTGTACTCCGCCGAATCACGCGGAACACTATATAGGATCGGCTCCGCATACTGTTTGAGCACCGAAAACTCATATAAAAATGCCGAATTGAACATCGCATCCGCCTGTTCCTGATATGGGAAAATGTTCCGTTCCTCGCCCCGGCGGACGGAATCCCACATCCGGATCGTGTCCTGTGCCGACGCGCCGCGCGTTCTCGCATCGCGGACCATCCGCCGGATCAGACGTCCGTCCGTCGTCGGAACGCGGTTGTGATCGTCGATATTTAACTGGGTCAGCGCACTGATATAAATCTTAAATTTCTTATCACGCGGCAGTGAATACGACAAATCATCATTCAAACAGTGAATTCCCTCGATGACCAAAATATCCTCCGCCCCAAGCTGCAGAAAATCGCCCTTATATTCGCGCTCGCCCTTGACAAAGTTGTAAACCGGCAGCTCCACGCGTTTTCCCGCCAAGAGTGCTTCCATATCTTCATTAAACTGTTTCACATCGATGCAGTTTAACGCCTCATAATCGTAATTTCCGTTCTCATCCCGCGGACTGTCCACACGGTTGACAAAATAGTTGTCCACCGCGATCGGATGCGGTTTCAGTCCCAGCGCACCGAGCTGAATCGACAGACGGTGCGAAAAAGTTGTTTTTCCCGAAGAGGACGGTCCCGCAATCATGACCAGCTTGCGTCCGCTCTCATGAATCTGCTCCGCGATATCTCCGATCTTCTTTTCCTGCAGCGCCTCCTGCATCAGGATCAGGTCATTCATGCGCCCCTGCGCGATCGTATCGTTGAGTGTTCCCACGTCAAATACACCGAGCTTGTGACCAAGCTTTTCTGCCTCCTGCTGGACATCAAACAATTTTTTCTGCGGATGGAACGGCTGAATCGCCTTCGGCTGCTTCTTGTTCGGCAGACGCAGGATAAATCCTTCCTCGTACATCTGTAAATCAAAATATTTGAGATACCGGGTGCTCATGACCATATATCCGTAGAAATAGTCGTCATAATCGCCGAGCCGGTAAACATTGACCCGCGACGCCCGCCGGTAATTGAACAAACGCGCCTTGTCATACATGCCCTGCTCCTGGAAATGATCCATCGCCTCATCCGTATTTTCACTGCGCTTTAAGAGCGGAAGATCCAGCTTTACCAGGCGCTCCATTTCCTCCTTTGCCTGATTTAAAAGCTTCTGGCTGAGTGTCACCTCGCCTTCCACTTCGACATACAGACCATTTTCCACGGAAAAGCAGACCGTCAGATTCTTTAGATGATCTTTCCCCACCACATCCTGAAAGGCTTTCATCATCAGAAAGACGGCACTTCTCTGATATGCCAGATAGCCAGCCGTATCTGCCGCTGTGATAAATTCCATCTGGCAGTCCTTCTGCAGTGTTTTATGCAGCTCCCGCAGCCGTCCATTTACCGAGACCAGAAGAATATCATTCTCGTAATTCTTCTGATATTCCTCCGCAATCTCCGCATAGGCGGTTCCCTGCGGATATGTTTTTATCTCACTCCCAATCCGTACTTCCGGCATGTAATCCCCTCCCTAAACAATCTGGATTGGAAACGCCGGTTTCTCCCGCACAACCTTCACGGCGTCTCCCAGCTTCCCCATCAGATATTTCTCCATAAATTCAGTAAAAATGTGTTCAATTCCATAATGTCCAGCGTCGATGACCGCCATGCCCTGTGCAACCGCGTCGATTCCTTCATGGTGGCTGATATCTCCTGTGATATAAACCTGCGCCCCGGCTGCCAGCGCCTCTCCCATCGTGCTTCCGCCCGCACCCGGGCAGACCGCCGCTTTCTGAATCACTGCCTCACCGTCCAGCTTACCGAATACCGCCGCATACGGCAGGCCAAATGCCTCCTTGACCCGCTCGGCAGCTGCCTGCAGCGTCATCGGCTGTTCGAATCGTCCAGTGCATCCGATTCCGTAGGAAGTGCCGTCCCCGGTCTCTCCCATTTTCTCTAAAACCTCACAATCCGTCAGTCCCAGCTTCTTTGCCGCCAGATCTGCCATGCAGCCCGGCGCCGCGTCAAAATTGGTGTGCATCGCATAGTAGGAAATATCATCCTGAATCATCCGCAGGACTCTTCTGCCGATGAAATTCTGATCGGACACCTGCTTGATTCCTTTGAAAATAAGCGGATGGTGCGTCAAAATCATATCCGCCCCCGCCTGCTCTGCCTGCTCAATCACAGAATCGGTGGCGTCCACCGCCAGAAAGATCGTCTTCACTTCCTTCCCGCTGCGCCCCGCTAAAAGCCCCGGATTGTCCCAGTCACATGCCATGCTGCGCGGCGAAAGTGTTTCCAGGATCTTGATAATCTCACTGCATTTCATGTCTCGTCTCCTCTATCAGTGCCAGATAGGCGGTCAGTTCGTTGATGCGCGCTGCTCGGCGGCTGATCGCCGTCTCTCCCGCTTCACTGGCTTCTAAAGTTCTCTTCTTGTTCTGGGCATCATTTTCTGTCAGCCCTGCCAGCACCTGCCGCGTCATCTTCTCTTCTTTCTCCAGATACGCAAGCAGCACCGGATCTTTCTTCCGGATCAAATCGGCTCCAAAACGGTAATCCTGCTCTCTCCCCGGCCGCATCGTGCCTCGCGCCGCTTCTATCACTATGTAATATTTTCCCTCGTCCGTCAGCATCGCTTCCCGGAGAATCGAAAATCCCTGTTTTTCCAGAAAATGACGCACTTCGTCCTGCTCCGACTGCGGCGACAGAATCAGGCGTTCTTTTCCCTCGCTCCAATTCTCCCACACATGGCGTCCCTGTTCCAGAATCCGGCAGGTCAGTTTTCCGCCCATTCCTGCGATCACAACTGTGTCTGCCTCGCCTGCCTTCAATTTTGCCAGTCCGTCTGACAGGCGCAGTTCAATTTTCCCGGAAAGCCCCACCTCTTCCACGTGTTCTTCCGCCCGCTCCAGCGGGCCTTTCCGCACATCCATCGCCAATGCCGACGGGCACACGCCCTTCTGCACCAGCCAGATCGGCACATAACCGTGATCGGTGCCGATATCTGCTACCCGGCTGCCCGGCTGTACAAAAGAAGCGATCCGTTCCAGACGCTTCGAGAGTTTTACTTCTGTCCGCATGATTTATTCTCCTGTGTTCTACTTTTTATTTCTTCTTTCCAGATCATTCATCCAGATAATCCTTCAATTTTTTGCTCCGGCTCGGATGGCGCAGCTTCCGCAGCGCTTTCGCCTCGATCTGGCGGATCCGCTCGCGGGTGACATTGAACTGCCGTCCTACCTCTTCGAGCGTGCGCGGTCTGCCGTCGTCCAGGCCAAAGCGCAGACGCAGCACCTTCTGCTCCCGCTCGGTCAGCGTATCGAGCACTTCCATGAGCTGTTCATGCAGCAATGTATAGGTTGCCGCATCGACCGGAACCTGCACATGATCGTCCTGAATGAAATCGCCCAGATGACTGTCTTCCTCCTCGCCGATCGGTGTCTCCAAGGAAACCGGATCCTGTGAAATCTTCATGATCTCCCGCACACGCTCAACCGGCATCTCCATCTTTTCCGCGATCTCCTCCGGGGTAGGTTCCCGTCCAAGTTCCTGTAAAAGCTGTCTGGAAGTCCGGATCAGACGGTTGATCGTCTCCACCATGTGAACCGGAATCCGGATCGTCCGCGCCTGATCCGCGATCGCGCGCGTGATCGCCTGACGGATCCACCAGGTTGCATAGGTGCTGAACTTAAATCCTTTTGAATAATCATATTTTTCAACCGCCTTGATAAGACCCAGATTTCCTTCCTGAATCAGGTCAAGGAACTGCATACCTCTGCCGACATAGCGCTTCGCAATGCTGACAACCAGGCGCAGATTCGCCTCCGCCAGACGTTTTCTGGCATTTTCATCTCCCAGCTCCATCCGCTTCGCCAGCTCAATTTCCTCTTCCGGGGAAAGCAGCGGCACTTTTCCGATCTCTTTCAGATACATCCGGACTGGATCATCGAGGCTGACGCCATCCGGGATGCTGAGATCCAGGTTGTCCACGTCGATCGGCTCCTCCTCCTCGCCGTCTTCAAAAAGTTCTGGCTCCATGTCCTCATCGTCATCCATCCGGAGAACGTCTACATGATGATTTTCCAGAAAATCATAGATCTGATCGAGCTGTTCCGGGCTCAGTATCTCACCATGGAAATAATTCAATATTTCTTTATTGTCCAGTACATTTTTCTTTGTTTTTGCCAATTCCAGAAGCTGTGTGAGTTTTTCTTCAAATGTAACTTTTTTCTCTTCCATAGTTCGTCCTTCCTTCCATCCTCAGAACCTGCCCGACCATTTCCAATTTTGTTACTGAACACGCATACGTGTCCAGTAACGGAATTTGCCGTGGCTTCGCATTTCAATACGGCAAATTCCTGCTGCCACCACGTTTTCTTACGGCACTTTCGGTTCCAAAAGTGCCTACCCGTGTACAGTAACCCAATTTTTCCCAATCCGCAATCACTCCAACGTGATTACGAGCGAAGGCAATCCCGCCTGTTCCCGTATGAGCCGCTGCAGCTCATTCAAATCCGACGCCCGCCGGATCTGATCGTCGAGGCTGTTCTTCTTGATCCGGCGCACCGTCTCCGCAAATGCCTTTTTCTGCTCCTCATTGTTTAAGGATTCTTCCAGACTTGCATTGAAAAGCGCCGCGACTTCTTTGTAATTGCCCTCGTCGTCGATAAAGCGGTTCAAAATCGCCGCCGGATTGACATTTCCAGCTTCCAGACCCTCAAATACAGCTTTTGCTGCTTCTTTATAAAGTGGTTTTACAAAATCCTCCGGTCCGATGATGTCCTTGATCCGGGCATACAGCGATGGTTCTTCAATCAGCCATGTAAGAAGCAGGCGTTCTGAACGGCGGATGCCCTCGTCCTTCTCCTTCTTCCTGCCCACCGGTCTCACCGCCGGTCCCGTATTTCCCGGAAACTCTGCATTTCCAGCACCGCGGTTTTCCGCCATTGCCCCGGCACTGCCGACGCTTCCGCCTACCTCCCTGTTTTGTACCGCACCAGTCGTATTTCCGGTTCTATATGAATCACCATAGCGACCCGCATATCCGCCTGCTGCCGTTTCCCCGACGCCATACCGGCTTCCGAGCTGGTTGACCAGCCGCCGCAGATCTTCATAATTGATAAAGTATTCCCGCGAAACCGCCTGTATATAATTATCCCGCTCCAGCGCCTCGCCAAATTCAAGCAGCTTGCGCGCCGTCTGATTGTAAAATGCCGTCTTCTGCTCCGGATCTTCCATATCAAAGCCGGCTTTCAGCACATCGATCTCATAGAGAAAGCTGTTTCTCGCCGTCTCGATCCGCTTTTCAAACTCCTCTGCTCCCAGATTTTTCATAAATTCATCCGGATCCTTATACGGACGCATATTCAGTACCTTGGTTGAAATTCCTGCCCGCTTGAGGATCGGAATCGCCCGCAGCGCCGCCTTGACGCCCGCGCCATCGCTGTCGTAGGTCAGAATGACCTGATCCGTATACCGCTTCAGAAGCGCCGCGTGCTGCTCGGTCAGCGCCGTTCCCAGCGATGCGACCGCGTTCGTATAACCCGCCTGGTGCATGGAAATCACATCCATGTAGCCCTCGCAGAGCATCATATATTTCTTTCTCGAAGTACGCGCGTAATTAAGCCCGTATAGATTCCGGCTTTTGTCAAACAGCATCGTCTCCGGTGAATTTAAGTATTTCGGTTCTCCATCCCCGAGGACACGACCGCCAAACCCGATCACCCGGCTGTTGACATCCATGATCGGAAACATGACACGGTTCCAGAACTTGTCCCTGGCGCCGCGCTCCTCAATCGTTACCAGCCCCGTATCCTTTAAAAGCTCGTCCTCATAGCCCTTGCTTTTCAAATACCGATACAGATCGTCGCTGATTTTATTGGAAAATCCCAGTCCGAACCGCCGGATCGTCTCATCCGTCAGCTTCCGCTTTACCAGATAATCATATCCTATCTTTCCCTGCGGCTGCTTGAGCTGGTAATAAAAATAATTGGCTGCCAGCTTATTGATCTCCAGGAGCGCCGCCTTGCGGTCCGCCTTCGCCTTTGCCTCCTTAGAATATTCCATCTTCGGCAGTTTCACGCCCGAACGGTCCGCCAGCATCTCAACCGCCTCGCGGAATGAATAATTTTCATATTCCATCACAAACGTAATCACATTGCCGCTGACACCGCAGCCAAAGCAGTGGTACATCTGCTTGGACGGCGACACAGAAAAGGATGGCGATTTCTCATGATGAAACGGGCAGAGTCCAAACAGGTTGCTTCCCTTCTTCTGCAGCTTCACGTATCCGGAAATCACATCCACAATGTCGCTACGCATTCTGACTTCCTCGATTACCTCTTCCGGATAATACATTTCTTCCTCCTTATACGCTCCAGGCTTTCGGAATAAACAATTCCTTAAACCGGTCAATCGCGTAAATATCTGTCATACCCGCGATATAATCGCATACCGCGCGCTCTTTCGTCTCATTTCTTATCTCCATAATCCGGTGGGATTCTTCCGGAAGTTCCTCCGGATGCGCCATATAATATCCATACAGCATCTCGATCATCTGCTGTGCGCGCCCTTCCTCCGCTTTCGCAATCCCGTCATGGTAGACATGGTCAAACATCCAGCGGCGCAGCCCGTGCATCGCCTCCTCGCGTTCCGGTGACATCGCCACCTCCGGCTTGTCCTGGCTGTGCTCGATGATGTCGTGGATCATGATATTCAGCCGCTCATGCACACTGTTTCCCAGAATGTCCGTGTACTCCCGCGGCAAATCCTCTTCCTTCATGATCTTTCCCCGGATCGCATCATCTATATCATGGTTTATGTAGGCAATTTTATCTGAAAGCCGCACAACATTCCCTTCCAGCGTCGCCGGATGACCGCTCGTCCGGTGGTTCAGGATCCCGTTGCGAACCTCCCAGGTCAGGTTCAGCCCCTGCCCCTTCTGCTCCAGCACCTCCACAATGCGGACACTCTGCTGATAATGCGCGAACCCCTCGCTGCAGAGCCGGTTGAGCACCGCCTCCCCCGAATGACCAAACGGCGTATGTCCCAGATCGTGCCCCAGCGCGATCGCCTCCGCCAGAGACTCATTCAGCCGCAGCGCTTTCGCGATCGTGCGCGCTATCTGCGATACTTCCAGCGTGTGCGTCAGGCGCGTCCGGTAATGGTCGCCCTCCGGCGCCAGAAAAACCTGCGTTTTCTGTTTCAGACGCCGGAACGATTTGCTGTGCAGAATACGGTCGCGATCGCGCTGATACTCTGGCCGGATGTCGCAGAGCGGTTCTTTCCGCTCCCGTCCCCGTGTATTCGCACTCAGCGACGCATACGGACTCAGGGTTTCCTGTTCCCATTTTTCGATCGTTTCTCTGATATTCATCCAGATCCCACCTTTATTCAGAATAATTTACGGAATAAATTCGAAAGTTCGCCCATTATCTTATAATAATATCATATTTTTGTAATTTGGGACAGAGGTTTTCCATGGATTTTTGATCTTTTTCTATTTTCTTTTTTTATTTTATGTGGAAAGAAGGGGAATTATGACTACTTATTTCCATCTATTGAACAAAGGGGCTTAGAATGAAAAAGAGAAGACATCTGTTCTTTTGAATACAGACATCCTCTCTTTACTACCACACATACAAAACGTAACGGCTGTCCCCGATGGACCTCATCTACATTTTATTTTCACTTATTATTTTTACTTATCCGCTTTTTCAAGCAGTTTCTTGATACCCTGAATTGCTACTAATACACCCAGGATTAACAGCAGCACTGCAAATACAAGCTGCAGTGTATTTCCCAGATCCAGACCGGTCGTCATAAATGCGTTTGTGAGCTTTATGATGGTCATGCTCAGTGCAGTAAAGGTAACTGCCATCATGAACAGCATCGGCACCCAGAGCATCCAGCCCTGACGCTTGGTTTTCTTTAAGAATACTGCACAAGCTACAAGAGCAAGTACCGATAACAGCTGGTTTGCAGAACCGAATAACGGCCAGATCTCTGCATAGCCGACCTTGGTAAGCAGGTATGCGAGTACCAGTGTGATGATGGTTGCAAAATATTTATTGGTTACTACTTTTACAAACGGGCTCATATTTTCCTCGTCTGTGTCCGAATCCATGAAAAATTCCTGGAACGACAGACGTCCTACCCGGGCAACCGAATCCAGGGAAGTCAGTGCAAATGCAGATACTGCCAGGTTGATTAATGTAAATACAAGCGAATGCGGCAGACCAACTACGGAAAGAAAGTTTGCGATCGCGCCTGCAAAAATCTGCGGCTGGGTGGTAAGTCCCTGTGCTGCTGCCTCGCCATCTGCAAAGGAAGCAACTGCAATCAGTGCGATGATAGCAAGCATACTCTCCATCAGCATTGCGCCAAACGAAACCGGAAGCATGTTCTTTTCATTTTTGATCTGTTTAGATGCAGTACCGGAAGATACCAGAGAATGGAAACCGGAAACTGCGCCACAGGCAATCGTTACAAATAAAATCGGGAACATATACTGTCCATTTACATTAAAGCTTGTAAACGGTTTCAAATTACATGCCGGATTGGCCACAAATACACCGATAACTGCACCGACGATCATAAAGATCAGCAGATAGCTGTTCAGATAATCACGCGGCTGAAGCAGCGCCCATACCGGAGCGACACTGGCAATCAGAATGTACACAAAGATAATAATATGCCAGGTTCCAAGATCGACATAGACTGGGAAATTCAGTCCCAGCGCGATCGCTGCCACCAGTAATAAGATAGCGACGGCTGTGTTGATCCATTTGTTGAATTTGGTATATTTGAGGAAATATCCAAGTGCAACTGCCTCGATGATAAATAACATAGAAGTAGTTGCAACGGCTCCATTTGCCGCTATCTTTGTGACAGCACCTGCCTCATCGACCGTAAATCCCTTAAATGTTCCCGCTACAACGTCTGCAAACGCTGCGACAACCAGAATACAGAACAGCCAGCAGAATAAAAGAAATAATTTCTTTCCTAATTTTCCAATGTACTCTTCGATGATGTATCCGATTGTACGACCCTTATTTTTGACAGACGCATACATGGATGCAAAATCCTGAACGGCGCCGAAAAATACGCCGCCGATTAAAATCCAAAGCAGGACCGGAAGCCAGCCAAAAATTGCTGCCTGGATCGGACCGTTGATCGGACCCGCACCGGCGATCGATGCGAACTGATGTCCAAACACGACGTTTGTATCAGCCGGTACATAATCAACACCGTCCTCCATCTCATATGCCGGAGTTTTGGCATTCGGATCGATGCCCCACTTATTCTGGAGATAACGCCCGTACAGAAGGTATGCTCCTCCCAGAACAACGATGGCGATTATCATCATCATTACTCCACTCATAGTTAAACCTCTTTCCTTTGTTTATTTATAAAAAAACGCCTCTGCTATCCAGTCGGATAACAAAGGCGGATTTTCTATCCAAACAGTCTTCCTGCTCCATCCAGTGACTCTCTGTATTCCCGTTCTTTTATGTCTTGCCATGCTCACTGCATTTTATACCATATAAATTATACTCTTTTGAACGGAAAATTCAATTAACACTTTAAATATAATTTACAATTTCATTTATTGTTTTTTGTGCACCTTGCACTTCCTATTGTTTTTACAACGGGAAACTTCGCTCCAGACACAATGCCCCATACCCCAACCGCTCATTCGGATATACCGTCTCCCCCGGCAGACTCCGCGCCCCGCGGATGAGATATGCTTTCATCTTCTCCCCATACAGATAGGGATCGTTCCCATTTACAATCCCCCATTGCATCATCAGAGCCGCCGATCCGGTCACAAATGGAGCGGCAAAGGAAGTTCCTGTCACTGCCTCATATCCGCCGCCTGCGCGGGCGGTTATGATATTTACACCAGGTGCCGCCAGCTCTGGTTTGATCGGATGCCCCAATCTTGCAAATCCACGACCGGAAAAATCTGCATACGCCTGCGTGGCGTCATCGTACGCCCCCACCGAGATCGCCCGGCTGGCGGTCGATGGGATTGTCAGCGTCGTGTCCGGCGATGCCGCCAAAAAACGTGTTTCCCTGTTCAGTGCCATGCCCGCTGGCAGCCACAGATCATACTGACCATCCCGTATTTCTTCTGGAATCAGACGGATTTTCCAGAGCCCGTCCTGAATGTAGGTTCCTTTTGGAATCAAATCCAGATAAATCTCCTGCGCCTGACTGTATGGACTCGGCATCCCATAATATAGAAGAATCTCTTCCGTCTCATAGGAAAGCCGCTGTGCTCCCAATGATTCCCGGATCACCCCGGTGCTGCTGCCGCCCGGACTGAAAATTTCTACTGAAAACCGGTCCTGATACAATTTCCATAGCTGCACACCGAAGCCCGTCTGATATTCCCCCACTGCAAGCTCTATCTCCACTGGACGTCCCATCTGTAGAAATCCCGCCCGGTGTCCCATGCTGTATCCTTCATTTCCGGTTCCCACGATGATGGAAGTCCGCCCCCGCTCTGCCATCGAATTTAGATACGTCTCCAGCAGGCTGGTTCCGTCATGCGAACCGTATGTATTTCCAAAGCTCAGATTCACCGCCACCGGCATCCGCCATTCCTGTGCGATTCCCACCACATAGTCCAACGCCCGCATCAGCTCTGTTGTCCTGGGAAATGAATCCGCAAGCGGCGTTCCAAGCTTCACGACCAGAAGTTCACTCTCCCAGGCTACTCCCCGGTAGTGTCCGCCGCCCTCCCAGCCATTTCCGGCTGCAATCGCCGCAACTGCCGTCCCGTGCCCGCTCACATCCCGCGACTGGACGATCTCGTAAGCGCGTTCCCGGCTGCCCGCCTCCAATGCCCGGTTGAGCTCCTCCCGCGTATAAATCCGGTTCTGCTCCTGATCCCAGAGTGCGGCGATGCGCGTCGTTCCATCTGCGTTTCGAAAGTCCGGATGGAAATAATCGATTCCGGAGTCGATGATGGCAGTCAATGTGCCGCGACCACTTAAATCAGCATCTCTGCCATACACGTTTTGAGAGACTTGATTTCCGCTCTGCACCGGCGCAATACAGGTATCACGAATCGCCCGGTTCACCTCAAAATAAAGACGCTTCGGCTTTTCTATATACTCAACCTGTGATAATCCTGCCAGATCATCCACCTGCGATTCAGGGAGCCGCACAATCGCGTAGCCGCCGGAAAGTGGATAAATTTCCGCCTGCGGCAGCTGTTCCTGCAACTTTTCCACAGTTCCATTATATTGAATGATTAATTCCCAGCGTTTCGTATTCTGGTCGTATCCCATCTGAAGTGCCGGGGACTTTTCCCGTTCCGCTTCTGTCGCATCCAAAGATAAGTTTAAAAGGTTTTCTTTTTTCTGGCTCTTGCCATTCACTAATTCACTCATTTTACAGTTTATGCTTATATGGCAAATCCCAGCATCATATTCTATCTATTTTTTTAACAAAACAAAACCCGGTACATCTCTGTACCGGGCTATCGATCATGCAGAAGAAGGGACTTGAACCCTCATGATGTTGCCATCACACGGACCTGAACCGTGCGCGTCTGCCAATTCCGCCACTTCTGCTTACTGCGGGAGATGGGACTTGAACCCACACGAGCATACACCCACAAGATCCTTAGTCTTGCCTGTCTGCCAATTCCAGCACTCCCGCTTACTGTTTTTCAATTTTCTCTATTCGATGATTTTCTCACCGACAAAGAGTAGTATAGCACAATTTCATTTAAATTGCAAGCCTGTTTTCCGCAAATTTATATCTGAATTTATTGAATCAGAGTATAGCAAAAACCCGGCACATCTCTGTACCGGGCTATCAGTCATGCAGAAGAAGGGACTTGAACCCTCATGATGTTGCCATCACACGGACCTGAACCGTGCGCGTCTGCCAATTCCGCCACTTCTGCTTACTGCGGGAGATGGGACTTGAACCCACACGAGCATACACCCACAAGATCCTTAGTCTTGCCTGTCTGCCAATTCCAGCACTCCCGCTTACTGCTTTTTATTTTTGCCTGTCGAGTGAGTCACTCACTGACGAAGCTTAGTATAGCACAGGCGCTCCGCGAATGCAAGCATTTTTTTGTTTTTTTTATTTTTTTTTATTTGTTCTAATTATTCCTATATTTTTATAGTTTCTTTCTACTGCAAAATCATGTATTTCAGCCCTATCCTACCACTCCGCAGCTCCCTTAAAAAATCCTTTCTTACTTCTTAAACAGGAAAATAGACAACCATTACACATTTCTGGTTACTGTTCACGCATACGTGCCCAGTAACCATTTCTGCATTCCTATAGCCACAAAATGTCTCCTTTGAGATTGAAAAAGCGCTGTCTTTCTGCTATAATATATAGTTGCATTGATTTCTTTCATTAAAATTAAGAAACATTACAAAAAGGGCGTAAAAAGGCGCAATAAGAAACCGAAAGAAAGGCGGAAATCCTGATAAGCAAAGGGTTTTCGGATAGGTAAATCATAAAATGAAATTAGGTATCGTAGGTCTGCCAAACGTAGGCAAAAGTACACTGTTTAATTCTCTGACCAAGGCTGGCGCTGAGTCTGCCAATTACCCGTTCTGTACCATCGATCCGAACGTCGGTGTCGTACCGGTTCCGGATCCGCGTCTGGGTCAGTTAGCAGCTCTTTATAATTCTGCCAAAATCACTCCGGCTGTGATCGAGTTCGTTGATATCGCTGGTCTGGTAAAGGGCGCTTCCAAGGGCGAAGGTCTTGGAAACCAGTTCCTTGCCAATATCCGTGAGGTAGACGCGATCGTACACGTTGTCCGTTGCTTTGAGGATCCAAATGTTATCCATGTAGACGGCAGCGTCAATCCTCTCCGCGATATCGAAACCATCAACCTGGAGCTCATCTTCTCCGATATGGAAGTTCTGGAACGCCGTATTGCCAAGACAACCAAGAGCGCCATGGGAAATAAATCCCTTGCAAAAGAGCTGGAAACTCTGAAAAAACTGTATGCGCACCTTGAAAACGGCAATCTGGCTAAGAGCTTTGAGCCGGAGGACGAGGATGAACTCGCGTTCATCAATACGCTGGACCTCTTAACCTGGAAACCGGTTATCTTCGCTGCCAACGTATCTGAGGATGATCTGGCAGATGACGGTGCTTCCAATGAATATGTAAAACAGGTTCGCGAATTTGCAGCTGAGAACGACAGCGAGGTATTTGTTATCTGTGCACAGATTGAACAGGAAATCGCAGAACTGGACGAGGACGAGAAAAAGATGTTCCTCGAAGATCTCGGTCTGACCGAATCCGGTCTTGAAAAACTGATCGCAGCCAGCTACCGTCTGCTTGGTCTCATCAGTTATCTGACTGCCGGAGAAACCGAGACACGCGCATGGACCATCAAGGTCGGCACCAAAGCTCCGCAGGCAGCTGGAAAGATCCACTCTGATTTTGAGCGCGGTTTCATCAAAGCCGAGGTAGTCAACTATCAGGATCTCTTAGACTGCGGTTCCTATAATGCAGCCAGAGAAAAAGGGTTGGTACGCATGGAGGGCAAGGACTACGTGGTGAAGGACGGCGATGTCGTACTCTTCCGCTTCAATGTTTAATATCGTGTCATAAAATCTCAGAAGCTGCCATCCGCTGATCAGATTCCCTTTTCGTAGATTTGGGGGAGGGGTATCCTCTCAAAGCATATCAACGGATGGCATCTCTTTTTATTT